>CAZHPS010000469.1:0-5415 GCA_964534335.1 uncultured Desulfobacterales bacterium
ACAGCTTTTTGGAAATTAATTCATGATATTAATAAAATTTAAGCGAATGGACAGTATTTAAAATCAGTATAAGCAGTATCATGGATGTATCGTTTAACCATTTGTATTTATTATATATAGATAAAAATCTGTATTTATCATAAAATATAATAATATTAAATAGTTGAATCCTAACCATTTCGTGCAGACCCACTACCCGGATTGCGGGTTCGGGACAACGATGCAGATGACTTTCAGCCGTGAGGGATTTATGATTGCCGCTGAAAACTTACCGGCAGTCCCAATGACAAAACTCTTTTCCCGGAAACTGCCGATTTTTTAAAAAAACGGATGAAAAAAGAACCCGATGCTGTTGTCACCGGCCCCGGATTTCCTGAGTTCGGGTAATTTCAAAACTGCAAAAGATATAAGCAATGTTTTTTTTGGGTCGCAGTGAGGATGTCTCTGAAGAAAAGCAGGAATTTTGTCGCAGGTCACGTTCGGCAGCAGAAGGTTTCACAGCCGCAGCCAAAAATCTTCGGGGTTTCGGATGCAGTCTTTATAGCGGTCTGAAGGGTGATCGGATTTGGTTGGTCATTGCTTTGTCAGACCGCTTACAATCTGAAGAAGTTTATTCAGTTTTGGCCAAAAAAAATTGAAGATGAAAACCTCACCCGGTTAAGTCCGGCATAAACTGAATAAGCATTTACGACTGTCAGCAGGTCATACGAATCTGAGAATTCTGTCGTAAGGGGAGGTGCGCCCGAACGATACAGAAAGAGCGCCGGTTCCCGTAACGAAATCCGAAAAAACGGTTATACCCGCTCAGATTTGAAATCTGAAAATTCTGCCACAGATACGGATTGCACGGAGATAATGCTCTGAAATAAAAATTCATCAGATACTATATAATCAGTCAGTACTGTCAGCCTTGAATCTGTGCGCTGCAAAAACCGGATTTTTCCAGAAAATCCGGTTTTTGCTGTACACTTCAGATCATAAAATCAAAGTTGGCAAAGCAGTAGGAATCAGGGAAAAAATTGCTTTTCATTTATTATCCGGAGCAGGTGCTGTCTTTACAGAGTTTTCTGCCCCGGCTTTGATTTCCTTAATGCTTTTGCGTCTGACAAATGCGGCCTCCACCTTCTGGATCAGTTCATCCGGAGCAACCGGTTTCATCAGATAATCATAAGCCCCGCTTCTCATACCGATGATGGCAGATTCCACTGTCGCGTGACCTGTGAGCAGAATCACCTCGGTCAGAGGAAAACGGTTTTTGATCTCCTTTAAAATGTCAATTCCGTCTCTGCCCGGCATTTTCACATCCAGAATCACCACATCAATATCAGTGTAGAGCATTTTTTCCAGAGCTTCGGTTCCTCCGGAAGCAGTCTGAATATCATAGCCCTTGCGCTGAATGAGTTTCTGCGTTGTTGTCAGAAACCGATCCTCATCATCCACCAGTAACATTTTCGGTTTTTCCATTTTTCCCCCGATCCGGCAACAGAATTAACCAGCGGCATCAGCCGTTGGATTGAATGGCAGGTTAGGCAGTTTTGGCACAGCAGATACTGGATCAGTATAGTAAATGGGAATTGTGTAAGTCAAGTGAAAAAGCGTCATGGAAGAAAATGCAGAGTGAAATGTCCGGTACAGAGCTTTGACCGGGATTTCGGGGAGCAGTTTCCCACAGAAGACACAGAGTTTTTTCCAAAAAAGTTTCACAAAGAGACTGTCAGTCTGCTGTGTGTTTATGGCGAACTCAGGCTGGAACTGACTCTGCTAATACCAATTCGCCATTGGTTTTATACAATGCAGAATGCAAATCCGGAGGAGTGCAAAAATTGAGCGGAGCGGTTTTTTGCACACACGGAACCTCTGAAACTGATATACTGATCCAATTTTGTTTTTCTCCGGCATGTTTTTTGCCTGACAGTCCGGACGGGAAAAAGCATCCGTTTTTGGCCTGAAAAACCCAGAAGAAGGGCTGAAAAAAAACTGTTTTGGCGCATATGCAATTTCCGTGCCAAAGAAACCAAAATTGGATCAGTATAATATTATATCGAATCAATGGCGAATTGGTATAATTATAATGAATAATTTCAAAAAATTGTCATTTAAGAAAGTGTTCCTTATAAGAGAACCGGTTCCAGTACCAGTGCCGTGCGGGTAGGCAGGTAAAGGCTGAGCATCTGCGATGTATCACCGGGGAATTCAGAAGCCAGAGTAAAATAATGCTGATCCGGCATTACCCGCGCATGACCGCCGTAAATTTGCGCATCACTGTCCAGAAGCAGACGGTATTCACCGGCTGGTGCCGAAAAGCGGTAATCCTGCCAGGATTGGGACGAATGAAAATTGAACGCGAAGATCAGTCCGGCCCGTGAAAAAACAATGACCTTGTTTTCCGAATGCTCGTGCATAAGATGAATTTCCGATTCCCTCAGTATCCTGTATGTTTTTGCCAGCGCGATCATATCTTTGTCAAACCGGCCAAGAAAATGGTATTTCAGTTGCGGATTCTCTGCCAGAGACCACTGGCGCCGGGCATAGTGCAAAGACCAGTTGTTTCCCTCACGGGGAAAATCAATCCATTCCGGATGGCCGAATTCATTTCCCATAAAATTCAGATACGCGTTTCCGGCAGTGCCAAGGGTGATAAGCCGGATCAGTTTGTGCAGAGCCATGCCCCGATCCACACGGAGATTGGGGTCATCTGTGCGCATATGTTCATATATATCTGCACCAATCAGCCGGAAAATCAGGGTCTGATCCCCGACCAGAGCCTGATCATGGGATTCTGCATAACTGATTGTTTTTTCCTCTTTTCTGCGGTTGCAAAGCTCGTACCAGAGATGACCGATGGGCCAGTGTTCATCAGGAATTTCCTTGCATAAGCGAATCCAGTAATCCGGCACGCCCATAGCAAAACGGAAATCAAATCCCATTCCCCCGTCCGGAACCGGCGCGGCCAGTCCCGGCATTCCGCTTACATCCTCGGCAATGGTCAGGGCATCCGGACGAACCGAATGAATCATTTTGTTTGCCAGAGCCAGATAGGTCAGAGCGTCTTCATCAGTATTTTCATGGCTGAAATAGTCATCATAAGAGGTAAATGCCTTTTCCAGCCCGTGATCCAGATACATCATGCTGGTAACGCCGTCAAACCGGAATCCGTCAAAACGGTATTCATCCAGCCAGAAACGGCAGTTGGACAAAAGAAAATGCAGCACCTGATATTTGCCATAATCAAAGCATCGGGAATTCCAGGCAGTGTGAATGCCGCGCGGGCCCTGGTGAAAATACTGATACAGGGTTCCGTCAAAACAGCCCAGTCCTTCCACTTCATTGGATACTGCATGGGAATGCACCAGATCCATGATAACACGCAGTCCCAGTTGATGGGCCGTATCCACCAGTTCTTTCAGCTCATCAGGTGTGCCAAAACGGGAAGAGGCAGCAAAAAAACTGGAAACCTGATACCCAAAAGATCCGTAATAGGGATGTTCCTGCACAGCCATCAACTGTATGGTATTGTATCCGGCTTTGACAATTCGGGGCAGGATATTTTGGGTAAATTCTTGGTATGTGCCGATTTTTTCCTCTTCCTGTGCCATGCCTGTATGGGTTTCATAGATCAGCAGAGGTTCTGTTTTTTGCGGGGAAAAAACCGGCATTTTCCATTGGTAAGGTTGATGCGGATGCCAGACCTGCGCATTGAAAATAAGGGTGTGGGGGTCCTGAACAACCCTCCGGGCATAAGAGGGAATCCTGTCTCCTCCGCCGCCTGCCCAGTGAACCCGGAGCCGGTACAAATCCCCGTGACTGAGCATATCCGGTGACATGCGCAGTTCCCATGTGCCGTCTTCATTCAGGCGTTTTAGGGCAAATTCTCCGCGTTCCTGCCATCCGCTCCGGTTTCCGATGAGAAAAATCTCAGTTGCATTGGGAGCCCATTCCCGGAATATCCACTGATTTTCCCGGAAATGCAGACCAAAATATTCATGGCCTGAGGCAAAATCCCCAAGACTTACCTTGCCGGAAGTCAGGCGTTTTTCCGTCTTCTGTATGCGTTCCTGCCGGAAACAGATGACAGGTTCATAAAGACAGAGCAGAGAATCTTTTTCTGTGATGCTGTAAATGTGTTTTTTTTTCATGGCTGCCTGTTAATCAGGTTCCGGTCTTTGAATACCGGGTTCATCATACTGGTTTCATTTGATTTTATGTTCAGCAGAATCCAGTACCCGCGTTTATTCTTCTTTTCTGTTAGGTGATTTCTGAAAATAAATATCCCGGTTCAGTTCACAGGCAAAGGGCAAAAGCTGGAAGCTTTTGATACTTTTCCGGAAATCACCTTATACCGACTCCGGATCAATCCCCATTTCCCGCAGTTTTGCAGCCAGATGGGCAGCTTTGCGTGCCTCTTCCTCTGCACGGCAGGTCTCTTTTTCTGCACGGGCTTCAGCCTCTTTGGCCCTGCAAGCCTCTTTTTCTGCCCTGCGGGCCTCTTTTTCTGCCCTGCGGGCCTCTTTTTCTGCCCTGCGGGTCTCTTTTTCTGCCCTGCGAACCTCTTTTTCAGCTCTTCGTGTCTCTTTTTCCGCCATTGAAACGGCCTCATCCACATTGGGAACCAGACGCCCGGTTTCCGGATCAAGCAGCCGGAGCATATGCCCTTCCCGTATGAGTTTCAGCCCCAGTTCCGCACTGAAAAGGCTGCCGTCATCTTCCGCAATTACAGGAGTATACATCAGCCCGTCCAGCCGAAATCCCATAAACCCCTTTTCCAGATATTCGTCAAGCGGATCAAACAGAAAATACTCCCGCACTCCCAACGAAGCGTACAGACTGGTTTTGGCAATGTCCTCCGATGCGGTGGCTTTGGAAGTGATTTCAAATATCACATTCGGCGCTGTCTTTTCTTCCCATATCTTGAAAATCCGGCGCAGGTGCTTTGCCACACCTTTCACCACCATCACATCCGGCACTTTGTATGCCCCTGGATTTGCTTTTTCATAATACATCAGCATGTTTGCAATGGTATAGACATCGGGATGACTGCGGAAAAAATGCCGCAGTGTCCGGCACAGCTCTATGATGACCATTACATGAATTTCTGTTTCGCCCATAGGTTCTCCGTCCGATTCCGGGTAAACAATGCCGGAATCATCTGTTTCTTCCATTTTTTTCAGCAGTTCTCTGTAACAGAACAGCGGAAGGGCCGGCCTGTTCACTGCAATTTTGTCTGCGACTGATATTTCCATAAAACCTCCTTTTAATTCATTTCAGTGACTGATACAGATGCAAAATCGCCTTTACATGAACATCTGTTTCTCCCATGGGGTTTCCGTCCCTTTCCGGATATATGACTCCGGAATCATCTGAGTAAGGTTCCATATATTTTGTGGTATAAAGTTCTCATGAAAACAGGATAACCAA
>CAZHPS010000470.1:0-5408 GCA_964534335.1 uncultured Desulfobacterales bacterium
GAGGCTCTGCCCTATATCCGCCGTTTCAACGGCATGACCATTGTGATCAAATACGGGGGCCATGCTATGGTGGATGAGCAGTTGAAAGAGGATTTTGCCAGAGACATCACTTTGCTCAAGTTTATCGGCATCAAACCTGTGGTAATTCACGGGGGCGGGCCTCAGATAAACAAAGTCCTGGAAAAAATGGGAATCACATCCACATTTGTGCGGGGAATGCGTCTGACAGATGCGCCCACAATGGATGTGGTGGAAATGGTTCTCGGCGGCAAGGTGAACAAAGGCATTGTTCATCAGATCAACCGTCAGGGCGGAAAAGCCGTTGGTTTGAGCGGCAAGGACGGGGGACTGATCCGTGCCAGAAAAATGCACATTGTGTTTCAGGAAGATGAAACCAAGCCTCCGGAAATCATAGATCCCGGTCTTGTGGGAGAAGTGACCCAGGTGGATCCGTCCATTATCAACACCCTCACGGAAAAGGGTTTTATTCCCATCATTGCACCTGTGGGAACCGGTGAGGAAGGCGAAACCTACAATATCAATGCAGATCTGGTCGCGGGAAAAGTGGCACAGGCACTCAATGCAGGCCGCTTTGTGCTGATGACTGATGTGGATGGGGTTCTTGGCCCGGACGGAGCTTTGATCTCTTCCCTTGATGCAGACACAGCCCGGAAAATGATTGAGGAAAAAAGCATTTCCGGCGGCATGATTCCCAAAATTGAATGCGCTTTGGACGCTTTGAAGAACGGTGTGGGCAAAACCCATATCATCAACGGCAAAAAACATCATGCCCTGCTGCTGGAACTTTTCACAGACAGCGGCATTGGAACACAGGTGACGGTATGAATGAAATCATCTCACAGGCCAACACCGTGATGGCCGCAACCTATGCACGGCAGCCCCTTGTTCTGGAAAAAGGACAGGGAAGCACTGTCTGGGACACGGACGGAAAAGCCTATACAGATTTTATTGCGGGCATCGCGGTCTGCAATCTGGGGCATGCACATCCCAGAGTGGCAAAAGCACTGGCAGAGCAGGCAGCAAAACTTTTTCACACTTCCAATCTTTATTATACTCTTCCGCAGACCCAACTGGCAGCATGGCTGGTCAAACACAGTTTTGCGGACAGAGTGTTTTTCTGCAACAGCGGCGCGGAGGCCAATGAGGCGGCCATCAAACTGGCACGGCGGTATTTTTATGAAAAAGGTGTGAAAGGACGTTTCCGTATTCTCACTGCGCTCAAATCTTTTCATGGCAGAACGATGGGAACCCTGTCTGCCACAGGTCAGGACAAAATCAAAACCGGTTTTTCTCCGGTGCTGGAAGGTTTTGCATTTGTGCCTTTCAATGATGTGAATGCGCTGCGCGCGGCAATGGATGATACGGTCTGCGCTGTGCTTCTGGAACCCATACAGGGAGAAGGCGGGGTGGTCTGTCCTGATCCGGAGTATCTGAAAACTGTGCGCGGCATGTGTGATGAAAGCGGAACTTTGCTGATGTTTGATGAAATCCAGACCGGCATTGGCAGAACAGGAAAGCTGTTCGCGTATGAGCATTTCGGGATCGAACCGGATATTATGACCCTTGCCAAAGCACTGGGCAATGGCCTGCCCATTGGCGCGATGCTGGCAAAAGAGGAAATCATGTCCGCGTTTACGCCGGGAGCGCACGCGTCCACCTTTGGAGGTACGCCTGTGGTGACAGCCGCAGCTTTGGAAACTCTTAAAGTGCTGACAGAAGAAGGCATTATTGAACACTGCGCACAAATCGGGGCCTATTTCAAGGAAAAACTCCTATGGCTCAAAAAGCGGCATGATGCGGTTGAGGATGTGCGGGGAATTGGACTGCTTCTCGGTTTGGTGCTGAAAGGTGAAGGTGCGCATCTGGTGAAGAAAGGTCTGGAAAAAGGTTTTCTCATCAACTGCATACAGGGAAATATCCTGCGATTTGCTCCGCCTCTGATTATAAAGAAAGAGGAAATTGACGCGCTGGTGCAGTGTCTTGATGAAATCCTGTGATTAACCGGATTCGGAGGAGTGCAAAAAATCGTTGCGCTTAATTTTTGCACTCCGGCATCTGCAAAAAAACCGCTCCGCTTAATTTTTGCACTCCCGCGCTTTGACTGATCCGGAGGAGTGCAGAGCGGTTTTTTGCACATTAAAAATTAGACATTTTCGGAAATAAGAATTATATAATGTTTCAACTTTGGTTTTTGGGGGCATGATTTTTGCAATGCGGTCCGGACGGGAAAAAATCATCCTTTCTGACCTGAAAAATCCTCCGGACAGGCTAAAAAAACATGTTCCCGGCAACACGCAATTTCTGTGCCATAAAAAACCAAAGTTGAAACAGTATACAAAACAAAGATATGAACCAGAAATTCTTTTCTGATTCGTGATAACCCATTAAGTTTATTTAGCATGATGTTTATTATTGTTTCCATAAACATCATATTTAGCTTATTTTATTACTGTATACAACCTTTTTTCTAAAAAATTACCGAACTATTGTTATAAAAGTTTTCGATCTACTGAATATAAGTTGTGCAGGAATGACAGTTTTATTAATATTATTGGCCAAACAGATTAATTTAAAACATTTAAGGTGATTTCTTAAAATAAATATACCTGTTCGGTTCACGGCACAAGCTGGAAGCTTATGCTACTTTTGTGGTACATTCTTTTCTGAAAATCGCCTAAAAAAAACAGACGCGTGGCAAAAAAGGAAAAACTAATTGTAAAATTTGATAAAAATACACCACACGTTTCTGTTTTTAAATTACTTTTAAAATCAACTTAAAACCACCTTGAAAGGGCTGATCCCATATGCTTATCCCGAAAACAGCAATCAGTCCCATCAGACAGAAACCAGTATTTTCTGATCAGTCCCAGATAAGTAGGGTTCCATATATTTTGTGGTATAAAAGAATGGATTCCCCGGAACGGATTCCTTTGAACAGTATGGTTTTCTGAAATCTTTATCTCATAAAATATATGGAACCTTACTTAATATTGTCAGTTTTTCCGCTGTTGAGCGTGTGCAAAAAACCGCTCCGCTTAATTTCTGCACTCCGCAGCATTGTATAAAACTAATGGCGAATCGGTGTCAGATCGCTTTCAATGATTGAAAAATGCCTGTGTTTTTTTATCATGGAATACACGAGATACGGGAAAAAAATTGAAAGAAAACAGAATTGTTGCATTTATACCATTACTAAGAAAATTTGATGGTACAGCCACGAATTTCACGAATGACACGAATTATGTTTTGTGCATTCGTGCAGATTCGTGTTATTTGTGGCTGTTTAGGAACGGGTACGAAATAACTTGATCATTTGAAAATCGGAACAACCGTTTTTCAAGGAATCTGCAATATGAAATGAGCAACTTATTTTGGACTCATTCCTTAAACAATACCGATACTTAAAAATTTTTATAAACTGCTGAAACAAGCTTCCCGAATGCGGTATTTTACAACCGAAATGTTTCAGGTAATGGTATATCATCTGCTGAAGGCGGATGCATATGAACACATATTATTCCCGGAACCCGTCTGCTGCAATGCCATACCGCCGCATAACCTGCTGCAATGACTGGCGTTCCAGCCCGCAGATTTGCGCGGCCTGCGTGACGTTGCCGCCGGTCTGTTTCAGCAGGTTTCCGATATACGCGGCATTGAACTGTTTCAGGTTCTCCTCTTTTGCATCTTTGTAGGAAAGTCCCTGAAATGTGTTTTCTGTCATCACACAATGCCTGTTTTCCCGGATTTTGTCAAATCCAATATCCCCAGCCCGGATGTCATCCCCGCGTGAAAACAGCAGCCCGCGCATCACTGTATTTTCCAGTTCCCGTATATTGCCTTCCCACTGCCGATTTATAAAAATTTCCATGAGTTCCGGAGAGATTTGAATACCGGATTTGCCAAGTTTTTCCCCATGCTTCTGCACCAGATGACTGACAATCAGGGGAATATCCTCCCGGCGTTCACGCAGAGGCGGAAGATGCACAGGCAGCACATTGAGACGGTAGAAAAAATCCTCACGGAATTCCCCTTTGCTGATTTTTTCCTTCAGATTCTGATTGGTGGACGCGATAATGCGCACATCCACTTTGATGATGCGGTTGTCGCCCAAAGCCTTGAATTCCTTTTCCTGCAGAACACGCAGGAGTTTGGTCTGAATGCCCGGACTGACATCACCGATTTCATCCAGAAAAATAGAGCCTTTGTCTGCTTCCTGAAACAGTCCGGTCTTATTTTGTGTGGCATGGGTGAACGCGCCTTTTCTGTATCCGAACAGCTCGCTTTCCAGAATCTGCTCCGGCACTGTGGGACAGTTCACTGCAACATAGGGTCCGGAATTGCGGGGACTGAGCGCGTGAACAGCCCGCGCTGTCAAATCTTTGCCTGTTCCGGATTCACCGGTAATCAGCACAGTCAAATCTGTATTCGCAACCATGCGTATGGTTTCAAACACCCTTTGCATTGCCGGGCTTTTTCCCACCAGATTCTGAAAAATATGTTCCGAAGAACTTTCTTTTTTCAGCCGCATATTTTCTTTGATCAGCGTGCTGCGCTCCAAAGCCTTTTCCAGACGCAGCACAAGGGCATCGTGATCAAAGGGTTTGGTAATGAAATCATAGGCCCCGTGTTTCATGGCCTCCACTGCGGTTTCAATGGTTCCGTGTCCGGTCATCATCAGCACAGTCAGATCAGGGCGATTTTTTTTAATCAGCCCCAGCATTTCAAGTCCGTCCATTTCCGGCATTTTGATGTCAGCCAGCACCAGATCAAAATTTTCTGCTGCAACGCGCTGCAAAGCCTGTTTGGGAGAGGATTCGGTTTCCACCCGGCAATGCAGATCCGGCTCCAGACTGCGTTTGAGCAGGCGGAGCATGTCCGGTTCATCATCCACAATCAGTATGGTGCATTTATTCATGGGAAACCTCACACTGTCCCTTTCTTCCGGCAGTGGGAAGAACAATGGTAAATTCAGCCCCTTTTCCCGGTTCGCTTTCCACAAGGATTTCTCCGCCGTGATTTTTGATAATTCCGTAACTCACGGCCAGACCCAGCCCGGTTCCCTCGCCTGTGGGTTTGGTGGTGAAAAAAGGATCAAAAATTTTTGTCAGATTCTTTTTTTCAATGCCGTATCCTGTATCAGCAATTTTTATCAGCACCTGATTTTTCTGTTCTTCATAAGATGTTGTGATGGTAATTCTGCCTTTTTTCCCAATCGCGTGGATGGCATTCATCATCAGATTGATGAAAACCTGTTTGATTTTTTTTTCATCCAGAATCATTTTCGGAATTGTTCTGTCGTAATTTTTCACAATTTCCGTTTCATCCGGTGCAGAGCGGTGCCGGATAAAGGTCAGCACGTCATCCATGCAGTCATGAATGCAGACCGG
>CAZHPS010000471.1:0-5391 GCA_964534335.1 uncultured Desulfobacterales bacterium
GTTCGTATGCTCTGGGATTTTTCATCACCGCGCTGACATGGATTCCGCCTTTGTGGGCAAACGCGCTTCTGCCAACAAAAGGCCGGTTGTTCAAAGGAATCATATTCGCGGTTTCACTGACAAAACGGGAAAGACTCCGCAGTTTTTTCAGGTTTTCCGCAGACATGCAGGGACAGTTCATTTTCAGGGCAAGTATGGGAATAATTGCCATCATATCCGCATTCCCGCAGCGTTCTCCGTAACCGTTCACAGTTCCCTGCACCATTACGGCCCCGGCATTCACCGCATCAATGCTGTTGGCAACCGCCAGTCCGGAATCATTATGGGTATGAATCCCAAGCATTATCCCGCTTCCATTGATACTGTTACGCACCTGTCTGAAAATCGGAACCAGTTCAAAAGGCAGGGTTCCTCCATTGGTATCGCACAGCACAATCACATCCGCTCCACCCCTGTGCGCGGCTTTGAGGGTCAGCAGAGCATAGTCCGGATTGTCTTTGTATCCGTCAAAAAAATGCTCCGCGTCATAAATCACTTCCCTGCTGTTTTTTTTCAGAAAGGCCACCGAATCTTCAATCATGCAAAGATTTTCTTCCAAAGTGTTGCTCATGAGCTTCACATGCAGATCCCAGGTTTTGCCGAAAATTGTTACAGCAGGCGTTTCACTTTCCAGCAAAGCCCGCAGATTGGGATCATCCCCCGGAAGAATGCCGGGTTTGCGTGTGGAACCAAAAGCCGCAAGCCGGGCATTTTTAAATTCAACTTCCTTTGCCAGTTCAAAAAAATGCCTGTCTCTGGGATTGGAACCGGGCCAGCCGCCTTCAATATAATGAATCCCAATATCATCCAGCCGTATGGCAATTCTGATTTTTTCCTCGGCAGTGAAATTGATATTTTCTCCCTGGGTTCCATCTCTCAAAGTGGTGTCATACAAGTATACCGGTTCCATTTTGCTTTCTCCTTTTGGTGTTGCATACAAATACTGTCAAATCTGAAAAAATTCAGCATTAAGTCCTTAAAACCATAATGATTTCTAAAAGTTCAGGGTTTTTGTTGCATTACAGATGAAAATCCCCTGCTGCTTCCGGCTGATAAAGAATATCTTCAATGCAGATGCGCCGTATGCCGGACGGAACAGGCCATTCCACAACATCGCCTTTGGCATAACCCAGAATGGCAGTGCCAACCGGCGCGAGTACGGAAACCGCTCCGATGTCAATGTTTGCTTTTCCGGGAAATACCAAAACACAGGTCATTTTCTCAGAAGTGTCCAGATCACGAAGCACAACCTTTGAATTCATGGTGACAATGTCCGGCGGAATATTTTTGGAGTCCACAATTTCAGCCCGCTCCAATTCTTCTGCCAAGTCTTCCAAATCCTTCCTGTTCTGCATATTGAAATCCCGGGTCACTCCAATGAGATCCGAAAGCCGGGTTTTGTCAAATTCTGTAATGTATATCTTTCTTTCTGCCATGATCTCCTCTGCAATTCATTTTCAGCAGACCAAATCAACTGATTTCTGTGGATATTTTTCTGAAATTGTTAAAATCAGAGATTTTCCCCCTTTTTTAAAGGGGGAAATCTTCTTTTATGCTATTTCCGATTTTCGGGACGGAGCGCACGCACAGCCGCGCCTGCCTTCCACATTTCGGAATTTTTGATGACATTGAGTTCCGCGTTCAGTTTTTCCCGGTAATCGGATTTGCTGTTGACATCCAGCACCCGCTTTGTTTCCTTGCCGGTTTTTACACTGTCATACAAATCATCAAAAACCGGAATTACGGCATCACGGAATTTCGGGGCCCAATCTAGCGCGCCGCGCTGTGCAGTGGTGCTGCAGTTGCCAAACATCCAGTCCATTCCGTTTTCCGCAACCAGCCGAATCAGGCTTTGTGTCAGTTCCTCAACGGTTTCATTGAATGCCTCACTGGGGCTGTGTCCGTGTTTTCGCAGCAGATTGTACTGGGCTTCCATTACACCGGCCAGACATCCCATGAGAACCCCGCGCTCGCCCGTGAGATCGCTGAGAACCTCTTTTTCAAATGTGGTTTGAAACAGATAACCTGAACCAATGGCAATTCCCATAGCCAATGTTCTTTCTTTGGCGCGGCCGGTGGCATCCTGAAACACCGCGAAACTGGAATTGATGCCGCTGCCATCCAGAAAATTGGTGCGCACAGTACGGCCTGAACCTTTGGGAGCCACCAGCACCACATCCACATCTTTCGGAGGAATAATACCGGTCTGGTCTTTGTAAACAATGCCGAAACCATGAGAAAAATACAGGGCATCGCCTTTGTTCAGGCATTCTTTGATTTTCGGCCACATAGAAACCTGTCCCGCGTCTGAAAGCAGGTATTGAATCACGGTTGCCTTTTTCGCTGCTTCTTCTATGGGAAACAGGGTTTTGCCCGGCACAAAACCGTCTGCAACTGCTTTATCCCAGGATGCGCCGCCTTTGCGCTGTCCCACGATGACATTGATGCCATTGTCTCTCATGTTCAGAGCCTGTCCCGGCCCCTGCACACCGTAACCGATCACCGCGATAATCTCGTTTTTCAGCACTTCACGGGCTTTTTCCAGAGTAAACTCCTCGGATGTGACCACCTCTTCCAGAACCCCGCCAAAATCAATCTTTGCCATTGGTGTTTTTCTCCTTTTATGATTGTGTGTTGTTATCTTTCAAATAAAATTTGGATGTGACTGAAATCCGCTCATCAGACACCTTCGGCAAGTCTCTGATAAGCAGATTTTCTTCGTCTGAAGATGTCCTGAACCGCATTTTCAATTTTCTCCTTACGTTCATTTTCACTCAGCCGTGAGATAATCAGTATGCGGTTTTCAACAGTTATATCAACTTCATCATCTGCACGGAGATCCATTGACTGCAATATTTCATCGTCTAATAATATAGCCAATGAATTGCCTAATATCTTTTCAGATTTTAAGGAAATACACGGTTTAAAAATATTTATCAACAAAGTCTCCGCCCTGCCATTCCTGACGTTCCTCTGCCTCCTGTTCATAGTGAAAAATCATTTCCCGCGCCTGCTGCGCCATTATTCGGAGACGCTCATTCAAAGGAAGAAGCATGAAATTTGATTGGGGCAAAAATTTATTTTCTTCTTCTTTTTTGCTTAAATTCACCAACAGATTATATGCAAGAGGCAGCTTCGCAGCAGGAAGCCGCATGACCAAATCCTGAATTTGTGAGTAAGTGATGGTATTCATAATTGTCCTCTTGTATACGGCTATCTTTCAGGAGTTACACAGTTGAATTTTAACATATTGATTTTTTATTGGTTTTATATTGTATCACGCTATCTCCGCAAATTTCCCCACTTCCTGAAGAATGCTCTGCTGTTTTGCCTGAATTGCCTTTTGCAGTTGTGCTGATTCCGCATTGATTGGATCAACAGCCTTCCATGTTTCAATTCCTCTTGTCCGTCCCTTTTCAATCAGAAGCATATCCCCGTTGAACGCATTGGCATACCGTCCGATATTCCACAGAAACTGCGCTATGATGATATACCGTCCGCTGGTTCCTGAGCAGAAAACATCCATAACCCTGCAATAATCACCGCTGCCTGTGGTGTCATAAATCTTTCCGGACTGTATCCGGCTGATGATGTTTTCAATATCCATCATGTTCAGTTTTTTTTCCGAAAAACAATAAATATCCTATCGTGTTATCTGACAAGATGTTCCAATTCCCTGCACGCTGCTTTCAGTGAGGCTGGCGCATCATCCGGAAGATTTTTTCCTGTTTTGCAGTCTTCAGCCAGTTTTCCCACAACAGGTTTGCACTCGCTTTCCCTTGCAAATTTGGGATAGGCTCTGTTTTCATCCACCTGTTTTCCCATCAGTTAATGAATCCATGTTTCAATATTCCTTTTGGGAATGAAAAAAGCGATTCTTTCATGATCTTCTCTTTTTGCAAGGGACTTGCTGAGAAGTGCGGATTCCAACTGATGAATACGATCCGCAACAGTGAGAATATCTGCGTCTGTCAATACAGCCAATGCAATATGCAGATGAGAGGAACGGCTGCGATACGTCCTGACTTCCTCAGCAAACATTTCGCGGACATACTGCTCTCCGGAACCTTTGCCCGGTGATATGAAACGGGTACGAATCCGATGCCGCTCCGCAATTCCCATGCTGGTAAGAAAATGCCTTGCAAAAACATCCTGCTGCCTGTCTTCGCACAAAATGACAATTTGGGTATACCGATCAGGCATTGAGCCAGCCCCTTGCCATCAGTTCGGATACAGGAATTCCTTCTTTATCCTTATCCATACTGATTTTTTTCACCCGCACAGGACGGCTGCTTTCCCGTTCAAACCAAAGACCCGCAGGCGGAGAGGCCGTGAGATAATTGATACATTCCGGATGATGGGAAATCAGAATTGCCTGCATTTTTCCCTCTGTGCAATTGTCATATAACACGGTCAGCCAGGGCTGAATTTCCGGCAAAGCCAGAAAATTTTCCGGTTCATCAAGACACAGGATACAGCGGGAGTTCTGCACACTCAATGCAAAATAAAGAAGCGTATACAGCACAATCACCATCTTCTGGCCGTCTGAAAGTTCGGCAAAATCATAAGAAGATGCAATCTGTCCATCAGTGAAAAAAGCCTTCAATCTCCGGTGTTTTTCACCCACAGCTTCAAATCTGAAATAATCAAATCCGGGCAGAACCTCTTTCAGTTCACTCATCAGGCGGAATGCCATGCCCTGATCCTGAGAGATAAACCGATACCATGAAAGAAAATTTTCCATATACAGCGATGGCTGTTTTGCCTCATCCTGACTTTCTGCATTCATCATGGTCGGAATGGCCTGAACAATGAGAATATGCCACAGACATTCCTTAAAACGGGTTAAGGCCATATTATCTTTGCGGGATGGAACTGCGCCCGCACCAGACAAAAAAGAGGCAGCAGGATATACTGTGATTTCCGAAGAATCATCCCGGTACAAATGCACCTGACAAATTTCATCCTCTTTTTCCATACGGATAAGGGGCTTGTCATTGCAGTACACGCGTTCATAAGCAATCTCTGTTCCATTGCTGTTTTCATGGTGTTCAATGGAAAGCGCGTATTTATACCGGGCATTATCAAATTCTGCTTCCAGTTCAAAGGTCTGGCAGTTCAGTTTCTGCCATCGGGTCAGTGTACGGGAATGCAGAATATCCCCGATTCTTTCCCCCCTGCAAACAAAACGCTGAATGGCATGTAAGACTTCAAAAACAGAAGTTTTACCTGAACCATTGGCTCCCAGAAGGAGATTGACGCTGTCCATCCGGATTTCAAAGTTTACCAGACTTTTGTAATTGTCTGCATAAATACGTTTCAGCATTCACCCTCCCCTGCCCCTCCCTCAAG
>CAZHPS010000472.1:0-5382 GCA_964534335.1 uncultured Desulfobacterales bacterium
AACTCGAACTTATCAAATAATTCATCATATTGCAAAAATTTAAGCGAATGGACAGAATTTAGTTTTTATATTATCAAAATCACCGTGTCGGATTACGCTTACGCTAATCCGACCTACTTATTATTATAATTTAAAATAGTTATACCTGTAGGTCGGATTAGCGTAAGCGTAATCCGACACCTGATTATTTAAAAATTAAGTTGGTCGTGTACTATAATGGACCTCTTGCAAAAGTCAATTTTAATCCAATAAAATCAAAGGTGCAACTCCCAGTTTTGCAAGAGGTCTAATATATCAGTGCCGCCAGTCAATGTCAGAATACTCCAGCCCCGGAGTTTTTCCTTTTGCATTATCATCATCCGGGAGAAGATCTTCGGGATGTGCCTCCAGTATGGCGCAGTCAATGATGCTGACAATGCCTTCAGGCATAATTTCCTGCTCAAGTGCCACATCAAGATTTTCCGCAGCCTGCATCATGGTTCCTGTTATATCTTCAGGCAGAATTTTTCCGCTGCCCAGAGCTGTCAGTATTTTTTCCGCAATCACAAACATCCAGCAGCTCAGATTGATCCCTTTCAATGCGCTCAGAGATGGCTGTTTCATTTTTTTCAGCATTTCCGGCAAAATGCAGACATCCCTGACTCCCAGCGAAGGCAGCAGTTCCATATTCTGGGCAATGCAGGAGGAACAGATTTTTTTCGCGGATTCCGGATCATCGCAGACCATTTTGCCGTCAATTTTTCTGATTTTGCAGGGAAGAAGTTTTCCTCCCTCAGGAGCGGAAATTCTGGCAAATCTGCGTATTTCCGATATATTGTCAGACAGGGGACGCATGGCCGTTTTTTCCGCCTCCGGTATTTTGGTGGACAGAAATGCTTCATCCTTCCGGGAGCCAATCCGATCCATCTGCTTCAGCAGTGTGGGAATATTCCAGAAGGGCAGTTGCCGGACAAGGGATTTTTTGTAACTGTCCCGTATTTCCCTGAGCCGGGAATAGTATTCCTCTTCTGTGGCAATTCCCTTTGCCCTCAGCAAAGCAAGCATGGTGTCAAGATGAATGACAGCAGTCATCAGACCTTCCTGCAGTTCTCTGATTTCATCGGGCAGATTTTTTTTCATGCTGTATCCTCCTTTTTATATTTTACCCGCTTTGCCGGATTGTTTCAGTGATTTCTTCTGCAATCCTCTCCCAATCCTCTGCCGGAACCTGACAGGTTCCCACCTGCAGATGGCCGCCTCCGCGGTATTTGGACATCAGACGGCCCACATCTGTTTTGCAGCTTCTGTTCAGAATGCTGTGACCGCAGGAAATCACAACCCTGTTTTTATCCGGGCCATGCATCAGCCGGATTTCTATATTCTGCTCCGGAAACAGCACATAGGGAAGGAAACGGCTTCCGGCAAAAATCATATCCTCGTGCAGGAGATTGGTGACAATGATATTACCTTTTATTTCACAGCATTTTTCCAGCATTTTTCTGTAAAGATCCTGCTGTTCGGAATATCTTTGCCGGATTTGCCGGATTTCCGGCAGCCAAAGGATTTCCCCAATCTGCATTTTCCGGCAGTACAGGATCATTTTTTCCATAAACAGCGCGCGGCTGATGGGCAAATCCTCAAACCGTCCCAGTCCTGTGCGCGGATCCAGAAGGGTGAAAAGCAGAATCCATTCCTGAGGATTCACAATATCCTCCCGGTTCAGGATTCCGGAATCATAGCGGTTCACAGCCTCCAGCCTGTCTGAAAATTTCGGATCAAAACTGTCAGCACCTCCATAGTAATCCCATACCACCTGGGCGGCACTGGGAGCGATACGGCAGTCTCCCCTGAATTCGGATTTCCGGTTTTTCATGCGTTCCACCTCGCCTGCATGATGATCAAACCAGAGTCCGCAGCCCGGTGCATAGGGCATGTTCACCACCACGTCATTTTCTGTCACCTTCAGACGCTCATCCTGGATCACTTTGGGATGGACGAATTTATACTGATCAATGACACATTTTTCAGCCAGAAACACCCCGGAAATCAGTCCGTCCGGGTCCGGACGTGTTATCAGTCTCATACCGTATGCCTCCTCCTCTGTCTGTCCGTGCTAAAACAGTCTGCTTATGCTATCGGGAAATTTTGTCCGTGATACACCTGTCTGGCGGTTTATACAGGATAATATGCGGCAGGGCAATCTTTTTGCATACGGCATATAAACAAAAAAGCAGTCAGATACCTGTTATGACAGGACATCTGCTGCTTTTTCGGAGAAAAGGGCAGGGAGGAGGAACACGAATTTCTGTTAAATCGCGTCTTTTCCTTTTTCACCGGTGCGGACACGTACCGCCTTTTCCACAGGAAGGACGAAAATTTTTCCGTCTCCCAGTTTGCCTGTATACGCGGCTTCCTGAATTTTCTGCACCACCTGATCAGCAAAACCGGCTTCGACCACGATTTCTATTTTCAGTTTCGGTATAAAATCCACCACATATTCTGCGCCGCGATAGATTTCCTTATGGCCTTTCTGCCGTCCGTAACCTTTCACCTCTGAGATGGTCATGCCCTGTATGCCGATTTCATTGAGGGCTTCCTTGACATCATCCAGTTTGAAGGGTTTGATGATTGCTTCGATTTTTCTCATGGAACCTCCTTTATGCAAATGGTAAATGTGGATGCTGAATACGTAAAATGGCAGCATCCGTAATTCTATGACAGTTCAATTTCAAAGCCTCTTTCGCCGTGAAAGGCCCCGTCCAGTCCCTGCACTTCCTGATCATGCTCCACCCGGAGTCCGCGGGTGATGATTTTGGTGATATAAACAATGATCAGTGTCATCACTCCTGAATACAGGGCAGTTCCCGCAATGGACAGCAGTTGAATCCCCAACTGTTTGGGATTTCCGTAAAGCAGACCCGCAGGGCCGGAAACAGAGGGATTGGCAAAAATACCGGTGGCAACCGCTCCCCACATGCCGCATATACCGTGTACACCGAATGCGTCAAGAGAGTCGTCATAACCCATTTTATGCTTGAGCACTGAAACGCTGAAAAAACCGATTGCGCCTGATACCAGCCCGATGACCAGTGCGGCAGGCATATTCACAAAACCGGCTGCGGGTGTAATGCCCACCAGTCCGGCCACAGCACCTGAGGCAATGCCCAGAAGCGTGGGTTTTCCGGTTTTAAACCATTCTGCGCACATCCACGAAACAGCAGCCATGGCTGCCGAGGTATTGGTGACCAGAAAGGCCGAGGCCGCGACACCGTCTGCTTTCAACTGGCTGCCCGCGTTAAAACCGAACCATCCGAACCAGAGCATGGCAGCACCCAGAGCGGTCAGGGTGACACTGGAGGGAAACATGGCCTCTTTGCCGTATCCTGTCCGTTTTCCCAGAACCAGGCACAGTACCAGACCGGCCACACCCGCGTTGATATGCACAACATTGCCTCCGGCAAAATCCAGCGCGCCCATGCCGGACATCCATCCTCCGCCCCATGCCCAGTGGCAGACCGGGGAATAAACAAATGTCACCCATAATATGGTAAACACGATCCAGGATGAAAACTTCATTCTGTCTACTACAGAACCCAGTATAAGTGCAACGGTAATTCCTGCAAAGGTCATCTGGAACACAACAAAGACATAGGTGGGAATGGTTCCGAACAGACTGTTTACATCCATTCCTCTGAGAAAAACATAATCAAGACCGCCCACAAATTTTCCTATATCCGGCCCGAATGCCAGGGAATATCCCCACATGACCCAGATAATGCTGGCCAGGCAGTAGGAGATAAAGGTCATCGCAAAGGTGTTGAGCAGGTTTTTGTAGCGGGACATACCTCCGTAAAACAGAGCAAGTCCTGCCGGAGTCATCATCATAACCAGGGCAGTGGAAACGATAATCCAGGCCGTGTCCCCGGAATTGAGTGCATCTTCGGCAAAAGCTGCGGAAAAAGGCATCATTACCATCATTGCGGTCAGTATCAGACTTTTGTGTTTCATTGTCAACTCCTCCGTATTTTCAGTTATAAATATAAAAAATTATAAATTTCAGAATCCCGCGACCATCACCTGCTTTCAGTATGTCAGCAGATTATAGGAATTTCTCAGTTTTGCCCGGATAAGGGAGATTGCCTCCCCTGAATCCACCTTGTGTCCATCCAGAGTTTTTACATAAAAAGTATCGCAGATCCGGCCGTCTGCAGTTGTGATTTTTGCATTCCAGATGTCCAGATCGCTTTTGAGAATGGCATCGGTAATGGAAAAAAGCACACCGGGGAAATCATCGGCTTTGACTTCGATGAGGGTGAAAAGGAAAGAACTGTCATTGTCAACCTCTGCCTCCAGAGGGCTCAGGGCAGCCAGTTTCGGATTGCCTGCCATACGGACTGACATTTTTTTGCGTAATGAAATCGGCAGATTCACTGTTCCGTGCAAAACCCCTTTCAGATGATGTTCTGCCCTGTTCAGTCTTTCTGCCTCGGTTCCGGCTCCGGCAAGGGCTTTTACCTTAAAGGCACTCAGGGTGCTGCTGTTCTGGCGGTAACTTCTGGCCTCAAGGATGTCGAAATCATTTAAAGACAGCACACCCACCACCTTGGAAAAAATCATGGGGCAGTCCTTTGCGATAACAGTCACAGAAAGTACACCCGGTGATGAAGTGCTGGTTGCATTCCATACAAAACTGCCTGTTCTGCCTGTTTTCCGATAAAAATCATCCGCAGAGTTCCGGTTTCCCATACTGCTGTTTCTGCCGGGCGTTGTGATGACGTAAGACATTTTATCTGTATCCTCCTGTAGAGATGTATACTGATCCAATTTTGGTTTTGTTTGGCACAGTTTTTGCCTGACAGTCTGATCGGGAAAAATTATTCACTTTTGGCATGAAAAACCCAGCGGATGGACTGAAAAGCCCCTTTTTGGCGCATAGGCAATTTCCGTGCCAAAGAAAACCAAAATTGTTTCAGTATAAATAAATAAGATTCCATATATTTCCGGGTATAAAATTTTCACCCTTTTTTTCTGAGAAATCCGTTTTTTTTTATAAACGAAAAATTCCGTTTGCATATTTAAGGAATAAACCGAAAAACTGCAATTAAGTATAAGCAAAAGATGTGCCATGAGAATATATTTTTTATAATTTATTGATATAACAAAAAATTTGGATTGAAATCCCCAGAGGATAAAAGAATGATGGATTACAATTATGTAGCATGAACAGAAAAAATAATACATAATTGTTGTATGAAATGTATTTTTCCGGAAGTGAGGAAAATATTTTGGGAGTTAAGAGACGTGAAAAATGCTGATATACAGTGTATAATACCAATTCGCTATTGAATTTACTAAAGTTTCTCTATTAACAATATAACTTTCTGAAATTAAATGTATAAATAA
>CAZHPS010000473.1:0-5371 GCA_964534335.1 uncultured Desulfobacterales bacterium
ACATTAGTGTTTTCGGCAGATAAACCGTCATTCAAACCTTGACAGAACAGTAGTACATAATTTAGATTTTATGGTATTAATTCCCCTCTTGAGAGGGGCAGGGGTGTGTCCGGAATTGCAGACACCCAAAACACACCCCCTGACTAAATTGGTTATGTAGTAGCATAAGCTTCCAGCTTTTGCCCTGTGCCTGTAAACTGAAATGGGATATTTATTTTCAGAAATCACCTTAATGGCATTGCCCTCTGCGCCATCCCCCGGTATTGGTTAGATAAACCCCTGAAACAACAAGAATGGCTCCTGTCAGCATGGAAAGTGTCAGGGGTTCTCTGAGTATCAGAAAAGCCAGGACTATCGCGCTGACCGGCACAAAATTGATAAACAGCCCGGCCTTTACCGGCCCGATGCTTCGGATGCCCTGATAATACCAGATAAAACCGATCACTGTGCCAAAAATGCCAAGATACGCAATACTCAGCCAGTCAGACAAAGCGTAGTTTCCCATTTGGGACAGCACACCTTCGGAATAAGCCGGAAAAAACAGGGCAGCCGCTCCTATAAGGGATGAATAGCAGATGGAAACCAGAGGCGACAATCCCGCCAGTACTGTTTTGCCAATCAGGGAAAATGTAACCCAGCTTGCCACACATCCGAAAATGAACACTTCCCCCCGTCCGATTCCGGAGCCGATGATACTGCTGAAATTGCCTTTTGAAATGACAATGATCGCTCCGCAGACTGAGAGCAGAATGCCGGAAATTTTGACAAAACCGAGTTTTTCCCTGAAAAACAGCGCGGAAAACAGGGTGATGCAGATGGGATTGAGGGCAATAATCAGGGAAGCACGGCCTGCGCTGATAAGTTCCAGTCCCTTGAAAAACAGGATATTATAGGAGAAAACTCCGGTCAGGCCCAGCACAATGACAGGCAGGATCTGCTTTTTTTTCAGCAAAGGCAGTTTTCCCTCCAGCATACGGGTCAGGATCAGCAGCAGGGAAGCTGCCAGGGCAAAACGCAAAAACGCGGCAGAGCAGGGCGGAACATGACCGGAAAGCATACGGCCTGCCACAAAGGTTCCTCCCCAGAAAAAGGCTGTGAGCATCAGTTTTAGATAAATCATGTTCTGCTCCCGGCAAATCTGCCTGTGCTGATGCCTGCCGGAATCAGGGTCGCCGGAAACATACCGTGAACTACAAGGATTTTGTATAAGCAGGGATTGTTCAGAATCATGGACAACAGCCAGGTCAGCAAAAATATTCCCTGAACTACAAGGATTTTGTATAAGCAGGGATTGTTCAGAATCAGGGACAACAGCCAGGTCAGCAGAAACATCACCGTCAGTTTGGGTTTCATGGACAGATTTTTGAAAAATTTCATTTTTTTTCCTCATTCCACACGAAACTGCACCATGAGTCTGCGGAGTTCTTCTGACATGCGGGCCATTTCATCTGCGGATGTGCTGACCTGCCGTGCAAGGGAATCCGTGTCCTGCGCGGATGTGCTGACGCTGCGGATGCTTAAAGCCGCACTGTTTGCACCTTTGGCTGCCTCTCCCGCATTCATGGCAATGTCGCTGGCTCCTTTGGCAAGCTCGGATATGGATTCTGCAATACTGCCGACACCTGTACCGGCCTGACTCACATTCGCGGAAATATCCTCTGAGGCCCGTGCCAACTGCTCCACGGATGCACTGATTCCGGTGACAGCATCGTTCATTTTTCCGATAATGTCTGCTATATTCCCCATGACGCGTACAGCACCTTCGGTATTCTTCTGCACATCCGCAATCTGCCCTGCGATATTTTCCGCTGACTGTGCACTCTGCCCGGCCAGCTCCTTGATCTCATTGGCAACAACGGAAAATCCCCGGCCCGCATTTCCGGCAGAGGCGGCTTCAATTGTCGCGTTAAGAGCAAGCAGACTGGTCTGATCCGCAATCCGTTTGATCACCCGTGTGATTTCTCCGATCTGCCCCGCGGCCTGTCCCAGACTGTTCACAGTTGCAGTGGCAGATACAGCCATTTCTTTTGCCTTTTCCGATATTTTCGCCCCTTTTCCCGCGTTTGCGGCAATATCCCTGATGGAAACCGATATTTCTTCCGTAGCCGAAGCCACGGAATTCATATTGCCGGACATCTGTTCAGATGAGGCTGAAATGCCCTGTATGCTGGAACTCATCTCTTCTGTGGCCGAGGCCATATTGCCGATATTCACAGACATCTGCTCTGTTCCTGCGGACACATCCGCAGCCCGATCCGTGGTGATTTCCGCTCCCTGTGCAAGTTTTGCCGCGATTGCTGTCATTTGTTCCGAAGCGGTTCGGAGTTTTTTCGTATTGCCCATGATTTCCCGGATCATGTTTCGCAGATTTTCCCGGAACAGATTGAACTGCTGAGCGAGATTTCCCATCTCGTCTTTTCCCGCGACCGGAAGAATCACAGTAAGATCGCCTGCCGCGATTTTCTGAAACCCGCTGACCACGCTGTGCAGATTTTTCACCATGCCCATTGCCATAAACCAGGAAATAAGCATGGCAATCGCGGCTGTAAGCACGGTTCCGGCAAGGATGAAGATTTTCATATCTCTGCCCATTTTCAGCACTTCCTTTTTGTCAATCTCTGCTATCAATGCCCAGGCCAGTTCCCCTGCCTTTACCGGAGTGTATGCGGAAAGAACCATATTCCCTTTATAATCAAGGAGAAACCCTTTGCCATTTTTGCCGGAAAAAACATCATCTGTGGCCTGCGTGCGGATGCTCCCTTTGTCCGGACTGGCAAAGGATGCCTTCACTGAATAATTTGCCGGATCAAGAAAGGAATCCGAGCGCATCAGTCGATCCGGCCCCACCAGATAGGTTTCCCCGGAGTTGCCCATGCCGCTGCGTTCCTGCATAATCGTGTTTATGGTTTGTAAAGAAAGCTGAAGTGCCACGATTATCTCAATCTCATCATTGTGAATCAAAGGCTGAGCCATGAAAGCAGATGGTTCACTGCTGCCTGGTTTGTAAGGGGAAAAATCAGACATGCCAAACCGCTTTGTTTCCAAAACCTGCCGCACCAGTTTTCCCAGCCCTGAATCCGCATAAGGCCCGGTGACAATATTTGTTCCGTAATCCTCTTCCCGGAGAGTTGTATAAAAAATCCCGCCTTTCGGGTGAATCAGGAAAAGATCTTTGTAACCGTATTTCCCAACATACTGTTTAAAAAAATCATCTTCTGCATCCAAAGGTTTGGGGACAAGAGACTCTTCCAGATCAGTTTTGGAAATACAGCCCCAGTTCAGTCCCGCGATATCAAGGGGGGCATAGGAAACCATGACCAGTTTTCCGGTGCTGTCTGTATAAACATCCTCCCCTGTCTGGCCGAAAAGAGCGGCCCGGATATAGGGAGTTGCTATCGACGTAATATCATAGCCCGGAACAAATTCCCCTTTGCCCATAGTCAGCAGTGTGGTTCGGAATGCTATCTGATCTTTGTCTTTTCCAATCACATAGCTTTCCCCGCTTTTTCCCATTCCCCCCCTTTGCTGAACAATGGCATTGATGGGATCTGCTGTAATCTCCAGGACAATGACACCCATAATTTCATCAGGGCCGTGAACAGATGCGCCGATAAAGGCAGCATACCGGTTTTCATCCGCAGCGTAATGCCCAAAATCAACAACAGCGGTTCCATGCGTGAGTGCGTTCCGGAAACATCCGGCAAGTGGACTTTCCTTCAGATTTCCGTTCACAAGATTCTGTCCCAGATCAGCCCCTTCTTTGACCGAATAGACCACATCCCCGGAAAGACTGATAAAATACAGATCCCGGTATCCATATGCTTTGGTGTAATTTTTCAGCCATTGTCCAAAGGTTTTCACAGCATCTTTCCAGTATATCCCACCGGTCTTCTGCTCCTCATACGTGAAGATTTTGGAAAACTCGCTCAGGGCCTGGCGTGTTTCGGGATTTTCCGACAGAAGGCGAATATACTTAAACTGTTCACTGAAATATTTTTCAATTTGCCTTTTTTTCAGGCTCTGTATGGATTTCAGTTTTTCAAAGGCCGTCTGCCGGAAAGATTCCGTGGTTTCAATGAGAAATTCCATATCCTTTCTGCCACTGGCAAAATAAGTTTCCACCTGTTTTTTTTTGATTTCCCGCACAGCCTCCAGTTGGTCAAAGGACTTTTTCATCAGCGCGTTTTCGGCAAATCTGCTGCTGCCTATGCCCACGAGGATCAGGGGCAGCAGACCTGTCAGCACAAAAAGCCCAATCAGTTTTGTACGCATGGACATATTTCTGAAAAAATTCATTTTGCTTCTCCTTATACTACCCGGAACTGCCCCATAAGTTTGCGGAGTTCTCCAGCCATGCCGGCCATTTCCTTTGCGGATGTGCTGACCTGCCGTGCAAGGGAATCCGTGTCCTGCGCGGCAGTGCTGACGCTGCGGATGCTCACAGCCACGTTATTCGCTCCTTTGGCTGCCTCACCCGCGTTCATGGACATGTCATTGGAACCTTTTGCCACTTCTGAAATGGATTCTGCAATATTGTTCACCCCCGCGCTGGCCTGGGACACATTTGCGGAAATATCCTCTGAAGCCCGTGCCAACTGCTCCACAGAAGCAGTAATGGTGATGACCGCATCATTGAGTTTGGCAATTACAGCGGAAACATTGCCCATCATTTCCACTGCTCCTTCCGTGTTTTTCTGAACGTCCCCAATCTGTCTGGCAATATTTTCCGCTGCCTTTGCGCTCTGACCGGCCAGTTCCTTGATTTCATTTGCCACCACCGCAAAACCCCGGCCTGCGTCCCCGGCTGATGAGGCCTCTATCGTGGCATTGAGTGCCAGCAGATTGGTCTGATCAGCAATCCGGCGGATAACTTCGGTCACATCCCCGATCTCTCCTGCGGTCTGTCCCAGAGTACTCATGGCAGATGTGGCTGATTCTGCCATTTCTTTGGCCTTTTCCGATATTTTAGCACCGCTGCCTGCATTTCCCGCTATATCCCGGATGGAAACTGATATTTCCTCCACAGCCGATGCCACGGAATCCATATTGTGGGACATCTGCTCGGAAGTGGCAGATACATTCTGCGAATTCGCGCTCATTTCCTCGGTTGCTGAGGCCATATTGCTGATATTGACAGACATTTCTTCGGTGCTGGCAGATACATCCGCAGCACGGGTTGTCATTTCCTCTGCGCTTCGTGTCAGCTTTTGGGAAATATCTGCCATTTCTCCGGAGGCACTTCCCAGTTTTTCTGTATTTTCCGATACCTGCCGGATAATGCCCTGCAGTTTTTCCACAAAGCGGTTGAACCGCGCTGCCAGTTCCCCGATTTCATCCTGACTTTCAACCTGCAGACGCATAGTGAGATCGC
>CAZHPS010000474.1:0-5360 GCA_964534335.1 uncultured Desulfobacterales bacterium
CCCCTCTCAAGAGGGGAATATATAAAATTCAAAGTGGTTATGCAGTAGTACATGATCTCTATTGATTTTATAAGTAAGCAGCCGGAAATTTTCGTGTATCAGAAAAATCCGTTTTTTTCAGTACACGAAAATTTTTGTTTGCCTATTTATCAGAAGAAAGGGCAGCATGACAGAAGAAAAACACAAAGGCATGGTGGCCGGCATCGGTTCTGTGCTGATGGATATACTGATCCGGGAGGATGATTCCTTTCTGGAAAAAACAGGCGCGCAGAAAGGCGGCATGACCTATGTTGATCCGGATTTGATTGAAAAAATCCTTTCCATGACATCACAGGCTCCGGTGATTGTGTCCGGCGGTTCTGCCTGCAATACCATCATTGGTGTGGGAAAACTGGGGGGATCAGCCCGTTTTGTGGGGAAAAAAGGACAGGATCAGATGGGAGAACTGTTTACAGAGGAACTGAAAAAACATCATGTGGAGCCCCTTCTTTTCACCTCATCCTTCCCCACAGGCCGGGTGCTTTCCGTCATCACTCCGGATGCGCAGAGAACCATGTTCACTTTTCTGGGCGCGTCTGCCGAAGCACAGGCATCTGAAATTTCGGAAAAATGCTTTGAGTCCGCTGCCATTGTGCATGTGGAGGGATATCTGCTGTTCAACAGGGAACTGATCATAGCCGCACTGAAAGCAGCCAAAAACGCAGGCGCACGTATCTCCCTGGATCTGGCAAGTTTTACGGTTGTGGAACACGCAAGGGATTTTCTTGATGATTTGGCAAAAGAGTATGTGGATATTCTCATCGCTAACGAGGATGAGGCCCGTGCCTTTACCGGATATGCGGATGAGGAAAAAGCTTTGAAAGCCCTGTCGGAAAAATCAGAAATTTCCGTACTTAAAACCGGTGCGCGGGGCAGTCTTGTTTGCTGCAAAGGGCAAATTCTGAAAATCGGAGCCAGGCATGGAGAGCAGATTGTGGATACCACAGGCGCAGGGGATTTGTGGGCCTCCGGTTTCCTGTACGGACTGGCAAACGGTTATTCCCCGGAACAGGCCGGAGAACTGGGCGCATGGTGCGGATATGAGGTATGCAGGGTTATGGGTGCGAAAATCCCGGAAGATGGCTGGGAAAGAATCAGAAAGAATGTCAGCATATAAACTTCTTATATGGCTTATTGCAAACTTATTACGGGGCCATGCCCCGTAACGCATATTGTGAGATTCTCCCTCACATGCAGAAGGCCAAATTTTCAGAATTTCAATCTCTTGAAATCTATAAAAAATACCAAAAAAAATACATTGATTACCCGTGACAAATTATGACACTGAGCTGGAATGAAATCAGAGACAGGGCTTTTAAGTTTTCCAAAGAATGGGAAGGGGAAACAAGGGAGCACGCGGAGGCAAAATCCTTCTGGGATGATTTTTTTCATGTTTTCGGGCTTACAAGAAGACGGGTCGCGACATTTGAGGAACCTGTAAAAAAGATAAATGACAAACAGGGTTTCATTGATTTATTCTGGAAAGGCCATCTGCTGGTTGAGCATAAATCAAAGGGAAAGGATTTGGACAGGGCATATTCCCAGGCTTTGGATTATTTCAGCGGCCTGAAAGAACGGGATTTGCCCAAATATGTGCTTGTGTCTGATTTTGAACGATTCCGGCTCTATGATCTGGATGAAAATGGGGAACATGAGTTTCATATAAAGGATTTTTACAAAAACATCAGGCTGTTCGGATTTGTCGCGGGGTATCAGAAAAGAACATTCAAAGAGGAAGATCCGGTAAACAGCAAAGCAGCGGAAATGATGGGCAGACTGCATGATCAGCTTGAGGAAAGCGGTTATGAAGGCCATCCGCTTGAGGTTTTTCTCATCCGCATTCTGTTTTGCCTGTTTGCGGATGACACCGGAATTTTTGAAAAAGATGTGTTCCGGGAATATATTGAAATCAGAACAGATGAGGACGGAAGCAATACAGGCGCGCTGCTTTCGGAATTTTTTCAGGTTCTCAACACGCCGGAAGACAGGCGGCAGAAAAAACTTGATGAATCCCTGCGCCAGTTTCCCTATATCAACGGAAAACTCTTTGAGGAGCCCCTGCCCATTCCCGCGTTCAGTTCACAGATGCGGGAAATGCTGCTGGAATGCTGTGCTTTGGACTGGGGAAAAATTTCACCCGCGATTTTCGGTTCCATGTTTCAGACTGTGATGAAAGCAGAAGAAAGAAGAAATCTGGGCGCGCATTACACTTCTGAAAAAAATATCCTCAAACTGATTAAACCCCTGTTTTTGGATGATTTAAGAGAAGAATTTGAAAAGGCAAAAAGCAGTAAAAACAGACTGAAAATTTTTCATGAAAAACTGTCGAAACTCCGTCTTCTGGACCCGGCATGCGGATGCGGCAATTTTCTGATTGTATCGTACCGGGAACTGCGCAAACTGGAAATTGAGGTTTTGAAGGAATTATACAAATCAGAACAGCAGGTTGTGACCATTGAGGCCATTGTTCAGGTGGATGTGGATCAGTTTTATGGAATTGAATATGATGAATGGCCTGCAAAAATTTCAGAAGTCGCAATGTGGCTGACTGATCATCAGATGAATCAGAAGGTTTCCGAGGAATTCGGGATGTATTTTGTCCGGCTGCCTTTGAAAAAATCTGCAAAGATTGTGCATGGCAATGCGCTGCGCCTTGACTGGGAAAAAATTGTTTCCAAAAAGGATTTGAATTATATTCTGGGGAATCCGCCGTTTTATGGTAAGCAATTGCAAAATGGAAAACAAAAAGAAGATATGGCACTCGTTTTTAACGGAGTAAGAGGTGCAGGAGTTCTTGATTATGTGTCTGCATGGTATATCTGCGCATCAAAGTATATACAAGATACTTTAATAAAAGTAGCTTTTGTTTCAACTAGTTCTATATGTCAGGGGGAACAGGCAGGTATTTTGTGGAGTGAATTGTTTGATAAGTACAATATTAAAATTCATTTCGGACATCAAGTATTTAAATGGGAAAATGAAGCAAAAGGCGTTGCTGCTGTATATGTTGTGATTGTAGGTTTTGCTAACTTTGATACAAGTAATAAATTGATATTTGTTTATGACAGTGTACTTAGCGAACCGCAATGTATTCAGGCAAAAAATATAAACAATTATATTGTAGACAGCAAGAACATATTATTAAAAAGCAGATCGTTTCCAATATGCAAAGTGCCTTCGATGATGTATGGCAGTAAACCCGTTGATGGCGGTTATTTATTGTTATCGGATTACGATAAAAACGAAATTTTGTTTAAAGAACCTAAAATTGAAAAATATATAAGGCCATTAATAAGTGCCAAAGAATATCTTGATGGTCAAAAAAGATGGTGTATATGGCTTAAAAATGTATCGCCTTCAGAAATAAAGTCAATACCTGAGATATTTGACAGGGTAAAAAATGTAAAAGAATTCAGGAAGAACAGCACGAAGAAAACTACCAGAGATGCGGCTGATTACCCAACAGTATTTGCAGAATTGAGACAACCTGATTCTGAATTTATTTTTTTTCCACTTACAACATCTGAAAACAGAACATATATCCCTTTAGATTTCTTTAGCAAAGAAAACATTATCAATAATTCTTGCAGTGTGCTTCCAAATGCAACAAAATATCATTTCGGAGTTTTGAGCTCAAAAATGCACTTTGTATGGATGAATTACATATGCGGAAGACTTGAAGGAAGATACAGATATTCAAATTCTATCGTTTATAACAACTTTCCATGGCCCAAAGAGCCAGATTCCAAAAACAAGAGCAAAGTGGAAAAATGCGCACAGAAAGTTCTGGATGTGCGTGCACTTTTCCCGGAAAGCAGTCTGGCTGATTTATACGATCCCCTGACCATGCCCCCAAAACTGGTCAAGGCCCATCAGTCATTGGACAAAGCAGTGGATTTGTGCTACAGAACACAGCTCTTTGCAAACGAAACCGCGCGCATGGAATTTCTCTTTGATTTGTACAGGGAATACACACAGTCATCTGCAACGGAGACAAAGGAAAGCAAAAACGTCTGATAACAAGGGCATAGAAGTTTTCTGTTAAGGTAAGTGGAGAAAGGTGCGTATGGAATGCCAAACCCCCAGGTTTGGCACTCCTTCGATCCTTAAACTTAATGGCATTGACATAAAGCACGGGAACGGGTAAACTTCAGTTTTTAACCCATAACTTTTTTAAGCAAAACGGAGGAAAAAATGGCTCAGAAAGTCACAAGAAAGCAGTTGCTGAAGGAACCGGATGAATTTCTAACATTTTCCCAGAAAATGATGGGATACATACTGGTCCACAAAGTAAAATTCATCAGCGGTCTGGGTGCGCTGTTTGCTCTGCTGATTATCGCGGGGCTTGTCGGTTATTTCTCAAACAGGGCGGAAAACAATGCCTTTGCCATGCTCAATCAGGGCGTAACCCACTACAACGAGGTCATGGAAAAAGACGGGCCGGAAAAGGCATATGACGCGGTTGAAAAGGAATTTCTTGAGATTTCTGACAGATATTCCGGAAGAAAAGGCGGCCAGATGGCGCGGATTACCTTTGCCAATATGGCATATGACGCGGGAAAATATGAAAAAGCCCTTGAACTGTATCAGAAGGCATTGAACGATTTCGGGGATACACCCTCTCTGAAAAATCTGATACTTGCAGGAATGGGCTTTGCCTGTGAGGGAAAACAGGATTATGCTGGGGCCATCGGATATTTTGAAAGAATCGTGTCCGGACTGGAACCGCTGATGAAGTCTGAGGCAGTATTCCGGATCAGTATGCTGTACGAAAAAACGGGAGATAAGGAAAAGAGTCTGAAATCATACCAGAAACTCCTTGCTGATTACCCGGATTCCCTGTATGCGGAACTGGTAAGGGAAAAAGTGCCGGGGCAGGAGAAAAAAAGCAATATATAAAGTGTATGTGAAAACCCATTTTTCCTGCTGCCCATTGTCTGAAAGGTTATCCCGGAAACTGAGCGATTCTGCATGGTCATAAGTGAGTCAGCATAAATTTCCGGGTATAAAGTTTTCATAAAAATCCGGTTTTCCGGCAAAACCGGATTTGGCAATGGGTCAAATCCGCTGATCTGTCTGCTGACGTTGAACCGAAAAAATCCGAAAGGATTGACATTATTATAGAAAAAGCTAAAAAACAAATCAGAATCCCGGAAGGGATGACATTATCATTTCACCCCTTCCGGGGTTTGGATTGTTCAACTAACCGTTTTTTCTATAATAATGACACCCCTTCCGGGGTTAGAAAAAAATCCCGAACTGGATGATATTATTATAAAAATGCCATGCAAAAAAACAGAACAGAATCCCGGAAGGGATGA
>CAZHPS010000475.1:0-5355 GCA_964534335.1 uncultured Desulfobacterales bacterium
CAGAAGATTCATTTTTGTAAGCTGCGGTATCTGATTGATTATCGGCTCCTAAATTTTGCAAAATCCAACATTTTTTGCCTGTACCACCTAAACTTGTTGTATCATTAATATAATTAATTGTTTTTGTTTCAGGAGCTATATCACCTATCAAATGTGTAGTTACTAAATTAATACCACAATTATCAAATTTTACTTCCATTTCATCTGTTGAAGCTATACAAAAAGCATTTGAAATTGTCCAACGCAAAGTATATGTTATGCCTGAAATTCCAGTTAATGTTGAATTGTATGCCATCGAATCGCTTAAAATTCCACCATTTCCACTAATAATATTCCATTTTCCAATTCCATTTGTTGGATTATTTGCTTCTAATATTGTTGAAATGCCATTAATTGATTTATCTGCACCAGCATTAGCAACACTTGGATTTGCAACAAATGAAACAACAACTGTATCCGTTGAAGCACAACTTCCACTTGAAATTGTCCAGCTTAAAGTATATGTTGTATCTGCTGTGCCAATAAAATTAGTATTATTTGGAGCACTTGTTACATCTGAACCGCCGGAACCAGTAATTATTGACCATGTTCCAATACCAACTATTGGATTATTTGCATCTAATACAGTTGAATTACCACAAATTAATTGATCGTTTCCTGCATAAGCAACGGTTGGTGATTCATTATAATCTCTTAGGCATCGAATAGTTAGTGCTGCTATTTTATCACTTGTATTTACAGAACATGGATTGTTATTTCGCATATATAAATTATGTCCATAAGATACATTTAATTGAGTACTGCTCCAATAGTGACCATTTGTACTTGTATTTAAAGAGCCATCTCCTTCTAAACGACCTGCTCCATGCAATTTTAAAACTGATGAATAAGCACTATAATAGTTGCCCCAACCGCCAGTTGCATCAGCGTTAAACCATTCTGTTTGCGTTGGAATTCTCCATCCACTACCTAATAATAAACTACAAGGGTCTTCAGACACTGACCAATCACCATTAATTGGGTTAGTTGTTATCCATGTTGTGTTTGGTGTACGAGTACTTCCATCGTGTTTATATCCTTGCTTACGATTAAATTGCCAATACCAACCTGCAGAAGATTCATTTTTGTAAGCTGCGGTATCTGATTGATTATCGGCTCCTAAATTCTGTAAAATCCAACATTTGTTACTTCCTGTAAGAGAACTTGGTGCGGTGCTATAAGTTATAGTTTTGGTTTCAGGTGCAACTTCGCCAATATAATGTGTAGTAATTAAATTAAGCCCACAATTATCAAAGGTTATTTTTACTGTATCAGAATATGAAGCACATGGTGAATTAGAAATTGTCCATAATAAAGTATATGTTTCCGGTGATGAGCATATAAATGTAGATTTATTTGATGTAGAATCAATAAATGAACCGCCATAACCATTAATTATACTCCACCTTCCAGTTCCTATCGATGGTAAATTACCCGATAATAAAATTGATGTTCCACATATTGTTTTATCTTGTCCAGCATTAGCTAATGTTGGAAATTGATTTACAGTAATTGTACTTGCATTTGAAGTAGCCGGACTTTGTGTAGCACAAACAGCATTTGAAGTCATTACGCAAGTTACTATATCGTTGTTAGCTAATGCATTACTCGAAAAAGTATTACTATTTGTACCAACATTATTACCATTTATTTTCCACTGATACGCAGGTGTAGTTCCACCATTAGTAGGCGTAGCAGTAAAAGTAGCATTATCGCCGGCACACATAGGATTTGTTCCCGAAGTTAAAGCTACGCTAACACTTGCAGGCAATAAAGGATTTACAGTAATTGTACTTGACCCATTTATTGAATTTAAACAAAATGGAGCTGTTTGATATGATACATTAACCAAATTATAATTAAAAATACCAGAAACATTTGTTGGAGCTATAATATTAGAAGAGTTAATTGCTCCAATATTAATTGTACTTTGATTAGCCCCATTAATATTATATGTAACAATAGTAGGAATATTTCGAGGGTTATTAATAACAACACTTGGGGTAGGTGTATTTAAACAAACAGTATTTGTTCCACTAATTGTTGCAGTTGGTAATGCAATAAATGAAATAAAAACTTCATCAGTAGTGCCAGTAGAAAAAGCATTTGAAATCGTCCAACGCAAAGTATATGTATTGCCTATTATACCAGTAAAAGTTGTATTATTTAGATTATTATTTCCTATCAAACCTCCGGAGCCATTAATAATATCCCACTGCCCAGAGCCAACTAACGGGAAATTAGCAGCTAACGAAGTTGATGTTCCACAAACAATTTGATCGGCACCAGCATAAGCTGTAGTTGGCATATTTGCTAATGTTATTTTAACACTATCTATTGAAGGTAAACAAGGAGGATTAGATACTGTCCATAGTAAAGTGTAAACATTTCCTTTTATTCCGTTAAATACTGAATTATAAAGGTGAGAGTTTTCAAATGAGCCACCAGTTCCACTAATTATGCTCCACTGACCGTTTCCAACTAATGGATTAGTGGCTGATAATGTATATGATGAGTCGAATACCAAAGTGTCTATACCGGCATTTGCTATTGTTGGGTTTGACTTAAAAGAAATTGTAACTGTATCAATAGATGGATAACATGTAGAATTTGTAATTTTCCACAATAATTTATATGTAGTTTCTGCAAAGCCACTAAAAGTTGTGTTATTTGATAAAGTATCTCCAAATAAGCCGCCTAATCCGCTAACAACAGTCCATTGTCCGGTTCCTACAATTGGCATATTGCCTGCTATTAGAGTTGAAGTTCCACAAATTATTTGGTCTGGTCCGGCAATAGCAGTAGTTGGAGTGCAATCGTCTTTTATACATCGCAAAGTTGCTCCATAAGCTTTATCGCTAGAACACATATATGCAAAGCTATTACCAAAATATAGATTGTATGCTCCATTGTTGTTTTCCATTTTATTAGTCCAAAACATACCTCCTTTTCCTCTAAGCACAAGCGACCCTATTGAATAGCTGAGGAAACCGCCAGAGTGTAGTTTTAAAGCGGAAGCATACATATTATTAGAGCTATTCCAGCCATTAAGTGTATCAGCATTTATCCATTCCGAAAATGTAGGAATTCTCCAAAAATCATTCAATAATAAATTACAAGGGTCATTTGTAATTAACCATTCACTATTTTCATCTATTGAAGTAGTTATCCATGACGGAGGTGTGATATTTAAGCCATCATTTTTATATCCTTGCTTGCGATTAAATTGCCAATACCAACCGGCAGAAGATTCAGAAGTGTCGGTAGCAGAAATTGCTTGATGATCGGCACCTAAATTTTGAGCAATCCAACATTTATTACTACCTGATATATTTGATAATATTGTTGAATAGTTTACTATCTTTGATACTGGTGCAACAGTTCCAACAGTATGATTTTTTTGAAATGGTTGCCCACATTGTGCATTTACTTCTAACTCAAAAAAAACATACAAAACAATAAATAATATGAACCATTTTTTCATAATATTCAACTCATTTTGATTTTATTTTAATTACCATATTGTTATATATGAAATATCAATCAATATAAAACTATTGATAAATCTAATAAATCTTCCATTCTACAAAAATATTAGCTATTAAATTATTTTTTCACCTTTTATCAATAAAGTTATTATCAACGCTTTGTTAATATTGCAAAAGAAATAAACTTTTTTTCAAGAATAAAATCATAATTTAATTCTAATATAAATTTAATAGTTGAGTTTAATATAATCTTTAATATAAATTAATCAAAAATGAAATTTGTTATCTATTTGAAATACAATATATTATAATTTGAGTCATAATTTAAAAACATTTATTGAAATTACTAATTATATATTTTTTCATAGTTATAATAATAATAATAAATTCACATTAAACTATATAACAACGTTATAAAACATTTTGTTTGACTATTGATACTTTTTAAAATAATTAATAAAACAATAGTTATAATCAAATATAGTTCTTTTTTAATGGAAATTTTGTTAATTTTGCAATTAAATTATTAAGAACATCACAATGTTGAACCGACGTTATTTGAGAGTTAAAACAATGCAATCGCTTTACGAGCATTTTATTACAGAAAATCACAATATAAATACAGGTGAAAAAAATCTGATAAATAGCATTGAATCGCTTAAAACCCTAAGTTGTTTTCAATTAGCAATTCTTCCAAATTTAGTAAGAATAGCAGAAGATAGAATTGAAGACTCTCGTAAAAAAATGTTACCAACAAAAGCCGACCTTGAACCAAATTTAAAATTTATAAATAACCTTGTTATTAATAAAATTGCAGAAAATCTACAGTTTCAAAAAATTGTAAAAGACAATACTATAAACTATGGCAATGATTTGGAAATAATTAGACAAATGTTTAATCGAATTTTAGATTGGCATAAATATCAAAAGTATTTACATAATAATATTAATGATTTTGAAGAAGACAGAGACTTTATTATTAGTCTTTACGATGAAATTTATTTTCAAAGCGAAGCAATAACATCTTATGTTGAAGAACGAAATATTCACTGGGGAAATGATTTTTATGACGCTTCGGTACTTACTATAAAGCTTCTCAGACAAATTAATGTTGAAAGCGATAATTACTCGTTATTACCTTTTTTTGATATTAATGATGATGAGTATAATGACGATATTAGTTTTGTAAAAACTCTTTACAGACAAACAATTAAAAATAGCGATGAGCTCGAAAAAGCTATAACTGTAAAACTTCAAAACTGGGATACCGAGAGAGTTGCTTTTATCGATTTGATTATATTAAAAATGGCTATTACCGAATTTACAGAGTGCCCAAGTGTGCCTATTAAAGTAACTATTAACGAATATATTGAACTTTCAAAAGAGTTTAGCACACCTAAAAGTAAAATTTTTATTAATGGAATACTTGATAAATTGGTTAATGATTTAAAAGACGAAGGTAAAATAAAAAAAATTGGTCGAGGATTAATTGGTTAAAAATTAAAAATATGAAAAAAATACTTTTTTATGCATCAATTGCAATAATTATTTGTTCGTGTGGAAATAATAACGAACGCTATTCAACCGATTTAGTTAACAATCCTGCATCTGCCGAATCAAATAATAAAACAACTGATGTTCCGGTTATTAAATTTGAAAAAACAGAACATAATTTTGGAAAAACTGTTCAAGGTGAAAAATTATCATATTCATTCAAAACAATACAAAATGAACAGGCGCCCCAAGTGACCGGCGCAGTTTATTTGACAGAGAATAATTCCTCATTGGCAAGATGTGAGGGCGAACATTTGGAGTGCAAGCCCTTGCG
>CAZHPS010000476.1:0-5340 GCA_964534335.1 uncultured Desulfobacterales bacterium
TTTTTCCGATTTCAGCTAATCCGTATCCCAGATTTACCGCAACCGTACTTTTCCCTACACCGCCTTTCTGATTCAGAACAGTGATTATCATTTCACATTTCCTTTATTTATATATCAGGAACCTGAAGACAGTTTACAGCTTAAAAAATAGCTCATATTGTATGTTACATACATAATACATTTCAAACTGCATTTCAAGCTATTTTTGTAGCTGATATTGTATTTTATTATATAATACATTTCAAACTGCATTTCAGGCTATTTTTGTAGCTGATATTGTGTTTTATTATATAATACATTTCAAACTGCATTTCAGGCTATTTTTGTAGCTCATATTATAGTTTATTATATAGTATATTTAAAACTATATTTATAGTGCATATTGTAGTTACTGCTTTTTCATTTCTGCGATCCGTTCCAGCGCATCGGCAATGCGGATAGAATATTTGCGGGGGATGTTTTCTGAACATTGGGAAAACCCGTTTTTCGGCAGAAATGCCGCAAGGCAAGCTCTTTTATTCTGAATACCCCGAAAGAATACAGTTGACAATATACTATTTATGGTATATTTTTGAATCAAAAATATGGAAAGGAGGTGAAATCTCACAATGACTTGGAACCATTATTACATTTAAATACAGAGAAATAATATAGGAGTGTATCCATTGAATATATCGGAACCCGTGAAAAAGCACCTTACTGATAACCCTGTGGAACTGCGGTTTATCGGACCGTCTGAAAAGCAGGATAAAGCCGTCCGTTATTTAAAACAGATCGGCTTTGCCGATGTGTCCGGTTCGCGTCCTGTCAGAGAGTTTTTTCGGGAAAACTGCAGAGAAGAAGAACTTCCGGGGCTTTCCCTGGTCGGTGCAAGATACAAAGAGGATATGACCCAGAAAGAGCTTTCAAAGCTGACAGGGATTCCCCAGGGACACATCTCTCAGATGGAAAACGGCAAAAGGCCCATAGGAATAACCATTGCCAAAAAACTGGGAAAAGCCCTGAATATCAGTTACAAAGTTTTTCTGTAATTTTTTCCCGTATATTCACAGATACAACCGGCACAGTGTTCTAATACGCTTCTGCCGGTTTTTTATTGGCGGATTTCATTCCCAGACACATGGAAACCGCTGGGCGATCCGAAGAAAAAAAGTAGGGAAATACAGCTATTTTTACGCATACAAGCGCATAAAAGGAAAACTGCATTCGGTTTCCCTGGGGAAAGAATTTGATGCGGTAGAAGCAGATCGAAGGGTTATACCAAATCGCTATTGAAAATATACAATAAAACCATATTTTTCTGTTTTATTACAATAGATTGATTTTTTCAAAAGCATATTTTCAACGGTGATTTGGTATTAGAGGTTATATGGCGGAAGCGGGAAATATGGTAGGCAATGCACTACCCAATAGGGAACTATCGGTCAGAAAAAAATATAAATCTCCCAATACCAAGATATTGGGAGATGTTAGCTTCTGTTAGTATGTATTTTCGCAACTATTTCGGTCGGAACTATTCGGAAATCTCTGCCAGTGTGGGAAATAAAACGTCCAAGATTTTTTCTGCTTCTGCTTCTGTGACTTCTGCCTCTGTCTTTAATTCCTGTATCAGAGATTTTTTACCTTTTACCATTTTAACAACAATTTCACTTAGTTCATCAGGCAGTATGAACCATGTTGGTACACCGCGTGATTGCGGGTTGCCTATACCTGGAAATCTTTTGTCATCAGATCCTCCATTCCATCTCAATCCAATAGATTCTCTACCATCCCATGTCATTCTTGCTAAAGACCAACTGTGTTCACCACCATCATAAATTACGTTTAAGTTAGACACCCATTTTTTGGGGGAAACAACTAAATTCGGCGTGATATAACTCATTATAACCTCCTTTTCAATGTTAAAAAAATAATTTGTTTTACATACATAGATCATATATACGTATTACGTACATATGTCAATAAGTATTTTCGCTCTGGCCTTATTTTTCTTGTCAGCCTTGACTGACTAAGAAAAGGCTTTTCCGTGTAAAGAAACGTATAGATTATTTTTCATATAGATATGTTCACCTCGTTCCCACGCTCCCACGTGGGAACGCAGCCCCGGACGCTCTGCGTCCCGTCTGTAGGCAATTTCTGAAAAATCACCCCAAAATCCCCTCAACCCTTTCCCTGTTCTCCCACCAAATCTTCGCCTGCTCCACGCTTATCTGCCCCAGACGTATGCTGTCTTTCATCTTTTCGGCAGCTTCCGCACTGCCGGTGATTTCATGCCATATACTGCTTTCAAGGGTTTTCTGTAACAGATCATGTGGCATATTGGCACAGCGCAGAGAAAGGTTCCGTGCAAAGGTCTTCAGTTTTTCGCCCTCCAGCGTTTTTTCCGTGCGCTCGGCCCATCCCCGGCCCCAGTTATTCTGAAAAGCCAATGCCAAAAAAGAAGGATAGCCTTCGGAACGGTCGGATTTGATATTGGCATAACAGATATTGTCCAGCACATATTTTTCACCCTTTTCTTTCATGTATTTCCCTGTGCTGTGCAGCACATCTCATGGTTTCTGTATTCCGGACGGACAGCCGCAGCAATCTTTTCAGGTATTCCTTTTTCTTCCGAAGACCGCAGACGGTTATTTTCACCGGCAGAAGCATATTCCGGCCTTTGGGAAATACGGAAATATATGGCAGTGATCTTTCTGCTTTCCTTCCGGATTTCATAATCAAATTCTGTATCCGTATGCCGGTTAATCTCTTTTTGGGCACGATCCAGGACAAACCGCCGGAAATCATTGAAACGGGTGTATGTGCCTTCTTCAATGCAGAGAATTTTCCGAAGATCTTCCATGTTCGCAGTTCGCTCCCCCGCGTACTGGTACTGTTTGAGCAGTTCATAAATCCGGATGGAATACACACTGCGAAGTTTCAGTATCATCCCCAGGCGGTAAAGCGTATAGCGTTCTTTCATCCCCAGAAGGTAGGGCTTGAGCTTGGGATCATGGCAGACAATGATTTTACCCTCCCCTTTCACATATTCCACCGATGAAAACCAGTTGCAGATCAGCCGCCCCTTTTCGCTGATAATGGTGATGGGCTTTTTCAGGATGTTCTCAGCGATCTTCTGCAATTCCTTATATACTTCATCCCGGCACATGCCCGTGATTTCCTGAAATTCTTTCACTGTGATCACATATTCCTTAAAATCCCGGTCATTTTTATCCAAAAGGGAAATGCTTTTCAGCACAAATTTCTGTTCATTCAGGCTGAGCCGGTACCGGGCTTCGATAAGCGTATTGGACTTGCAGATATTCTTTTCTTCAGATTTCATAAATCCTCCCTGTATAAAAAACGAGTGCTATATACAATATTCGTACTTTAAAAAGCGAGCATTGTCAAATCAATTCGTTTTTAACTGGGGAAAAACTCGTTTTTAACTGGGGAAAAACTCGTTTTTAACTGGGGAAAAACTCGTTTTTAGATGTGTATTATATTGATTTTATAAAACAAAATTTCACCGAAAACAGTTAACAGTAAACAAATAAAAAAAACAACAACTGCGGTCGCTGTTTTTTTATGATTTTTCTCCTGTAACAGGGGAAAAACTCGTTTTTCGGTATAAAAAGTTGACCTTTTCATAATGGCATCTTTGCTGACCATAAAAAGAAACGGCTTATTCTGTCTGCCCGTCCTGTTATGCGCCGGACGGAAAACAGACAGAAGAACCGGAATTTGGCTGGTACGGAGCCGGGTTTGCTGTGGGAAAGGGTGAATATATCCCGCCCGGCTTTGTGCCGCACGTAAAAGACAGCAGCGCATGGCAGGAATTTCTGGCCGGATTTGCACATGCACATGCGGACTATCCGGATGATGAAGCTGTAAATGGAATACTGGAAGGAGACCTCAGCAAAGGCGAGCCGTTTGACTCCATGCTGCTGCGGATTCTGAAGTTTCCGCTGTATGAGGCGGTGAAACAGGAAATTGAGGGGAAAGGGATAATCAGGCAGAGGTAATCACAGCTAAATAAACAACGGCTCTTATACGAATGAAAACGGGTAAATCCCTGTCTGACGGGGTTTACATATTATAAACAAAATTCCGGAAACCCTTTAAGTACTTAAAAACCTACCTTCATATACATCTTTTCCCTCATTGACAGAATATTGTTTATAAAGTATAAAGATAAACAAATTGCTCAAGCGGTATGACTTCTCCGTTGCGCTACGGAACGATGCAGTTTAACTCGCTGTAGTTTTTTATAAAATATCTATATAAAAAGGATGGTTTTATGTATTATACAAAAAAATTATTATATCGAGTAATTTATTTTACACTTTTATTATCGTCAATTGCATTCATAAAAAGTACAAATGCAACTGATTTAGAAACGCAGAAGGCGTTAGACATGATTTCGGACTTTGCGGAACGTATGTGTGATAAGGTGCCGATTGTGGGCAGCGATAATCATTTGGAATTATCAGGATCAGCAAAAGCAGAATTGAATAGATTATTAAAAAACATTGCAGACCTTGGAATCGATGGTGCTGCAAAATATCAGGAAAATCAATGGAGCGGGATTCTTCAGAAGGATATCGCTAATATAATTATGAAAAGAACTGATTGTAAAATAAAAATATGGGATGATTTAAAAGACAAAATAATATTGATTGATCCGACACCATATAACACTATTCCCAATTACGAACCAGAAAATGGAGCGGGTTTACCAAAAGATCAATGGCTATCTGTAAAAACGCCTCTTCCAATTCTTGATGGCAAAGTTATAGTAACTATAAAATATATTAAAGAATCTAGTGCAAGTGATTATCGGGGTAAAACCCAAGCGAAGGTTAGCGTAGAGGTTCCAAGACGAAATCCAATTGTTAAAGAATATATGTTCGATGGCAAAAGTTTTATCTTTACATATTATGATATAACCTATAAATTAATCACTACTAATATTGATCTCCATAGACAACGAGCTAAAATCACAATTATCAGACTATAATTCCCTGAAAAGTTTCATACCGCTCCACTTTTTTTCCGCTTTGTGTTACCGTATTACTTTTGTCAGTAGCAGGTTTGGTCACTTTTAAAGGACGCTCTCAGCGTACTTTTTCCAGCGTGGGGCTTTATCCCCACGCTTCATCCGTATTTATAAATTATTCTTTTTCAATCCCGGTTCCACCCTTTCCGCCAATTCCTTTCCGCATTTGAAAAACGGCAGCTTTTTCGGCTTTATCTTCAGTTTCTCCCCGGTTTTGGGATTCCGGCCTGTATAACCTTTGTATTTCTTCACAAAAAAAGAACACAGCCCCCGGATTTCCGCACGTTCCCCTTTTTTCAGGG
>CAZHPS010000477.1:0-5299 GCA_964534335.1 uncultured Desulfobacterales bacterium
ATGGTCATGCCCCTGAAGGATATTGTGGGAAATTATTTCATTCTGGTCTGGGACAGTGAAATACCCATGTCTGACGACAAAATCAGTCTGCTGCGGCTGCTGCTGGAAACATCTTCGGAAGTGCTGGAAAATGTGAGAAAACAGGAGCAGTATCTGCGAAATGAGAGAATAGCCACCATCGGACAGATTGCGGCAGGCATTATCCACGAGGTCAACAATCCACTGACAGCCATTATCGGCACGACCCAGATGAACAGTCTGTATTCGGAAAGCATATGGAATGTGCTGGATACCTGCGAAAAAATACTGCAGGATCCGGATATGCCGCCCCATGTGATCCGGCAGATTCAGGACGCCCGGAGGAGGAACAAACTGGATAAAATCCGTACAGACATGAGCCGGAATTATGAAATTATCGAAATGGGTGTGGAACGGATACGGGCTTTGATGGAAAATATCCGGAATTTCTCCAAAGTCAGCGATGATTTTGAACCAATGTGCAGGGATGTGGCAGATGCGCTGGAAAGTACGCTGATTCTTGCCTACAATGCCTTAAAACGCGGGGTAAAAGTGCACAAGAACTGGGAAACCCCGCTGCTGGCCTGCTGCGATATCAACGGACTGCGCCAGGTCTTTCTGAACCTGATTCTCAATGCTGTGCAGGCTATGGACGGCAAAGGGGATCTGTGGATCAGCGGAAAAGAGGAAGATGACAAAATCATCATTTCCATCCGGGATTCAGGGCCGGGCATTCCTGCCTCGGAAAGGGAAAAGATATTCAAGGCATTTTACACCACAAAGGAAAGCGGCACCGGGCTTGGTCTTTCCATTGTGCGGGGAATCATCAGCAAACACAACGGGGCTGTCCGTGTGGAATCCGAAGTGGGGCAGGGAACGGTGTTTCATGTGGAAATTCCGGTCGGGAATATATGACAGGAAATCAGAAGAGGAGGGAAAAATGCCCTACAGCAGTTTTACACTCAGAAAAGTAAGCAAAGAGTTATCTGTTGAAATAGCAGAATTGTCCGGGCTGTTTTCCGGTATAAAGCCCCGTGAAATCAGCCTTCATCTGAAAGAGACCCTGTCAGACAATGTCCCGGTGGCTGCTGCTGTCAACACGGAAAAAGCACGCTCAGAACTGATTACTGCTCCGGTGCTTCTTGAAATAAGAAAGATATTTGACAAAAAAATAAGTTTTTTCTCCGGGATTGAACTGAATGTGGATAAAGAGCGGGATCTGACAGGATTCTGTGACTTTATTATCAGCCGATCCCCTGAACAGTTGTTTCTGAATGCTCCTGTTATTGCAGTGGTTGAAGCAAAAAATAACAATATAATGAGTGGATTGGGTCAGTGTGCTGCTGAAATGATTGGTGCAAAAATATTCAATGAACAGGAGAATACAGATATGTCAAATATTTACGGATCTGTCACTTCGGGAAATCTGTGGAAGTTTCTGAAACTGGCGGATAAAAGAATTTATATTGATTCAGATGACTATTCCATAAAAGAAGTGTGCAGAATAGTGGGAATATTATGTGCAATGATTGAACAGAACGCTTGACAGCACATTGAAAGGGCGATTATGATCGCAGGCATGGATGATGAATTTGCAGGGAGTTCTTCTGTGTGGAAGATTTCACGGACAGCCTGGCTGGTAATTGGGCTTGGCTTTGCTCTGCGCGTGTATCTGTTTTTCCGCATTCCCCTGATCAATTCTGACGGATTTCTCTATATTCAGCAGGCAAAAGCCCTGTATTACGGCCTGTTTGATTCCCTGACCGACTGCTATGAGTATCTGTCCAATTACCCTTTTTTTATCATGATAGGATACAAAATATGCGGAGACTGGGTTGCTGCCGCGCGCAGTGTCTCCCTGTTTTTCGGCACACTCATGCTGATTCCCCTGTATCTGATGTTCAGACGTTTCTTTGATGAGAATCTCAGTGCTGCCACACTTCTGGCCTTTGCCCTGATTCCCCCCTTTATTCTGGTCAGTTCCGATGTTCTCCGTGATCCGGTGTACTGGTTTTTCTCCGCGTCCGGGCTGTTTCTCTTTCTCATTCATATGGAAAATCAGAGCAGAGATTGTGCCCGCTGGACATCTCTGAAATCTCTCACTGTCGCGGTTTTGAGCTGTCTGTGCTTTCTGATGGGAACATGGGCCAGGATTGAATGCTTCCTGTTTATTATCATATCCTGTGCATTCCTTATTTTTTCCGGACAGAAGCGCAAATGGTTTTCGCTGTTTTCCTTTCTGGTGCCTGTTCTGATGATTCTTGCATTCGGACTTGTTTACATATATATTTCCCACACAGACATTCTGGCTTTGCTGAAACCGGAAAGACTGCTGAGCCGTCCGGTGGAATTTTTTTCCAAATACAGTGAGCTGCGGCATCATCTGAAAATCCTTGCTGAGCATGAGCCTGATGGTTTCAGTCCCTTTTTTTTTCCCATTGTGCGGAACCTGCTCTGGCTGATTGCACTTGCTGCTCTGGCGGTTCGGATTGTGGAAACCCTGTTTTATGTTTTTTTCATTCTCCTGATTATCGGCATGGCAGAGGCACGGCTGCATATTTTCAGAGATTCGCGGCTGCTGTATCTGTCTTTTCTTTCCCTGACTGCCCTGCCTGTGCTTTATTCCCAGATTATTTACAACTGGGCCATGACCAGCCGCTTCACCATGCTGTTTCTGCTGCCCGCATTTGTTTTTGCCGGATTTGGAATTGAAAGAGTATCGCAGTATATCCGCACCAGATTTCAGGTGAAGCAGACTCTCAGTTATATTCTGGTATGTGTACTGATGGTGGCAGTGGCCCTGCCCAAAACTCTGATGGCCTCCTATGTGAAAGATAAAGAAGTGTATGAACAAATCGGGAGATTCATTGCTGACAGAGAAAAAAACGGGCGTTCCGTGAATGTGGCCGGGGCTTTTAAAGAAGTCAGCGCGATTCATTTTTATGCCAATGTGAATTATAAGGGATCGCCCTGTTTTGAGGAACTTTGTATGATTGACATGCCTGATGCTTCCGATCTTCAGTCAATACGCGGGCATTCCTGCAATTATCTGATTTGGGATGAAAAAAAATGGGAGAACCGGAAAGTGGAAGAACTTAAAGTAAATACGGATTTTGTAAAAATCTGTCAATGGCAGACAGCCAGACACGGAAAAATGGTTTTATATGAGGTAAGACAATGAAAATCGCACTGCTGTGCCACAAATACAGTCTCCGAATGGGCGGTCTGGAAAGAGATACAGTTCTTCTGAGCCGTGAAATGCTGAAAGCCGGGCATGAAGTCCATATATTTGCAAACCGCTGTGAGGATAAGGTTCCGGGTATGAATTTTCATCATGTTCCCATGCTGCATATATCCTCTCCGGGAAAAAACCTTTCCTTTGCATTGAGTGCAAAACAGAAACTGGCCGGAAAGAATTTTGATATTATCCAGTCAATGGATCGGATACTGCATCAGGATATTTTCCGGGTTTCGGATGGCATTAATCCTGTGCAGATGATCCATCGTTATCCCAATCCCATGATCCGCCGCGTATTTGCCGCAACTCCCAGGCGTCTGGCTCTCAAATGGCTGGAAGAGAAAATATTCATACACGGCGGAACCCGTATGATTCTGGCTATTTCCGGAATGATAAAGCAGGAGATTGTTGAACATTACGGTGTAAGTCCGGAAAAAATCGCTGTCATTTACAATGGTATTGATACTTCAGTATTTCAGCCCGGTGTGAAAGAAAAATACAGAAAATCCATACGGGATATGTACAGCATCAGAGATGATGAAATCCTGCTTCTTTTCATTTCCAATGATCATAAACGCAAAAATCTGGACGCTGTGCTGGAGGCTATGCGGGTGATCGGGGATAAAAAATACAGACTGCTGGTTGTCGGAGATGGCCGGATATCTCCTTATCAGAAAAAGGCCGGGAAATACAGAATTGAAAACCAGGTGAGTTTTCTGGGCCATCGTCCCAAAATCGAAAGGTATTTCGGAGCTGCGGATATTTTTGTTTTTCCCAGTCATTACGATGCTTTTGGCAATGTCTGCCTTGAGGCTATGGCCTGCGGCCTTCCGGTCATTGTTTCCGGCAAATGCGGCGCTTCAGAACTGATACAGAACGGAAAGGACGGGATTATTCTGGAAAAAAACCGGGTGGCCTACCTTGCGGAAAGCATTTCCATGCTGGAAGACCGGTCACTGAGAAATGATATTGGCAATTATGCGGCAGTCACGGCAGCACAGTATACTATGGAAAAACATCTGACAGAACTGCTTGAACTCTATGCCTATGTCATGCAAATGAAAGAGAAGTGAAATGCCGGATGTATCTGCCATAGAATATACGGAAAAGGAAAGTCTGATTGTCAACAGTGCCTATGCGGATTTGCTGCGCGGTATGCACCTTGATTCTTCTGATTCCCTGTGGCAGTATTCGGATGAGCATCTGCACAGATGCGTGGTCAAAAAAATCAGGGAAAGGGATGTGATACGTCTGAAAATTCCTGACAGCAATGGAGACAGATGTTTTTTTATCAAAAGACATCATTTGGGAGATACGGGACTGAAACAGAGCATATTTTCCGGTCGGTTTCTCTCAGAGGGACGCAAAGAATTTTTTCATATCTGTCTGTTCCGCAAACACGGACTGGCAACGGTTACACCGGTCGCGGCTGGCGAATGCTCCAACGGCAGATCGTTTATCATCACAGAGGATTTCCGCCCATTTGTAACACTGGAAAATCTGCCTGCACATGATACCGGATTCCGGGAAAGAATGAAACATCCGGATGCAAGAAAAACCCTGCTTGCAGAAATCGCACGGTATGCCCGGAAAATGCACGACACGGGGCTTAATCACTGTGATTTCAATGCGGATCATATTCTTATTCACTATGATGGAAATTCTGACAAACCGGCTGTTGCCCTCTATGATTTCCAGAGAATCCGGCAGAGAAAATATTTCCGCTTCCGCTGGGTAATCAAAAGCCTTGCAGAACTGGGTTTCAGCCTGCCGGAGGAGTTTTTCACTGAAAATGACAAAAAATCGCTGCTGCTGCTGTATAAGGGAAAAGAAAAACCCGGACTGTGGGAAATGTTGCAGTTGATGTGGATTTGCGGAAAAGTGGAGCGCATACGGAAACATACGCAGAAAATCATGGACAGGCATAAAAAACACGGGGATTTTATTTCTTAAATGCAGTTTGTCTGATACCAATTCTCCATTGGTTTTATACTGTTTCAACTTTGGTTTTTTGTGGCACAGAAACTGCCTGCCGTCAGAAAC
>CAZHPS010000478.1:0-5296 GCA_964534335.1 uncultured Desulfobacterales bacterium
CGGATCGCTGAACAGCACCGGTTTATTAATGATTTCATAAGCAGCCGGAATATCAATGTTTTGCGAAGATAAAGACAGTTGGGAATACTGACACCTTTCACAGTCCGGTTTCTGCTGTGATCATAATTCCATGTGATGATTTCATTTTCATCTGTCCACTGTTTTTCTTCGACTGTGTCATCAAATATCAGAACACCGTCATCGGATTCGGCTGAGCGGACAGTTTCTCTGACCGGCAGCTATAAATCACTTGAATTAAAATATGATCCTGCCAAAAAATCAGTGATTCTGTCATGACCGATCTGACTGTCCGGCAGATCGGAAAGTCCGGCTGATGCTGTATAACCAAATGAACTTAAAAGATAACCGCTGTATAATTCAAGAAGTTCTTTTTTCATGAAAATATTATATCAATTTAAACAAAGAACAGCAACAAAAAATTAACAAAAAATAGCAACAAAAAAACAATGGCGTAACATCAGTTTATAATTTTGAATTGAAAACAGGAGGAAATGACTTTTGAAAGAGGTCTAATTTTTCAACTTTGGTTTTTTGGGCATGATTTTTGCGAATTGGGATGGGGATAATTTCAGTGTTTTGGCAACAGTGATATCATGAGTCTTTGCATCTGTAATTTCAACAAATGCCGGAATGCATACATCATGATCCAACAGTGTATGAATTTTTATACCAATTCTCCATCGATTCTATACAATAGAATCATATTTTTCTGTCTGATTACAATGTATTGTTTTTTTCAAAAGCACATTTTCAACGGTGATTTGGTATTACACATCCCCCGGATTTACGAAAATTTGCACATGGAAACACAGAAAGACAAAGATCTGTAATCGATGAATCCAACGGGTACAGTTTGTTATGAAACTTAAATTTATGCCTGGGACATAATACCAATTCTCCATTGAAAATATACTTATGATTCGGTTTCCCACAGAGGACACAGAGAGAAAAAACCACAGATAACACAGAGGAAATAACTCACATTATTGTATAATTTCAATGGAGAATTGGTATAAGGCTGATGTTTTGGCAAACCGGTAATGAAAAAGAGCCTCATAAAATTCAGCCGGTCTGTCTCTGCTGGCATCTGCAGGAGTTGACTTTTTTATTGTATACTGATCCAATTTTGGTTTTATCCGGCATGTTTTTTGACTGACAGTCCGGCCGGGAAAAATCATCCGTTTTTGGCCTGAAAAAGCCCGCAGACGGGCTGAAAAAACTGTTTTGGAGAATACGCAATTTCCGTGCCAAAGAAAACCAAAATTGGATCAGTATATTTAAGCCCATGTGATACATTTTGTTACTGTGAAACTGTTCAGAAATATCTCTGATACCAATTCTCCATTGATTTTATACAATACCATCAGTTTTTCCGCAGTTGCGCGTATGCAGAAAACCGCTCCGCTTAATTTCTGCACTCCTCCGGATTTGCATTCCGCATTGTATAAAACCAATAGCGATTTGGTAGCGACTGTCTTATGATTTTCCCTCATTTTACCTTCATGGCTCCCAGCCAGATATGCCCCTTCTGCCCGTCAATGCTCAGAAAATCTCCTGAATACACAACCATGTTGATATTTTCAAAAACCCCTTTCCTGTCCTTTTCAAAGCAGAACAGGTTTCCGCACCCCACCACGCAGGTTTTCTCCAGCCGGTGGGCCACCACAGCAGCATGGGATGTCACCCCGCCTCTGGCAGTGAGAAGTCCGTCTGCGGCATAAATTTCCTTAATATCATCAGGAACCGTATCCCCGCGCATGAGAATCAGTTTTGTATCAGGTTCCTGTTTCCGCCAATAATCAATCTCTTCCAGTGTAAACACAGCCCTGCCGCTCATGGCTCCGCCGCTGACACCAATGCCGTTGCCCAGCAGCACCCGATCTTCGGTCATACTGTCCTGATCAAAGATACAGAGTTTTTTCGGTCCCCGGATAGCCATATTCCTGCTTTGGAGCACCCAGAGATTCTCCGGTTTCGGCCCCTCAAAGGTGAATTCAATCTCCTGGGGGCTCCATCCGTGATTGTAAATCAGTTCTGAGGCCCATGTTTTCAGGGTTTTGAAAATTTCCGGAAAATGGCTTTCCAAAGTGATGTCTGTCTGCTTCATTTCACTGTCCTGCTGAAGAATGGAAACCGGCAGAGTGTTGACCAGACCGGAAACCACATCCTCGCCCTGATTTCCGATGGTGAAATCCCCCCAGAGCTGCACACTGTCTTCAGACCATTTCGGCGTATGGGTAAACACCACACCGCTGCCGGACTCGCGGGAAAGATTGCCATATACCATGTTCTGCACTGTCACGGCTGTTCCCCAGTCATCAGAAATGCTCATGATTTTGCGGTAGGTTCTGGCCTTTTCCGATTCCCATGAATTGAGAACAATCTGTATGGTCTGCAGCAGTTGTCTGAACAGATCTTCGGTAATGGAAATGCCCGCGTCCTGCACCCTTTTTTTGTAGGCCAGAGCCAGATCCCGCATCTCCTCTCCGGTAAATGCACGCTTGAAGGCTATGCCTTTTTCAGCTTTTTTGCGGAAGATAATCTCATCAAAATCATCCCGCGCAAGCCCGTGTGCCATGCCATAGCACTGAACAAAACGCCGGTAGTTGTCCCAGGCAAACCATCCATTGCCTGTTCTTTCAGCCAGGCCAGCGGCAATCCGCTCATCCATGCCCACATTCAGAAAGGTGTCCATCATCCCGGGCTGGGAAATGGAGGAACCGCTTCGGACTGAAAACAGCAGCGGATTTGCCGGATCCCCGAAACGCTTTCCTGTCTGTTTTTCCAGCAGCCGGATATGCGCGGAAATCTGATCTTTGAAATTGCTTTCCGCAGGCTGATAGTTTTCCACAATATAACGGCATCGGAATATCTCTGTGGTGATGATAAAACCGGGCGGAACCGGAAATCCCATACGGTTAAGCCGCACGAGATTGTGTCCCTTGTTGCCCAGATGGATAATGCCGCTGGCCTTTTCCTCGGCTTTGATGATGGAAACCATCGCGCTCTGGGGATCATAATTGAGCAGCAGACGCAGATGCTGTGCCTGCAGAAGAAAAGACTGCTGGGACAGGGTGTTCAGAATCCGGCCCAGCAGCAGATCCAACTGCCGCAGCCCCAGGGAAAACGCGATTCTTTCCCGGAAAAAAATCTCGGAAATCCTGTGCCTCATTTCTTCCCTGTTTTCTGTGCCGGTCTGGGAAAGATAGCGATCCTGCACTTCGTCTGGCCTGATATGGGAAAGGATGCGGCTGAGATTGTTTTCATGGACATTGCTGAAATAATCATTGATGATATTTTTGACTGCATCGGCAAATCCCTTGAACACATCCATATATTGGGTAAACGTGAAACCTCTGGTTTTTAGTGCATGGCGCAGCAGATCGAGCTGCATTCCCAGTTCAGGCGAGGAAATGCCGTCGAGTTTCAATGCCCTGTCAAAGAGTTTGAGCAGATCATTGACCTGATAAAAAGTCTCACGGGTAATCAGCTTCAAATCCAGATTGTCAACAATTTCCTCAAAACAGACATTGACAGCAGACTCAAGCCGGAAAGTCAGGCCCAGCGCGTCAAATTTTGTTTCATGGTAACTGCCGTACATGGAGGGAATGTCAACTGTGAAATGCCGTTTTTTGTAAATATCCTCACGGATTTCATAGACAGCATCCGAAAAAATGATTTTTTTGAGACTTTCCAGACAATCCAGCAGCAGCGGAAGTTTTTTGTGTATGCACGGCTCTGCCAGCCCCTGTCTGAGTTTGTCTGCATCAGAAAAATCTTTTATATGGGAAAGACTCTCCCGGATTTCAGATTCAGCTTCCATGTCCAGAGCCAGACTGTATTTCCGGTGCAGAAGCCTGTACAGAACAGTAAGCATTTCCACCCGCTGTCTGTCCTGGGGCTCTGCATCAGACAGACTGTTGAGCAGCCATTTCAGATCCGCGCTGTCCATCTCCCGCAGATCATCGGGAATCATCACCCCTTTGCTGTCCCTGAGCCAGCGCATGACCCGGTGAACGCCCCGGATATAAGGCCCGTCCTCTTCAATCTGTTCATAAATATTGGGAGGAACAAAGGATTTTATGAATTCCTTTTTGCAGTTGAGCCAGCAGTTGAGCACAGCCTCGGTAAACGCGACCACCCGGTTGCTGCTTTCCACATGAATCTGTTTGCGCAGAAAATGGATCAGCAGATCCTTCCGGTGTGTGAGTTCATCAATCTCTGTGGAAATATCCCGCAGTTTTCCCTCTGCGCCGATCTCGTTGAAATAGACCGGAAAAAGCCGGGCCAGTTGCTTGATCAGATTATAAACCTGCCGGATGTCGCAGTTGAGCAGATGGGTGATGTCACGGGGAAACAGATCGGTATCCTTGATAAAAACACCGGACAGGGAAAGATGGATAATCAGACCGGACAGAAGACGGGTGGACCATTTAGGGCTGAGTTCAACAAGCTGCAGCCAGGTGCGGATATTGCGGATATGCGCGGGATTGACCTGTATCTGCCAGTCATTGCCCACTCCGCTGATCCGGGGGGCATGAAAACCCATGTCCATTACCGCATCAATGAAAAGTTTGATCAGATCACTGTCATCGGTTTTGTAAATCCCTCTGCCCATGTTCAGCACGCAGTTAAGGGATGTGGCAGGAAAATCCCGTGTCCGGGCATTGAGAATGGAAAATGCCTTTTTCAGAAGGATTTCCGTGTGCAGATGGGTTTCATGGGAAATCAGCCAGCCCATGATCCGGTTGATCTCTCTGAGGGTTTCCTCATGAATCAGGGACAGACCGGAAATATTCATAATATGGAAAAGGAAAATCACCTTCCACCGGCTGCCCTGGGTTTTGTCCTTTCCCATCTCCAGAAGTCTGCGGGGAATTTCCCGGTACAGATCAGCAATCCGGGTGTAAGAGGGCAGTTCCAGCACAAGCCTGACCTGATGCAGTTCTCCGGATTCATCCGGAGAAGAGGCTTCACTGTTTTCAACTGCACAGATTCGCTGTTCCAGTTCCTTCATCTTAGTATGGGAAAGCAGGGCAAAAATCTCTGTAAGCACCTGATGATTTTCAATTCTGTCCATTTCTTTTTCAAACCAGGGCAGAGGATCAGCCTCAGTGAGCCAGTAGGCATAACTGCACCGGTAATATTTCAGAAGCAGATCTCTGAGTTCTTTGAAATGCAGAGAAACTTCCGGAAGGTATCTGAGGAGATCCTCTGCTGTTTTTTCCATCCGGTAATAACTTTTCACAAACAGGAAAAAAGTGGGATCATCAAA
>CAZHPS010000479.1:0-5295 GCA_964534335.1 uncultured Desulfobacterales bacterium
ATTATTATAGAAAAACCGGTTTTCCCAACAAATCCAAACCCCGGAAGGGGTGTCATTATTATAGAAAAAACAGTTATTCCCACAAATTTAACCCCGGAAAGGGTGATATTATTATAGAAAAACCGGTTTTCCCAACAAATCCAAACCCCGGAAGGGGTGATATTATTATAGAAAAACCGGTTTTCCCAACAAATCCAAACCCCGAAGATTGGCAATGATTCAAAATAATAATGTCATCCCTTCCGGGATTCTGTTTTGTTTTTTGCATATCATTTTCTATAATCATTTCATCCCTTCCGGGATTTTTTAACCCCGCAAGGGGTGTTATTATTATAGAAAAAACCGGTTTTCCCAACAATCCAAACCCCGGAAGGTTTGGCATTATTATAGAAAAACAGATTGTCTCAAACAGGTAAAACCCGCAAGGGTGACTATTATAATCTCCGTGCAATTATTTCATAAATCTGCGGGGAAGAATGCCGAAATTATTCATGACTTCCTGAAAAACTGTCACAAATCCCGGAAACAGACCGCTGTTCACAAGTTTTTTTCTGCTTTCCTCTTTTTCCGTGAGAACCATGAAACTCATGCGGTCGGAATGACGGATTATCTGCTCACTTGTCAGCACTTCAACAGGCAGATTAGGATATAAGGAGCGAAAACCGTTTATCAGTCCCTCCGGATTTGCAAATTCACACAGTACAAGTTTCTTCAGTTCTGCAATGGTATTGTCAAACAAATGGGCCACTGCCTGTATGGCAGCCATTGGCACAACCTGTTTTTCCCATTCAACCACTGCATTGGTGTCAATTTTCTGCTGCCATAAAAGGTTGCGGATGTGCAGTTCATTTGCACCGATAAAATCTCTCTGGCCTCTGCTGAGACGGGCTGCCACATTCACTCTGGCATTGAGAAACTGGTTAATGGCATCCAAAGCAGATATTTTCGTATCCTGATTTATGGGCAAAGCTGCATTTTCAAGAGCCATAAACAGGGCTGTTTCCAATGATCCCCGATACCGGTCAAGATAATTGATTGCCATCGTATTTCCAATGGGCATTCTTCCGGTGCTTTGATCCAGTTCGCTTTGCACAGTCACACGGTGAAAAGGTTTTGGATGAAAGCAGACTTCTCCGTATTTGAGCAGGTGAAACAGCCATACAGTGGCCCAGTAGTTTTTTCTTGGTGCGTAAAGTACTTTCTGAAAACTGTCTGTACGGTAAACCGCAGTTTCCGGCATGATGTGTCTGGAAAGTATCAGATTGAACAGTTCCAGACTGTTTGCCCTTTGGAAAGAATAGATTTTATCCAGATAAAAAAACTGTGAAAATGCTTTTTTCTCAATATCATTCCACAATTCCCAGGGGCTGTAGCAGGCAGCATAATGCGGATTCTGCTCCATGAAAGCAATATGTTCCGCAAGCTGTTCCGGCATGAGTCTGTCTTCATCTCCCAGATAAACCGAATATTTTCCCCTTGCAGCACGGAATGCGGAAACAACAGCCTGCTCATAACCGGAACTCTTTTTTTCATGAAAATATCTTATGGGCAGATTATCCGATATTCTCTCAGCAAGTTTTTTGGTATCATCCCCTTCGGAACCGTCACAGATAACAATTTCCACAGGGAAATGCAGGCTGTTCACAAATTCCAGATGAAGAAGTGTCTGCTCCAGATACTGGTAGCGGTTACGGGTGGGCATACAGATACTTAAAATCGTTTTGTTCATCTGATATAAATCTCCACTAAAATGATATTTTCCGTGCATGATTTTCAATTGTTTTCAGAACATGGACAGACAGTTTTTTCAGTTCAGTCTGAAGCAAGTTGGAATTGCTGTTTAACAGATTCCAGTATGCTGAAGCCAGATCATTGCGGATAAATTTTGCAAAATGAATGCCTTTTTCCAGCCAGAATTCATTGGAATAATTGATTTTATGTTTAATATGAAAGCCAATGTCTGAATCCATTTTATTTAAATTTATTCCTTTCTGACATGCAGTAAAAGGAACCCACAGATCCCACCAGGGAAGTCCTATGAAAAATTCAGATGAGGGGAATTTTTTCAAAATCTGTCTGTCAAAGAAAAAAATATCAAATCCCAAATTGTATCTGTTTCCTTCAGTGAAATCAAGTGAATCTGTATCTGTTCTTGAGCTTATAATCATTGAATTATCTGCTTTTTCAGCCACAAAAGAAACAAATCTACTGTCTTCTTTCAAAATAATATCTGAATTGACTATTCCACATATCTTTGTTCCGTAATTACAGATATAACTGAAAATATCATCAAGGTATATCAGAGATCTTCCTGTTTCGGCCATTGCATCACGATTGACCTCATGAAAGACAATATTGCTGTATATAGGCTGTAGATTTTTTATATCATCTCTGGTGTTAAGAGAAACAACTGAAAATCCCATTGATCTCCAGCTTTCTATAGCAGTTCTCTGTTTTTCTGTATTGCCCGGAGCGATAGTCGTAACTATGATAATATCGCTATTTTTGGTAATATTTTCCGTTTTTGGCTTAAATTTTGGGTATATATCAATATGTTTTTTCATATAAAAGGCATCACCCCACGCCGGATGCCAAGGTGTGTTTGTATCCATTCTCAAAAAATCATATTTTCCCAGAAAATCATCAATATCCCAAATTAACGCACAGTCTTCATACAATTCCTGAAAATTTACCTCTGAAAGAATTGCATCAATATTGTTAAGAGTTTTTGTTGCCCCATGAAAAGCGATAAGTTCAGCTCCCTGAATGTCAATCACAATAATATTGTAGTCATATGGATTAATTTTCAGTTCTGCCATAAGACTGTCAAGAGTTCTTGAAGGAACAGTTATATGGGACACCTCTTTCATTTGCGGAAAAATATCTTTATGCCGCTTTAAAGGCAAAATACTGCTGCTCAAATTATGACTGTTTTCGCGCAATATTATTGTTCCATTATAATCTGCAATTGCACAGTTTACGGCCATTACACTGGAAGCATTAATTTTTTTTGCTTTAAGTTTTTCAAAAACAGAAGGATTTGCTTCTATGAGAAGCATTCGCTGAATTCCCATTGACTGATACATTTCAAGTTCCTGTCCCTCATGTGCGCCTATATGAATTACTCCTCTTGGAACAATGGAATATTTATGACATAATGTTTTTAACTCAAGAGATTTATTATCTTTTTGCTCTTTTGTGGCTTTTGCATTTTTTGCTTCTCTAAGATTTTCATTATACTCTTTCCAAATTCTATTGCTAACAGACTGATAATAATCAGCAATTCCTGATTTCAGAGAGTTGGGAACAGCAATAATCACATCTTCAATTATTACAATATATCTTTTCCAACTTGATGAATTAAGTGTGCTTAAAACACTGTAAATATCTGGCCATGCTTCAAAATTGTGAGGAGAAGGCGGTGGATATTCAAAAAGTCTAGCATCATCAATGAGAATTACATGGTCAAACTTAGAATTATTAATAATTTCAATCTCTTTTATCAATGGACATTCATCTTTTTTGCCAAATGTATCCCCCTGACTCCAGTGTGCATCCAACCAAAATATACATGGACAGTCAATTTCAGATATTATTTTATCAAGCTCTGTTCTGCTGTCTCCATAAACAAATTTAATATTTTTAATATGCCCACATGTTTTTTTCACGTTTTCATAAATGACTGCTGAATTTTCAACTGTTATAACCTGTTTGAACACTGAAGCAGCCCAACAGGCTGTTTTTCCATAATATGTTCCAGTTTCAACAAATTTGTCAATTCCATACAGTTCTTTTATTTTGACAATAATCTCGGTTGGTGCTCCCCACCTGACAATTCCCATTATAATACTCCTTTCGATAATTAATTTAGAATTTCTGAAAAAGTTATACTGATCCAACTTTGGTTTTTTACAGCACAGAAATTGCAACTGTTTCGGAACATGGTCTTTTCAGGATGTCCGGATGATTTTTCACTTTCAGACCGTCAGGCAAAAATTATGCCAAAAAAAACAAAGTTGGATCAGTATATATACAGATCAAAAACAATATCCGGTTTCCAGTATTCACTGATGTCCAGATTCAGGAAATCATTTCTGAAATTCTTTCCGCTGCCGATGTTCAACTGTTTTGGAAAATCCATTAAAATATACCCCATTTCAACATTCTTGCAGATTTATCTGTATGTTTCCTGCTCCAATAAATCAATCAGTTCAATAATACGCAAAACCATGCCCGGAATAACATAAAATTCAGCGGATTCGGTTTTGCTCCGCTAAGCTCCGCAAAACCGAATCCGCTGGAGGGACTGGTTATGCTGTTTATTTTTGTTTAACTTGAGTACGTTTCATATGTATTGTCTTTTTTCTGTTAATTGAAAGACTTTTTTTCTTTTTTTGCTTCTCCATATAATATTCCACTATTTTTTTCGGATCATGATTGCATTCTTCCGAAATTATGTTCCTTACTTCTCTTATTCTGTCTATAACAGGATCGGTTTTCATTTTTCCATTTCTCCCATAAGTTCCAAAGGTGTCAGTAAAGTGGGAATATAGAGACCCAACATTGAATTAATTCGCTTTATATGACCGAATTTATTTGCATTAGCAAGATTGGTACAGTTCCACGTCAGTAAAAAATCGCATTTATAATAGGAAGCCACAGCAAGATGGAGAGCATCACCAAGGGGATTTTTCGGCATCAGCTTATGCTGAATATAATTTTGTACTATTTCAGAAATTTCTTCCACAATTGGTAAAAATGTCAATTTCTGAATCAGCGACAATGTTTTATCTTTGTTAGGATAGTCTCCCCTGCTGAGTTCATCAATTACAGCCTCACTTGTTACAACTTTATAATATTTTCTGCATTTTTTCCACCATTTCCGAGTCCAGTCCCGCCGTGCAGCCATTTCAGGCTCCTGTCGAATTTCATAATAAAAACCTGGTATGCTCATCTCAACATAAACTTTTGTTTTCAATAAATATTTATTCACGGTTTATGCCTTTAACCACATTTTGGCAATCGTTATTTTAGCATGCTGCCTATGCAGATCAATATTGGCGATTGTAAGTTTATATACCATTACTCAGAAGATTTGATGGTACAGCCGCGAATTGCACGAATTATGGTTTGTGCAATTCGTGCAGATTTGTGTCATTCGTGGCTGAGTCAAATTATATTAAGTTAATTTCGGAGTCCGGAAATTCCACCGAAATGTTTTAAAAAATGGTATATATACAAGTACTTGAAACATTTGCAGAGGTTCAGATTCAGATCTGAATTCCGCACAGAAAA
>CAZHPS010000480.1:0-5278 GCA_964534335.1 uncultured Desulfobacterales bacterium
GTCCTGACAAATTTTCCCTGATAATACCCCAAAACACCGCTTCTCAGGTAAAGTTTGTCTTGACAAATTTTACCTTTTTTAACCCAAGTTGCCATTTATAAAAAATCGTAACGATTTCAGGATGCAGATTTTTATGCAAAAAGCAGGTAAAATTTATAACCTTCTGTTTTAACAATATTTTTAAAAATTATACTGATCCAATTTTGGTTTTTTCGGAAACCGGAAACAGATATTCTCATAATCGGACTTCAAAATGCCTTTGACTGACAGTTAAAGCAATTTCTGTGCCGAAAAAACAAAATTGTATCTGTATACCATATCATAAAAATACATGTCAACAAAAAGAATGAAAGACGGGGAATCCTGCCTTGCAAAATACAAGGCACATGGAAGGCGGGAGGAAGTATTTCGCTGGATTCATTCTGTAGTGAAGGGGACTTTCAAATAAGCGGGAAAACACTGCGTTCCTTCCCGTTCGGGATTCATAAAATTCTTCATTCAATCGCAGTGTGCCGGGACAGGAATCAGAGAGTACAGGCCGGGGAGCGCAGAGGGGCTCGATCCGCATACCCCCCCGCATCCCACATCCCCGGCCATAACTTTATTTATTCTTCGTCACCCTCTTCGCCCTCTTCATCCTGGGGTTTGAGATGGTCAGGTACAATCACCATCTTGAGCAGCAGGGGTTTGAGGAATGACCAGCGGATACCGATTTTGTATTCCTCCTCCAGGTCACGGATGGCATCCCAGCAGTTATGGCAGGGAGAAATCACCAGTTTGCATCCGGTCGCGAGAATCTGATCCCGTTTCACCTTGAGCCCCACATTGCGTGCATGTCTGTAACGGCCCATGCCGTTGAAACCGCCGCCTCCGCCGCAGCAGAAATTGTGTTCCCGGTTTGGAGTCATTTCCCGGAAATCCTCGGCAATATAACTCATGATTTCCCGTGCGCAGTCAGCCAGTCCCGCGTTGCGGATATAGTTGCAGGAATCCTGATAGGTGACAGGTTCCTTGATTTTCTTGGCCGGATCAATCCTGAGTTTGCCTGTGCGCAGAGCCTCGGCCACCCATTCCACATAATGAAAACTCGGAACCGGTGTCTGACCGCTTTTCAGCCCGGCCCAGTAAGGCCCTTCCACAACTGTGGCCCGGTACGCGTGTCCGCATTCCGTGACAACCATGCGTTTGGGTTTTATTCGTTCCATAGCCTCATACACGGTTTCCACCTGCATTTTGCAGGCCTCCCAGTCCCCTGCAAACATGGCGAGACTGGTTTCCTCCCATCCGGAGCTGGGAACTGTCCAGTTTTCCCCGGCTATGTGAAAGAGAATCGCGGCTTCAGCCAGATCTTCGGGATAATGCTTGGGTTCCCTGGCATTGACCGTGTACATGATGTCCGCGCCTTCCTTGTCTATGGGAATTTCCAGACCGGGCCATTCCTCTGAATTCTCATCAGCCATCCATTCACAGGTCTCGACCCAGTCTTCCACCGTGACATCCATCTGAGCCCGGTAAATCCGGTGCATACCGGTACCAATCTTCATCTCCCAGGGAACAAATCCCTGTGCAAAGAGAAGACCGCGCAGATAACCGAACATAACCCCCATATCAATGCCAAAGGGGCAGTATGTGCCGCACCGGTTGCAGCAGGTGCATTTGGACCAGGCCGTATCCATGCACATACGCATGAATTCATTGCTCACCTCACCTTTGCGTTTGACGATTTCCCCCAGCGTGGACTGGATTTTGTAGGAAGGAACCTGGTGGGGGTCTTTGTTGTTGGCAAGATACAGGAAACAACTGTCTGCACACAGACCGCAGTGCGCGCAGATTTCCAGCCAGGTTTTGATCCGGGATTTTGTGAACAAAGTTTTCTGAAGCGTGTTCTTCAGCAGTTCTGTGTCAACATCCAGATCTTCCATTTCTTTATAATACTGGGCACCGCTTTTGTCGCTGAGCAGCAACTGGAGGTGCTCCAGGGTATTCACTTTTTCTCTGTTGCAGAATTTGCCTTGTGCCATTTTTATATCCTTACATAATCAGTTGTCAGTTATCAGTGTTCAGTTATCAGTGTTCAGTTACCAGTGTTCAGGCTGCGCAGTATCTCTGACAACTGTTCTCTGATAACTGTTCACTGATTCACTACCACGCCATTCCTCTTTTTTGTTTCATGCCGCCCCGTTTGATGGCAAAGTCCATGCCGAGCTGGGCTCTGGACATGAAATAGAGAACAAAATGGGACAGTTTGGTAAAGGGAATCGCGACCAGCATGATCTCGCCGCTGAGGATATGCAGGATGAGCCAGAATTTGTAGTTTCCGATGTGGTGCATTGCCAGAAACCCGGTGATAAACGGGGCAACGGCAATGGCAAGAATCAGCCAGTCATACCGGTTCGTTATGATTCTGACTTCCGGCAAAGCCATACGGCGGAGGATAATGAACACCGCAGCCACCAGCATGGCAATGGTCAGAAAATCAGCCATGGCATCCGGCATACTCCACAGACGGAAGCCAAAGCGTTCCAGCAGCAGAATATTATGGGCCTGCAGAAAGATCGGCGTGATCACCAGACCGATGTGAAAGGTGAAAAACAGCAGGGTGAAAAATTTGTAATAGCGCCAACTGTGGGTTCCATAGGGAACCAGCCACAGAAAAATGGAACGCACGGCTCCTCTGAAGCCCTGCATTTTGTATTCCCCGTAGGCAACCCTGTCCAACTGCCAGTCCAGTCCCTTAATATACTGAACTGCGCGGACGATCACCCCGGCAAAGAATATGCTGAAAGATATCCAGGCCAGAGGGCCGGTTACAAATCCATACATATTTATCTCCTTTCGGCCCTGATTATTCTCCGTGGCCTGAATGTGATTCCTGTGATTCATGGTCTGCTTCCCTGTCTGTGAGAAAAGACCAGAAAGCAATATAAACAAGCAGTCCCGCACCCATCAGCATATAGGTGATGTTCTTGGTATGCAGCATGAAATCCTGCAGCGTGTAAATGATGTCGTGCATTTTTGTTCCTCCCTGTTCAGTGAGACTCTTTGTAATCCGGATGTTCATAGAATATGGGCATCCGGGTGACGATGAATCTGAAGACCACGATACCGATGGTCAGCATGAAAAGCGTGAGTCCGATTTCTCCGGGATGGGGAAAATATCTGTCTCCCAGCGGCAGATACCAGTTGAATGCAATCAGACACACATTCAGGCGGTTAAGAATGATTCCCAGTACCGTAATCAGGGCAGCCCTGCGGATCAGTTTGAAATTTTTCTCACGCACTGCCACCGCATACATAAAACATGGCAGTGCAACAAATCCCAGCAGTTCCACCAAAAACCATATGCCGTAACCTGTGCCCAGCAGATGCCAGGTATTGTCCATGGCAATGCCTATGATCTTGATAACCAGATAGGCAGCCATGATAAAGGATGCGCCTTTGGCAAAGCCCAGCACAACACCGTCATGCTCGGACAGATAGGTTGCATCCATTTTGTCATGGAAATATTTGTGGGACAGACTTCCTTCAAAAATCACCATGGAAAGCCCTGCAAACATACTGGAAATAAAGAAATACACTGCCAGATACTGGGAATACCACAAAGGATGCAGTTTGGCAGGCGCAATAACAAACAGTGCGCCCAGGGAAGACTGGTGCAGTGTGGAAAGAATCACGCCGAAAATGGTCAGCACCAGCGTCAGCCGGTAAATCACGTTCCGCAGTTTCTTCAGACCCAGCCATTCCAAAGCTGATGTGGAATATTCCAGAAACAGCACGGTGAGATACAGGGCAACACACAGACCCACTTCAAAAAGCAGGGAGGTGGTTCCCGGTGACCAGAACAGGGGATAGGGCAGACGCCAGGGACGGCCCACATCATAATGCAGGGAGACCACAACCAGCGCATAACCCAGAAATGCGGTCAGAATCGCGGGACGGACAGCGGAATGATAGCGTTTCATTCCGAAAAGATAGCAGGCAGCCGAAGAGGTGTATCCTCCGGCAGCCAGGGCAACTCCGGCCATCAGATCAAATCCGATCCACAGTCCCCAGGGATAGTTGTCATCCAGATTTGTCACTGCCGCCAATCCTCCGGTGAAACGAAGGAGAGTGAGCAGCAGACCAATGAGCATAATAAAGCCGACTACCATGTTGAAAGGTGTTTTCAGGTTCAACGGTTGATCCGGCGGAAAAATTTTCGCTTTGAGCGCAGCTATTTGCTGGGACATCAGACATCCTCCTCTTTCTCTGCTGCTTTGGCTTTGGCAGCTTCCTCAAGAGCCTTTTTCACTTCCTTCTGAACAGCAGCCTCTTTTTCTTTTTTCGCCTTGTCCAAAGCCTGGGCAAGTTTCTTTTCAGCCGCTGCACTGGCTTCGGCAAGGGCATGTGAAACAGCCTGTGCCTGTTCTTCTGCCGCTATTTTCTCTTTCCGTTTGCTCATGGCATAGGCTCCGGTCAGGAACAGGGGCCAGAGACCCGCGACCATGGGAACTACGGACAGCGCGCCTGAAGTCAGATTCGGCGCGGGTGTAATGCCCAGATCCTCACGCATTCCAATCTGCTCAAACGGCTCACCTGAAATATACAGCCAGCTTGTGCCCCCCATTTCATTTTCGCCGTATATATGATTCACATAGCGATCAGGGTGTCTGCGGATGCGCTCCCTTGCAATGGCAAGCAGATCCTCCCGTTTGCCGAATGTCAGTGCCTCAACCGGACAGACCTCAACACATCCGGGCAGTTTGCCCTCTTTCAGTCTGGGATGGCACATGGTGCATTTGACTACCCTGGGTTCCAGCACTTTGTCATATTCATAGGCCGGGATATTGAAGGGGCAGGCCACCATGCAGTAACGGCATCCCACACATACGGATGCATCGTAGATGACCGCTCCCTCTTTGGTTTTTTTGAATGCATTGACAAAACAGGCTGATGCACAGGCCGGCTCCAGGCAGTGGTTGCACTGCATTTTCCGGAACACCGGCATTTCCGGATTTTTGCTGCTTCCGTATTTGTTGACAACCGTATAGGCCGCTGCATCGGTTCTCCGTTTTTCATCCAGAACCTTCAGATCCTTGAACGGTTTTTCCGGCTGCGGCAGATCATTGACTTTGTTGCAGGCTTCTTCACAGGAACGGCACCCCACACACAGCGTGGTATCATGCAGCACGCCAAAACTGCCCGGATACCCCTCAAAATGCACATTTGATCCTGCAAACGCCTTGTTGCCCACGGCTGTGCTAAGACCTGCACCGCCCATCCATGCCAAAAATTTTCT
>CAZHPS010000481.1:0-5271 GCA_964534335.1 uncultured Desulfobacterales bacterium
ATAATGTATAGTAAAATCCAGCTTTTTATAGTTAAAAAAATGTCCTGTACTATGAAACGTAATAATCTGGCTATCCTGCTGGAAAATAATCTTTACGCCTGAATTAAGAATAATCCTGAACAGTTTTTATAGCTTCCTGAAGGGAAAGCGGGGCTTCCAGATGTTTCCATGTGATGACATGAACAAACTCCATTAATACCTGTGCCGGCAGACAAATATTGAGCTGGCCTTCGGTATTTCGTTCGTTCATTACCCGTTCTGTAAACTCTTTCGCTTTCTTATGATATGGAGACGCAGTATTATGTGCATATACAATAAGATTTGTGTCAATTGCGAACATAATCAGAATCCCCGTTCAGCATAAATAATATCTCTGTCCGCATGAATTTCCTGCCCTAAATTGAACGTGCGTACAGTGAATCTTTCCAATTTGGGCTGTATTTGTCTTTCCTTACTTTTAATATCCCGTTTCAGTGAGTTCAGCAGAATTTCCATAATGTGAAGACGCTCCCCGACAGAGATACTTTGAAGTTGTCTGATTGTTTCATGAGCAATCATATTTATCTCCTTATATTTATTTATATTATATAACGATCATCATTATAACTTGGTCAATAATTTTTTAATTATACCGATCCAATTTTGGTTTTCTTTGGCACGGAAATTGCTTATGCGCCAAAACAGTTTTTTTCAGCCCGTCTGCGGGCTTTTTCAGGTCAAAAACGGATGATTTTTCACTTTCAGACCGTCAGGCAAAAAACATGCCGGATAAAACCAAAATTGGATCAGTATAATTGCTTATCCAGTTCATTTTTTGCCTGGCATATTTTTTGATTAGTGTGGGCAAAAAAATTTTAGGTTCTGTTGACATTTCAGATCAGACGGCGGTAATGAAGATTTGACAACTTTCAAAAAGTTGTCAAATCCTGGCGGAACAGTCCGGCTGGTTCATTCCTGAGAAATTATTTCTATTAAATTAAGTAAATTATAAAAATATCAACAGAACCTGAAAACACTATGCACCTTTTATTCTTCCTGAATTTCCAATCCGAAAAGTATCGCCAGCATGTCAGACAAATAATCAGGAGACAAATTTTCATCAATTAACACTCCGGTTTTCTTTTTATAATTGTCTCTAAGCTCATTGCAAATGACTGTGAGAATATTCTCCGAATTGATGACGGTTTCAATGATGTTATCAGCAGATACGCACTGCATAAAATGATATGTAGAAAGACATTCGCCGTCTGTCAATGCCTTTTCTGTAAGCAGATAAAGCATTTCAATATCATCTTTTGATATGCCGTCTTCATTCAGAAGTTCCACGTCAAAAATTTCTGTTACTTCCGGCTCTTCACCTTGTCTCTGCTTTACATGGTAAAGCGACCATTTTTGACCGTTCGTAACCGCAGCCCATTCCGAGCCGAGCGCAGCAGCATAGTTCGCTGCCTGACAGATTGCCGAGCTATTGAGGTTGATACTTGAAGCCTTGCATTCAATAACGAGCAGGACTTTATCATTTATTTTGATGGCAATATCAACACGTTTTCCCAAAGCCTTCATTTCGGTTTCGATTTGGTCATCCCTGTAACCGAATCCGGTTCTCAGGACATCAACAACCCAACGCCGTGTTTCTTCTTCATTCCTGCTGCCCTTTGCCACCATCTTTGCAAGTCGTTCAATATGAGACATAAGTCCATCATTTATGGCTTTCATCATGGTTCTTTTGCCAGGAAGTTTGTTTTTCTTAGATTTGGCTGTTTTCCTGACTTTCGGTTTTGCGCATGATGATGGTTTGTTCGTATCGAATATACTTTCATCGGACATCGGCGGCATATATTTTGTTCCGCAGAAAATACAAAAAGCGGCACCATCCGGAATTTCCATACCACATTTGCATAGCATATCTTTAATCCCCTCTCTTTCTTTGTTAAGAATTTTAAGCGTTCTTAACGCTTCTTAACGGATTGAATTTGTGAATGTTTTATTCATCTTTATCTAACGCAGAGTTAAGCGGTTTGCGGGTGTAGGGAGCGAAGAGACCGGAATCCCGCAAATCCGCTTGAACGCCGGGTTATGTGTTACTAAATCTTGACAATAAATTAATTTATTAAGAAATCATTTCCACCATTTTAAATAAAACTTCGATGTTTCAATTATATTTCCTGATTTTCTTAAATTACAATTTTGACATAATAATTGTATATTACTAGGATCGTTTGCACCATATAAATTTAAAGGGACAATATGGTCATAGTGTTGTTTTTGATCTACTGCAATTAGTCCAGTTAAATCTTTCGTGCATTTGATACATCTTCCTTTATCCCTTACAAAAACTGCCTTTTTAACCCAGTTAGGGATAATCTTTCTTTTTATCTTTTCCTGTTTAGTTAAACTGTCTTTTGGAAATATTGTATCTGCTACTTCATCAGCAACTATTTTATTAAAACGAAGTAAAAGCTCTCTGTTCCCAAAGAAAATATAAAAAACATCACCGGCTATTTTATTGAATAATATTCGAAATTCAGATTCATGTTCATACCATTTTTTTACAAAATTATCATTTAAATAATCTAAAATATCTTCATTTGTTGATTCTTCATCATCGCTGATACCGTTGAAAAGATTAGAATCAATCTCATAATCTTCAAACATTTCTTTAAAGAAAAAAATATCATAAATATAATCCCCTCCATACTTGTGAAAATCCCTGTTAAAATAATTCCAGATGGTTGTTTCTATATAATGATGTAATAACGTCTCTTTGTGGAAGACCAAAGCTCTCTCAATAAAAATTGTTTCCGAATAGTTAAAAAATTCTGATTCTCCATAAATAAATGATTCAACCAAGTCTGCAAAATAATATGTACTGTTAAATTTTATTTCTTCCATAATATAATAATTTGATAAATAGTGACATAGTGGAAGTAAAATTGATGCTGCAATCGCCAGATGTTATTCGTTATTCATTTATTATTTCTATTTCTCGAAATACATAACAACGAATTAACCGGTACGCCGTTAGGCGCATCCGGTTGAATGACTGGTTAGCCCATTTATCTACCTAATAGAAAATTAATAATTTCAGGGTTTTTATCACCATCAAGTGAAGCAATTAATAGGGACTGAAAACTATCAAAATCTATTTTACCGTCTAATCTGAATCTTTTTATTTTTATACTCGCAGGCACAGTTTTATCTTTAAGATGATTGTCGATACGTTGACAATATGAATCGAAATCATAATGTAGATATGATAAGTCTAAATGATTAATATCATAAGTTTGTTTATCAAAAATCACATGGAAGTATCTATTAATTATGAATAGATTATTGTTATATTCGTATTTAAAATTACTTATCTTCATGTAATCATCTTTATCACAATCATTAACTTCCTCGATAGACAATGTTAAATTATTTTCATCATAGGGTTTAATTACATATTCTAATCTTTTTAATGGAATAAAAAAAGATTTAGCAATTTGTTTTTGTCTTTCAGAAGTAAAGTTATATTCAAAGATACCATATTGCTTACTAGTGATATTTCTTAAGTTATTTTTTGAGAAAGGCATTCCAAATAATCTTTCCTCAAAAATCCAATCTGATTTTGTGTAATCAATATATTTTCCAATAGTTCCTGCTCGTACACATAATTTCACATTAGAGCAGTTATTTTTAAAAAATGGTAAAAGAATTAATCGCAATTTATAAGAAATTGAAGGATAAACAACTAACCATTTATCTTTGTATAAGAATCCTTTATTTAAAACTTCAAATGATGAAACATCTACTAAATCATCTTTTTCTAAATAGAATTGTTTTAATTCATTTATGCAAGATGTCCGTACTCTTAATCTTGTTAAATTTTTATAAGTCAAATAATCGGCTATTAAAAATACAGTTTTTATAACGTATAGATGAAATGTAAGATTTTTAAATGGGAGTCCTATCTCAGTATATGCTTTCATTGATTGAAGTTGATCATTGTCAAAGGAGTTGTTCATTAACAGTTCATTAATCAGGTTTATGAATTCAGGGAAAAATTCTGATATAAATTTTTCTTCATCAGCTTCATCAATTTTAATCCCCTGCATTTCAAGAAGATTAATATTATATCTCATACTTTCTACTATTTCTTTGCTGCTTTTGTTTTCATCAAAATATTTTCTTATTGCACAGACAAGTTGAAAGTCGGAGCTAAAAAGCATACTTTTCTCTAATTTATCTGCTAATTCTTCTATTTTTATCATAAAAATTATCCTTATAATGGGCTAACCAGTGATTATACGGACACCATGCCATATTTTTTGTATATAGAAGTATATAATACTATATAACCGTCATATAATAGTATAAACCTCTGTGGTATATAATACTGTATGCTTTAAGAAAATCCCTTCGGCATAAATACTATATGCAAACCCCGAAAGCATATAGTATTATATGCTTTTCTGAATATCCGGCAGACATATAATACTATATGCTTTTACCTCCATTTCCACCCACTCCCTGAAAGCCGCACGATCAAACAAACCAATCCCCCCAGATTTCTCCTTCACCGATCAATATCCGGCAGAATATAATCCACAGTTCCGATAATGGCAATCAAATCAGAAATTGTCCATACTTTGGACATAATGGGAATGACCTGCACATTGGCAAAGCCCGGTGTGCGGATGCGCATGCGGTACGCGCACGCGGTTCCGTCACTGACAATGTAATACCGATTCTCTATTGATATTATATAAATAATGTGTTATAAAAATGACGGATGATTTCAGGATGACATTTTTTTAAAAGGAGAAATGAAAATGCCGAAAAAGAAAATATATAATGTGTCAGAAAGTGCAGAACAACTTATTGATATGATAAAAAAAGAAAAAAAGGGACGTTTCCGTGACCGTCTCCGTCTGCTGTGGTTTTTCAAAACCGGAGAGGCGGAAACCATGACCCGTGCAGCTGAGCTTTGCAATGTTTCCCGCCTTACGGCGGAGGAATGGTTCCGCCGCTATGAAGCTGGCGGAATCACAGAACTTCTGCATTTTAAAACAGTGCCGGGGCGGAGCCGCGCCGTTACTGCTGAAGTCGCGGAATGTCTGAAAAAACGTCTTTCCGAACCGGATGGATTCGGATCTTATGATGAGATCCGGATATGGATCAAAGAAAATCATCATCTTGATATACCTTATAAAACTGTGCATAAAACAGTCAGATATTATCTTAAGGGCGGCCCTAAAACGCCGCGTCCTTCGCATATAAAAAAAAACG
>CAZHPS010000482.1:0-5260 GCA_964534335.1 uncultured Desulfobacterales bacterium
GAGCAGTTTTCACCGCGCGGGAAACTGCCTTGATATGATGGATCATTTCATCCATAGTCACAGAAATGGTGTCCGGATATCCCAGTACAACCATTCCCAGTGAATCGCCCACGAGGATCATGTCTGTGCCTGCCCTGTCCGCCAGCAGGGCCAAAGGATAGTCATAGGCCGTAAGCATGGTGAGAGGGGTTCCGCTGTTTTTCCGTGCTTTGATGTCCGGTACCGAAATTTTTCTTTTTTCCATTGAGATTGCTCCTTTTCTGTATTTTCCTTTGCAGGAGTGCCAAAAAAACAGATGGTTTCCAAAATCATCAGGGTTTTTCCTTCCACAGCCACTTTTTTGTCAGTTTCAATTGCAAAGACACGGCAGGCGTTTTTCCTGAAAAATCCTTTTTTTATAAGGTTCCATAAATTTTCGGGCATAAAATTTTCAGAAAAACCGGATTTTTTCGGAAAAATCCGGTTTTTTGAATACACGAAAATTTTTGTTTGCCTACTTACCTGAAAACTTTCGGCTGCTTACTTAAAACAGACAGCTTTTTCCCTTTATTTCAGATTTCCGGAATTCAGATTCACACCGGTCAAGCTGACTGGTGTATGCTGCTGCCTGTTCCAGGACAGAAAAGGCAACTCTTTTCAGCCATGCCTTGGCATGATAAGTTCCCTGATTAAATCCGTTCTGCCCTTCGTGATAGGCCAGATAGAGATTGTATGCATCCTCTTTGGACATACCGCATTTGATGAAACTGATATGGCAGTACCATCCGATGAAATCAATGGCATCATCAAAATCCTGACGGTCTGCGTGCAGTCTTCCTGTATGCTTGCAGTAAATATTCCATGTGCTGTCAATGGCCTGGGAATATCCAAAGGCAGAGGAACGCCTGGGTCCGGGAAAGAAAAACAGACAGGTACTCCGGGGCCGTGCATCAGATACATAAGAGGATTCTTTGTACATAATTGCCATCATAACAGGAATGGGAACGCCCCATCTTTTCCGTGACGCGCTCGCGGATTCATACCATTCGGGTTTTTCATGGAATATGGCACACAGATTCTCAGGATTGCGCGGGGCAGTGCCTGCCGTGCATCCGCAAAAACAGAGAATCAGCAGACACAGTGCCGCATAATGTCTGATTCTGCAGAGTAAACAGCAGGATTCTGCCACTTTTTCATTCCTGTTTCTTTGCATACGGCTGTGGATGAACATTTTATTCACCGGCATACTGACAGTGCGGAATCAGTCCAGAGACCATCTCACCAGCACACTGCCCCAGGTGAATCCGGCTCCAAACGCGGACAGCAGCACCCAGTCTCCTCTGCTGAGCATTTTTTTTCCGTATGTCTCGGACATGGCCAGAGGAATGGTGGCTGCTGTGGTGTTTCCGTAATTTTCAATATTGACAATGACCTGCCCGGAGGTCAGTTCCAGTTTTTTGGCAACAGAATCAATAATCCGGAAATTGGCCTGATGGGGAATCAGATATTTGATGTCTTCGGGTCTGAGTCCGTTTCTGTCAAGAATCAGTTTGGATATTTCGCTCATTCCGGTCACCGCGCGCTTGAATACGGTTTTTCCGTCCTGAAACACATAGTGCATTCTTTTTTCAACAGTTTCAGATGAGGCAGGAAGCAGACTTCCTCCGGCCGGAATATAAAGATACTGCGCTCCATCTCCATCCAGATGCAAATCAAAATCCCTGATGCCCAGTTCCCCATCCTCTGAACCTTCCAGCAGCACAGCACCGGCCGCATCCCCGAAAATAACGCAGGTGTTCCGATCCTGATAATCAATGATACTGCTCATTTTGTCGGCTCCGATGACCATGACTTTCCGGTGACGTCCGGATTCAATGAACTGAGTGCCTGTGACCAGTGCATACAGAAAACCGGAGCAGCCGCCGTTAAGATCAAAACCCCAGCAATTATCCGCGCCCAGTTCCTTCTGCACCAGGGAAACCGCACTGGGAACCGGCATATCCGGCGTCACGGTGGCAAGGATGATCAGATCCAGTTCCTTTGCCGTGATCTGACGCTGTTCCAGAACCATCTGCGCTGCTTTGGCAGCCATAAAGGAAGTTCCCCTGTTTTTTTCCAGAATATGTCTTTGTTTAATCCCTGTCCGGCTGATGATCCATTCATCACTGGTGTCGACCATTTTTTCCAAATCATGATTGCCAAGTACCTGTTCCGGAACATAATGTCCCACACCGGTTATGACTGCCCGCATCTTGTATCCTCCTGACTGAGTCTTTTTTGTCCAACAGATGTTTTACTGAAAAAATTGACATATACCCAATATCTGCATAAAAGTCCAATTGTGATTTGTGAATAATTCATCTTCATTTTCTGCACGGACATGCAGCAGTGACTTAATTATGCGGAAAACAGACAGAATTTTCAGGAAATTTTAGAAATCTCAGTTTTTCATCAGAGGAAAGTCTGCTGTCCTGTTTCAGGGATTCAGCTTTTCAGCTCCGCTCCAGATAAACCAAAGACCGGTCAGTCCGCAGACGATTCGGGCGCCAGATCGGACAGCGGCAAAACGTGCAGCAATGCCGGAGAAAACAAAAGGCAGCAGATACAGGGTGGTGGCCATGAAAAATACAATAAAAAACAGAATGCTGTCCCATACAGATGCCGAGTCCGCAGCCATGCCTGCGGCCATGAGAAAAGGCGGACAGAGATTCATGCCGGTGAAAAACCCTGCTGCGAACAGAGTCCAGCGGGATTGGGGCCATTTCAGAGTGATTCCGCAGAAATGCAGGTGGGGAAAGTGCATATAAATGGAATACAGAAGCATAAGCAGTCCAAGCAGAATTTCCCCAGCCGGCATCAGAGCGGTAAAAAACACTCTGCCCCGGAAGATTTCACCGATATAAAAACTGATGATGCCAAAGAGAATATAGGCCAGCACACGCCCTGTGAGAAACAGTCCGAGGGAAACAGCATTTCCTTTCCATCCTTTTTCTGCGCGTGAAAGCAGCAGGCCCATGAGAACCGGCGCGCAGTATCCCATGCAGAATGCTCCTGCGGAAAGTCCCAGCATCAGGGCTTTGACAATCATTTTTCACCTTTGCCCCTGAAAAAAGATTCCCACTGCTTTCTGCCTTCCGGACTCAGATCATCTGCTGTCCATGTTTGGGAATAATCCAGATGAACCTTTACAGATTCCTGCTGTGAAACCTTTTTCACAGCTTCTTTGACACTGCTGACCAGACTGGCCTGCCAGGGACAGAAACGCGTGGTCAGAATCATGGTGACAGTAATGCCTTTTTCATTTGACTGCACCTTCCTGATCAACCCCAGATCCACGATATTAATATCCAGTTCCGGATCTCTGATCTGCTTCAGTGCTGCGTAAATCTGCTCCGGGGAAAGCGGTTTTATGACCGGATTTGCCACAGGCATGGATTCTGTTTTGGAGAGGGGAACAGTCTGCATCTCCGCAGGTTTTGGAATCAGAGCCAGTTGTCTGTCCATCTCTCTTTGGATAATCCATCCGGGCAGTGTTTTGAAAAACCAGATCATTCCGAGCAGGAGAAAAACAACTATACCCTGAATCAGTACAGTTTTCAATGAAGATGTTTCCGGTTTTATGTTCACAGCGGGAAATCCTGTCCATAATTTTGTCAAAACTACTGCTTCATTTCATTTTAATTTATGGGTATCTTTCTGATGAATACCGGGTGTCGGATTACGCTTACGCTAATCCGACCTGCAATTTTAGATGAAATGAAGCATTATACTCAGCACCTGCATAATCTGAGCTTTCTGAATCCGGTTCCGATAAGGCGGAATCTGAAAAAAACCGGTTTTTAAAAGCGCAGTTTATGACGGTGGACAGTATAGGTGATTTATGAAAATGAATGTCCCTGTCAATTTCACAGGAATCGAAGCAGAGGAAACCTGCAGACAGCATATCTGAGGGATATTCTTTTACGTGAACAGCCTTAAAGACCTGGCACGGATTTCAACTTTATCAGGAGGTTTCAAATGGATTTCAGGTTTGGCAGTGGGACTTCATACTGATAAAATTATGTTATACCGCTCCCTGTTTTTTGTCAATATATCATTGGCTGGGAACAAAAAAATGATCGCAGCAAAATGCAGAGGCATTTCACTGCGGTCATTTTTTCCTCCAGTTTTCCTGATATGAAAAAAAACGGGATCTGCATATCATATTTTTTTCAGTATGAAAAGTCCCACTATCCAGAATTGAACTGCTGCGGAGAACTCACGGAAACTGACTATGCGTACTACTCCTGGATATATTCCGGATACACAGGTTCATACATCTGGGAGCGGATATAGGTTGCCAGATCTATGGGTCTTGTGATTCCGGCAAGCCCTCTTTCAAAAACCACATTGGCAACTGCTGTGGCAATTTCTGCTGAAACTTTGCGGATTTTGGTCAGGGAAGGGTAGATGGAACCTTTCTGATAATCTTCTTCCAAAACCTGTCCGGCCAGTTCTTTTGCCGCTACCAGAAACATCTCATTGTTCACTTTTTTTGCACGTGCAGCAATGGCTCCCAGTCCCACACCGGGAAAGATATAGACATTGTTCCCCTGCCCCGGAGCATAGGTTTTTCCTTTGTATGTGACAGGTGCAAAAGGACTGCCGCTGGCAAAAATCACACGTCCGTCTGTCCATTGGAATGCATTATCTGCTGTACATTCAGAGTTTGCAGTGGGATTGGAAAGAGAGAATATAATGGGCCGATCATTGTATTTTGCCATAGCCTCCAGCACAGACTGCGTGAAAGCACGGGCCTGACCCGATACTCCGATAATGGCTGTGGGTTTCAGGGCATGAACCGCGCTGAGAAAATCCGGAAGGAATTCATGGTCATGGGCATAAACCTGTTTGTGATCAGGCAGATTTTCACGGGTTTTCACCACCAGCCCTTTGGAATCCACAAACCAGCAGTGGGTACGTGCTTCAGCTTCCGGCATTCCCTGATCCACCATTGCGGAAACAATGAGATCTCCAATGCCGGTTCCTGCTTCCCCGGCTCCCAGAAAGAGAAATTTCTGATCTTTGAGTTTTCTGCCCAGCATCCGCATGGCAGATAAAACTCCGGCCAGGGCCACGCCTGCCGTGCCCTGAATATCATCGTTGAAGCAGCAGAAACGATCCCGGTAGGTTTCCAGCAGCCTGAAGGCATTGTGATTTCCGAAATCCTCGAACTGCACAAGTGCGCGGGGATACACATCCCGCACAGCCATCATAAATTCCTCCATCAGATCATCATATT
>CAZHPS010000483.1:0-5255 GCA_964534335.1 uncultured Desulfobacterales bacterium
CCGCCGGAAAATATCAGTTATGCAACTGTTCATAAAACCCGTGAAAACGGAAGGGGGACCAATATTGAATTCAGGACGGTTTTCGGAAGTGATGAGAGTGTCAGAGAGGCATTGGAAAAATCAGAGGCGGGCAGTCAGGTCAATACCGCCTTTATTGAACGGCACAGCGGAACAGACAGAAACAGCCGGAAGGTGCGGAAGACATACTGCTTCCCAAAAGACCGGAAAGTTCATGAGGCCGTTACTTATTTTGTCATGTATACTGAAACAATTTTGGTTTTATCCGGCATGATTTTTGCCTGACGGGCTGAAAATGAAAAATCATCCGTTTTGGGCCTGAAAAACCCCGCAGAAGGGCTGAAAAAAACTGTTTTGGCGCATATGCAATTTCCGTGCCAAAGAAAACCAAAATTGGATCAGTATACATATATAATTTTTGCCGGCCGGTCAGAACTCTTCACAAAAAGGACGGGCAGTGAATACCGGTGGGCAGAACACCGGCGATGGCAGCCGGACTGAGCGACCATGTGCGGTCTCTTCGGGAATGGATTGACTATCCGGCCGTTCAACGGGAGTAGGACACAAGGAAATGTCAGAGGAGTGCAAAAATTAAACAAAGCGGTTTTTTGCATTCAAAAATGTCAGAGGAGTGCAAAAATTAAGCAAAGCGGTTTTTTGCACCCAAAAATGTCAGAGGAGTGCAAAAATTGAGCAAAGCGGTTTTTTGCACTCCGGGAACAGACAGATTACCATTTCCATAAAACCGGATTAGTATCCAGATGATCGGTGACAATGCGGCCAATTCTGTCCATTTCAGCCAAATCCTCTTCACACAGGGAAACCGATCCTGCCTTTGCATTCTGCACAGCCTGTTCCGCGTTTCTGGCTCCGGCAATTGCGCAGGCATTGGGATGGGATATAACCCAGGCCAGGGCCAGTTGTCCGAGGCTGATATGGTTCCGATCCGCAATGGGTCCCAGCTTTGCCAAAGCCTCCTGAACCCGTGCAAAATTTTCCGGAAGAAAAAGCCGGTTTTTGGCACGGTGATCCCCTTTGGCAAACTGATGATCCGGCCCGAATTTCCCGGTAAGAATTCCCTGTGCCATAGGAGAATAGGCCAGTATGGAGATGCTGTTTTCCGTGCAGTATGGCATGGCATCTGTTTCCGCATGACGCCAGAAAAGGGAATACGGAGGCTGCAGACTCTCAATCTGTCCGTACTTAGCGGCTTCAGCAATCTGCTCACGGGAGAAATTGGAAACCCCGATGGCCCTGATTTTGCCGTCTTCCCTGAGTTTGTTCAGTGCGGACATGCTTTCCTCTATGGGAATCTTTTTGCTGCCAAAAGAACCCGCAGGCCAGTGAATCTGGTACAGATCAATATAATCTGTTCCCAAATCCTTCAGCGATTTGTGACATGCTTTGAAAACCTTATCATAGGCCAGGGAATGGGGAAATACTTTGGTGGCAATGACTGCCTTTGTCCGCACGCTGCGCAGGGCTTTGCCGAGAATCTGCTCTGAATGCCCGTCCCCGTAAACCGTAGCAGTGTCAAAGGTCGTGACTCCCGCGTCAAAGGCCGTCTGCATGGCCCGTTCTGTCTGCGTATCGTCAATATCAGCCCACATGGCCCTGCCCGCCTGCCAGGTTCCCATAACAACCGCGCTGATTTCAATATCTGTTTTGCCAAGTTTTTTTAAAATCATCTGCATGTCCTCGTATGTCATTCGGGTATTGGATCAAATCTTCTGCCAGGTATTATACCGGTTCGCCATTGGTTTTATACAATGCATAATGCAAATCCGGAGGAGTGCAAAAATTGAGCGGAGCGGTTTTTTGCACACGCGGAACCTTGAAAAAACTGACAGTACTGTATCAAGTCAATGGAGAATTGGCATTAAACCGCAAAGAACGCAACGTCATGTGCGGATTCTGTTTTCTTTGCTGTCATGCGGAAATATAGTATTTTCCTCAACTTTTGTCCTCTGTGCAAAAAACCGCTCCGCTTAATTTTTGCACTCCTCCATCTGGTTTTGCAGAGGACAAAATTTGGTAAAAAAACTATATTTTCTGTGGTTTGCGGTCAAAAAAAATGCTGTTCAGCAGATTTGCTGCATTACCCAAAACTGTATTTTTGCACTCCGGAACCGATCTGCCTGACCTTTTTGGATCTGCTGATTTTTTTACATCACCTGCGAAAGAACAACCGTGATATTGTCCGCACCGCCCGCGAGTTTTGCCAGTTCAATAAATCCCTCCACTTTCTGGGGCAGGGAAATGTCATTTAGCAGCACTTCCCGGATCAGGGTATCATCCACCATATCTGTCAGACCGTCAGAACACATCATATACATATCACCCGGAAGTGTTTTTCCTTTGATCAGATCAGGGGACACATTTTTGTCAATTCCCACAGCCTTGAGAATAACATTCCTATGAGAATGTATTCTGGCCTCGGCCTCTGTGATCATTTTCTGATCCACCATGTTCTGCACAAGGGAATGATCCTTTGTCAGTTGCCTGAGTTCACCGTTTCTGAAACGGTAGGTACGGCTGTCCCCCATATGCCCCAGCACATAACCGCCGTCAAAGAAAGCCATCAGTTCCGCGGTGCATCCCATGCCGCTGTGCGCAGGTTCCTCCTGCACATGCTCCAGAATCCGTTTGTTGGCAAGTATGAATGCTTTGCGCACCATACGGGGAATCTCTGCTTCCGCAGTCTGCCCTGTCATTGAAAAAACTTCATATGCGGTATCGGCAAAATACCGGCTGGCCAGTTCACCGGCTGCAGCGCCCCCCATCCCATCTGCCACAAGACAGAAACTGAGCTCCGGTTTTACGATAAACGCGTCTTCATTGTTCGAGCGTTTGAGACCCACGTCTGTTCTGCCCGATATAGCGATCTTCGGCATATTGTCTCGATTTCGGTTTGAAAAAAGATCCGGGAATAAATGTCTCATCCTCATCTGCAAAATCAAAAACACAATTTAACGGAAAAAAGAATAGATATCAATCAAAAATATTTAAGGTATGCACATGCGGACAGCAGTGAAAGATTTTTTCCTGCGGCATATCCGGCCGGAATCAGTAAATCAGCGCAGGCAGCCATTCACTCATGCCCCTGAGTCTGACCGCAACACCGGAAAACCACAGCCGGAATCTGCTGTCTTCACTGTTTCGCGTAAGTGAAACCAGAACAGGGCCTGCTTTTGCATGTTCCTCCCATGTGGTAATCCGTGTGGGTTTTTCCGAACCGCCTTTTCTGTATATCCATTCCCGTATGCGATAATCCGCTCCATAGTAAACTTCATATATATCGCCGGCCATATATCCGGTTTCGGAAGGATATTTTACTGTAATCCGCCGCGCCTCGCCGGGAAGGATGGGAAGAGGCTGGGAACCGTCTGAAAAAATTTCCGCACCGTCCCATTCCAGATGAAAGGGAAAAAGCAGCCAGAACTGATCGTTGACAAACCAGTTATCCACCGTGACATCGAAAACCTCCCTGTCTTTTTCCGCTCGGCTGTATGTTAATTCTGTCTGCGTTCCCCGGATATTGTTCCCCTTGTATGTCACCCTGTCTTTTTCAGGCTCCCATATCCAGCTCCGCTGTATGAGTCTGTCCCTGATACGGATATTGGAGGTATAACGGATGGCCTCTATTCTGCTGAAATTCCTTATACCATAGGCAGTTGCAATTTTGCGGGCTTCCGCATTGACCGGCGTTTTCTTCACGGTTTTGCCCATGCTGCACCCGGATACCGCAAGACAGGAAAAAAACAGGGACAGCATGAATATACAGGTTCTTATCATCTTTCCTCCTTTTTTTAAGAAACCATGTGAAAATAACCTGCAGACACAATAAGTAGGCAAACAAAAATTTTGGTGTATTCAAAAAACCGGATTTTTCCGAAAAATCAGGTTTTTCTGAAAACTTTATACCTGAAAATTTATGGAACCTTACTTATTATAACCCAAGTTGCTACCTATAAAATTATAAATATCATATAAACAGTATGTTATAAAAAATGATGATATTTTTGCGAAAAATCCGATACCTGATATTATTGAATTTTTTTATAGGTAGCAACTTGAGTTATTATACCATTTTTAACGATGATGTTCCATCTGATCCGGGCGCATATACGGATTTTTCCGAAATGCGGCAAAGGGTTTTATAACGGAAGAAACCGATAATCGCAAGTGCAAGTGCATCAGAAGCGTGAAAAGGTCTGATGATACTGCCCGCATTCAGGCGGTTACGCACGGATTTTTCCAGTTGCACCTTGTCAGCCTTTCCGTTTCCGGTCAGCACTTTTTTGGCTTCCCGCACCGGTATTTCTGTCACCGGTACCTGAGCCCTGCATCCGGCCAGCAGAATGACGCCTGAAACCTTTCCCAGCATGATTCCGGATTTTGGATAAGCGTCCAGGGAAAAGACATCCTCCACAACCATCAGATCCGGTTTTTCATCATTGAGTACCGACATCAGTTTGCCAAATATATGATCCAGCCGTCCGGGAAGAGAACAGTCTGCGGAAGTGCGGATGCTTCCGTATGAAAAATCTGTAATTTCAAGTCCGCTCCCCCTGACCAGTCCCACTCCGGTTCCTGCAAGACCGGGGTCCACTCCGATAACTGTGATCATCTTTTCTGCCGGATCTCCATGACCGTCCAAATGACGGAAAATGTTTTTTTTAAAAAAATGCTTCTGTTTCCATGCAGGGAACAATGCCTGCGCGCCCGGCATTTTCAAACGGCAACTCCCATGCTGTTCTGTATAACCCGCAAAAAAATTTCAGACAAACATTTTCCTGCGGTCTGCATATTATTTACGTTATCATAAATTCCGTCAACATATTTCTTAAAATTGCAGGCACCACTGTGCAGTTATACGGTATTTTCCCGTTTCAGCGGTGGGTAAAACCGGCTGCCAGTCTGTTTTTTTACCGCAGAGTGACACATAAGTAACCAAACTTGCTGCCTATAGCCTTTAAGAAAATAGTTTTGGGGTTATCCAAAATTTAATATACTGATCCAATTTTGGTTTTTTGCGGCACAGAAATTGCGTATGTGCAGGAACAAGCCCTTTTCAGTCTGTCCGGAGGGGTTCCCAGGTCAGAAACGGATCATTTTTCACTTTCAGACCGTCAGGCAAAAATCATGCCAAAGAAAACCAAAATTGGATCAGTATCAGGGCCAGGGCTGTTCAATTCTCAGATTGATTTTTTGCAAAATATCTCTTATAATGTTTC
>CAZHPS010000484.1:0-5253 GCA_964534335.1 uncultured Desulfobacterales bacterium
AAATCAGTTTTGATAAAAAAATTGAGATGAAAGGAAAATATCAGCTTTCAGATTTTCTTGAATTTAAACAGGGATTGAAGCCGTATCAGGTTGGAAAGGGAAAACCACCTCAAACAAGAGAAATTGCTGATGCAAAGATTTTTGATTCAAAAATTAAAAAAGATGATTCCTATTTGCCGCTTTTAAAAGCGAGAAATATAAAAAGATATTTGATTTTGTGGGAAAATGAATGGATTAAATATGGTCAGCATCTTGCTGAACCGCGTTCATTGCAATTGTTTTCTGGAAATCGTCTTCTGATTTCCCGTATTATTTCAGGCAAAAAAATTGAAGGTACTTTTTTAACGGAAACTTATATCAGCAATACCGATTTGATAATTATTGTTCCCAAAGATAAATCCATTAATATTAAAATATTTGGCATTATTATCCTTTCAAGGCTCTGCTGTGCTGTTTTAAAAAAACAAAACGTAAATTTAAACAGAAATGCTTTTCCCAAAATCAATGCTGAAACACTGAAATCATTTCCGGTTCCAAAATTGGATGAAACAAACTCTGCCATTTTAGCTGATAAAGCAGACATCATGCTCACACAGAACAAAGCCCTGTATCATCTTAAACAGGATTTTCTCACTTTTCTGAAAAATGAACTTAAACCCTTTAAAATCACAAGTAAAATGGAAAACTGGCCTGATTTGAACTGGGATGAATTCAGAACCGAACTGAAAAAGGCAAAGGTGAATTTTGATAATCTCAATCTCAAAGACCGCAGACAATGGCAGGATTATTTTTTGGAACATCAGGAAAAAGCATTGGAAATCAAAGGCATTATTGACAAAACAGACAAAGAGATTGACAAAATGGTGTATGATTTATACGGACTGACAGAAGAGGAAATCCGCATTGTTGAAGGAACAAAATCAGAAAGTGCATATACAGTTTAAACAGCCACGAATGACACGAATCTGCACGAATGCACAACCGGAGGAGTGCAAAAATTAAGCGGAGCGGTTTTTTGCACACGCACAACTGCGGAAAAACTGACCATATTGTATTAAATCAATGGCGAATTGGTATAATTCGTGTCATTCGTGCAATTCGTGGCTGTAAGTAATGGTATAACAATTTCATCTGAGAGCAAATTTCACAGGCAGTAAAGCCCCTGCTTTTACCGGCCTGCCGTTGAACATTGGCGGAGTAAAAGTTGATTTTTTCACTGCCGCAATTGCTGCTTCTGCAAAACCGTATCCTGCATCCTCCACCACCTCAACATTCACAAGATTTCCCTTTTCATCAATGGTCAGGCGCAGAACCACCTTTCCCATTCCCCGGATAATCTTTCTCCTTGATTCCACCCTATTTTTTCCTTTTCCACAGAAAAAAAACAAAAAACAGATTGAATATCAGGCTCAGTCCGGCAACAGATTTCAGCAGCAGAGAGGAAGTTCCGTTCTGTGCATTCTGCACAGAGATGTTCTTTCCAGACTTTTTCTCCGCTGCTGTTTCCCCTGTTTTTTCCTCCTGCACGTCAGCACTTTCCACTGCCTTATGCCACATGCCGTCATTAGCCTCAATGCGCCATGTTCCGGGAGTATCGGGATAAAAGGCAAATCTTCCCTTCCGGTCGGTTCTGCCGTTCTGATATTCTGTTTTCGTATCCTCAGGACTGAAAACCAGAACCTCTGAATAACTCATGGGTTCTCCGTCAGAATAGTAAAATTCCGCAGTCACTGTCCTGTTGTCGCTGAGCATACGGCAGCCTGTGCCGTGGGCTGCGGCAAATTGGGGACTGAGCAACTGAATAAGCCCCAAAATCAGGAAAATCAGACCGTGTATAACAATTCTCTTCATTATATTCCCCCTGTACTCTCTCGTTCCCAAACCGGAGTTTTGCCACATTCCCGGATTGGAGTCTGAGACGAGAAAAAAAGCGATTTTTTAATTAAAAATTGAACAGTTAATGATTATTTCCCTGTCTTATTTTTATTCTCATGGGGATAGAAATTGAGACAGATTTTTAACCGGTTCATTTGATTTCAAAAGTCAGTGACGCTGAAAAATCCACTTTATGATTGCCTGCAATCATCCATATGCCCGGCTGAGTAATCCGGATGTCAGCATCTCCGTTTTCATTGGATTTTGCAAGAACCGGAAAAAGGTTCATCTTCAGAATAATAACCTGCATACGTGGCGTAAATATAGGTTGAAAGGGGCTTTCCCTCAAAAATCTTCTGATACGCGCTGACAACATAGGTTCCTTCCTGCTCAATGGAAAGTTCCCCTGCCAATGCTCCTTTTCTTTCCACTGTTTATCTTCCCATGTTTTGGAGATCTCTTTTTTCTGACCATCAGGTGAAAAATAACAGAACTCTGCAAGCGCATCCCGTTTAATCAGAATATCGTAATAAGGAAAATTATGCCCGAATACAACTTTGATATTGGTCTTTTCTCCCGGACTGGGATTATGATTATCCGCATTCAGCCACAAATCATGTGCTGATATGCTGGCGGTTATACACATAAAACTCACTGTTGCCAGTGCGGGCCAAAACAGTCTTTTATTCATGATACTTTCTCCTTTGTTGAGGGTAAGCACAGGGGCTTACCCCTACAGTTTCTGAATCAGAACGTATATTTCAGTTCAGCAAAGTAATTTCTCTGCGGATAAGGGTGAGAAAGATGATAGCTTTCATCAGTGATATTATCTACGCCGATACAGCCTGTCAGATTTTTCATAAAATTATAGGAAAACTTGGCGTCAAATACCAGAAAATCATCAGCACCGCCGTATCCGCCTTTATCATCGCTGTTATCAATATTGTTATACTGCTTGCCTGAATAATGCCCCGCCAATGTTACAAACCATCTGTCAGTAGGCGCATAGTCCAGAACGCATTTTAAACGCCAGTCAGGCACACGCGGGAAATCCTTGCCGACACTCTCAGGTACGTTGTCATTCTTCAGTATTTCCGAATCAGTCCATGCCAGATTTGTAAATATTCCAAGTCCGTCAATCAGGAATTTCCGTTTGTTCAAAGCAAACTCAATTCCTCTGGTTCTTACCTCATCAACATTCTGGTAATTCCGCACATTGGTATAAGAATTAGTCTGACTGTTAATGGCATCATCAACATCATCCTGGAAAAAAGTTAAACGGAACTCACCATCATTGCCGATGTTCCTGGTTACAGTCAAATCCTTTGCAAAGACTTTCTCAGGCTTTAAATCAGGATTGGCATTGCTGATGATGCCCTGGCTGTTGATTCCGCCGTAATAGAGTTCCCCTACCGTGGGATAACGGTCTGCAAGGGCAGCAGAAAAACGGATTCTCCAGTTTTCTGTCGGTCTGTATGTTACAGAAAATTTTGGTGAAAACCCGGATTCACTTTTATCGTCCAATTCCGAAATAATACGGGTTGATCCGCTGTCAACAGATTTTGAAGCGTCAAAACCTTTCCACCATTCACACCTGCCTCCGAAATACACAGACCACTGATCATGAATATCCCATGTATCTTCCAAAAACAGGGCATGTGTCCCGGTTTTTCCTTTCTCTCCCTTGCTCAGATTTGTCCTTATATCGTTTTTCCAATCTGATGCATTCCATGTTTCACTGTCGGTAAAATAATGATCAAAATGATAACCGGCAGCAATTGTGTGGAAACCGTACCGTTCTGCATTATAAGAGGCTTTCAGATCCGCCGTGTACCAGCCGCTGTCGGTATCTGCAACCTGCCCTGAACCTCCGCTTTCTGATGTCTGAGGTGCAGTATTGGATGTATGGGTGATGTCTTTGTTATTATCATAAAAACTTGCCACACCTGATATCTTCCAGCCGCTGGATGTATTCAGAGTATAGGTGAGCCCGTATAAAAAATTTTGTTTCTCCTGCTCCTGATAGGTGAATGTTGAAGAACTGAGATTGTAGCTGACCCCGTCAATATCCACTTTGCCTGAATAAACAGGATTTCCCTGTGCATCTCTTAAATAACTTTCAGGAGAATCATATTTATGTTCACTGTCCCAGAATGACCATGTAAAACGAAGCTGTGATTCAGTGGTAAGATCATAGGCAAGTTTTACCTTGAATGTATTATTCGTCAGTTCCTGCTCACCGGCAGAACCCAGAATATATCTTTTGTCCCCCTGAGGGTCAGAATCCGATTCCCATCCTGTAACAGGATTACCCACCGCTTCTCCTCCCGCGGATGCCTGCTTAGTTATGAAGCTGATCGGCTGAACATCGGTTTGAAGCCTGTCATACCAGAGGATAAAAGAGAGGTCTTTTATTTTATCTCCGTAAGATACATAAGATGTATAACCCTGTATATTTTCGTCCGTACCATATTCTTGGAAATTCTGAAAAAAATACTGGGCATCTGCATGAATCTCCCTCTCCTGCGGAAAGCGGGTGGTAATCATTGCCGTCCCTGAGAGAGAATTGCCGCTAAGAGCAGCAGAATAGGGACCGTAAATCATATCCACTTTTTCAATCTCCTGGGGGGCAACCATGAACCATTTGGGTGAATTGCTATGCCCTGCTGCCAGAAAATCGCTGATCTGAATACCGTCTGCCAGAACCTGTGTTCTTGCGGTCATGGCGGAACTGTTACCCCGGACAACCAGAGGTCTGTTTGTGGAACCCGGATAGAGTTTTCTAAGGTAAGATCCAGGCATGTACTTGAAGGCATCCGATGTATCAACAGCATTGATTCTTTCAATACCTTCAGCAGTCAGGGATTCCACCACAGCAGGAATATTAGCCGTAGTTTCATCAATAATTTTTCCCGTAACAGTCACTTCATCAAGCTGATATACTGTTTCCGGGGATGGCTCGTTCTCTGATGCTTTCTTGACAGCTTCACCAGTTGACCGATCTGATATGTCAACAGCATCTTCAGCAGTAACTGTACTGAAAGACATAAAAATCAGTCCAATGTATATATAACACATCAATATAAATACAAAAAAATTTCTTTTCATCTTTTATATTCTCCGTTTTTCAAGAAAAACCCCAAGGATTTTTGAAACCCTCAGGGTTTATTTTCAGAATCTACCTGACTTGAAAGGTCAGAGTAGCCGCGCATGACTTTTTGTCACACTCTGCTGCATCCGGATAAGCCATCTCCTGTTTGACAAGCAGAAGCCATGTTCCTGACTTGAGCAGTTTAATCTTCGCCACGCCTTCTTTGTCAGTATAGGTAGTATCTGCTGAATTTTTATTTTCAGGGGCAAACGGGTTGCCTTCCATAC
>CAZHPS010000485.1:0-5237 GCA_964534335.1 uncultured Desulfobacterales bacterium
GAATGAACGTAATGCAAAAAACGTGCCAAAGAAAACCAAAATTGGATCAGTATATTTATCTTTTTTTGCAAGAATCAATACCTCTGTCAGGTTAAAATCTTATACCAATTCCCCATTGATCTGATGCAATCAGCACCGGTATAAGATTTGACAACTTTTGGAAAGTTGTCAAATCTGACTGAATCAAGCCAATGGAGAATTGGTATTACGGTCATGACAAAAAAAGCGGCAGGGAAAAGTATATTCCCATGCCGCTTTGTTATTGAAAGGAGCGATTTTTCTGCTTATACCAAATCGCTATTGGTTTTATACAATGCAGTCGATTTTTCTGTTTGATTACAAACCCTTGTTTTTTTCATAAGCATATTTTCAAAAGCGATTTGGTATTATACCAATTCTCCATTGAATTTATACAATAGATGAGTTATTTCCTCTGTGTTCTCTGTGGTTTTTTATCTCTGTGTCCTCTGTGGGAAACCGAATCATAAGTATATTTTCAATGGAGAATTGGTATTACACCTTTGCAAAGGTTTCCTGACACACATCTTTGAGATAGGCCAGGTTTTCGCATACATGGATGCCGTTGGCTTTCATGGATGCAACTTTGCTCTGTCCGGTTCCGCTGTTGCCGCTGATAATCGCGCCCGCGTGTCCCATGCGCCGTCCCGGAGGAGCGGTCAGTCCCGCGATGAATCCCACCACCGGTTTTTTCACATTGGCTTTGATGTATTCCGCTGCCTCCTCTTCGGCTGATCCGCCGATTTCACCAATCATGACAATGCCTTTGGTGGCATCATCATCTTTGAAACGGCTCAGGCAGTCAATTACGTTTTTATATCTTTTTGCCATTTCTGAGTTGACTGTAACAACATTCAGAGTCAGGTACAGACAGATTCACCATTTATAATTCATCATTCACCATTCCTCATTATCTTCCCACCAGCACATAGGATGTCCATACTTCCGGTTTATAATAGTATTCCGTTTTGGGAGGATTTTTAATGAAACGGAGCCGGGTTTTGTGCAGGGCTTCCTCTGGTGTCAGGTTTTCGGAAGAAAGCCATGTGTCATAAAAGGTTTCCATGAAAATGCGGGAGGAAGGATCGTCCACGCCCCGCAGGGTCATGAGAACTGACTGCGCTCCTGCGGTGCGGAAGGCACGCACAAGTCCATACACTCCTTCGGAATAATCCACCACGCCTTTGCCGGTGTCACACGCAGACAGCGAAACCAGTTCCGTACCCTGCAGATTCAGACCCAGCACTTCCATGCTGTAAAGCAGACCATCATCGCCGTTCGCGTCCAGCTTTCCCTGCAATCCCTCATTGGCTCCGGCCAAAGCCAGACCCGAAAGCAGCAGCGGAGCCTCTTCTGCCCAGTCCGTGAGTTCCGCATTTTGCAGGTAAAAACCGTGGGTGGAAAGGTGCAGAATGCGGGGCGGGGATGGGAGATTTTTCAGGTTCTTTTCTGTGGCATCGGTTTTGCTGAAAAACAGGGTTTTGGCATCTTTGGTATTGGCTTTGAACAGTTGTTCAATCATGGATGCTTCATACAGACTGTTTTCCAGATATTTCAATCCTTCAAGTTCTCCGGCAGCCCGCATGTTCAGATGTTTGAAAGCATCATCAGCAGATTTGTTTTCTGCTTTTCCGGCTGGCATATTGCCGTAATCCACACCGCCGATAGCCACCAAAAGATTGGAAGATGATTTGACCGGAGGAGCAAGCAAATCCCGGCCTGTCTGCAACTGGCTGATTTCCTGCCGCTGACAGAAATATCTGCCGTCCGGGAGTTTGAGAGAGGCAAAAGAAATCTGGTTGAGAAACCCGTCCGGAGCGATATACAGTTTTTTCAGGTTCTTGATTTTATCCTCAAATTTGGTGAAAAGCAGATTGTATAAAATTTCGGTTTTTGATTCGGAATATGCTTTAAAAATATCTCTGATTTCCCCCAAATCTTCAAACCATATCCTCTTATCCGCTTCGATGTTGGGAATAAGAAGATAAGCCGCAAGATGCTGTTTCTTCAATTCACCGGTTTTAAAATTTACATAACGGAAAACCCGGAATTCAATCAACCCACTTCCTTTGGGAAGATGGCTGATGACCTGATCCAAATCAGCTTTGGAAACTTCCAATTCTGTTTTGTTTTGTCCGGATCGCTCCCGAATTTTGTTTTCCAAATAGCTCAAACGGTTTTTTATTGCCAAAGCAGATTCAGCATCCAATTCATCTGGACGCAGAAACAGGTTTTTATGCTTCATCTCCTGCAATTGCCGAACAGATTCCGGCTGCCTAAATTTTATGCTCAGTTTCTTTTGCAAATCAAATAACTGTTCCTGAATTTCTTTATTATCCTTATTTGCAAAAAGGTTACGGTATTGGATTGCACTTTCCTCAAAATCAACCTGTTTCCATCGTAAAAGAACATTGGCTGCAAATTGCCGGGCTTCAGGATAAAGATTGGAAAAATTGAAAGTTATGCTTTGAAAGTCAGATATGCTTATTAGAAAGAACCGGCGAACTTTTTCTTCGGATATGGTATAAATTTCCTGAAATGACCTGTCCAATAAACGATTTTCCATATCCTTTAACATATCAAAGACATCCTTATATTTTTCCATTTTGATCATTAAATAGATATAGCTTTGATAAAAAATCAGAGTAGTTGGATGATTTTTTCCCAGTATATTTTCACCCAGTTGCACCACTTTTTTAAATAAAGGTTCAGCTTCATTGTACCTGCCCTGTTTCTGATATATTAAAGACAGATTGTAAATACACATCAGTGTATCAGGGTGTTCTTTTCCCAGAACCTTTTCACTCAGTTCCAAGGTTTCTTTTTGAAGTGGCTCTGCCTTGTCAAAACGGCCATGTTCATTGTAAAATACGGATAGGTTGTTCATGAAAGTCAGTGTAGAAGGATGTTCTTTTCCTAACACTTTTATATAACCTTGCAATGCTTCTTCAAAAAGAGATTCAGCTTCATTGTAACAATCTTGCTGACTGTACAGTACAGCTAAATTGCTGATGATAATCAGTGTAGAAGGATGTTCCTTTCCAAGAACCTTTTTATAAGCCCACAAGGCCTCTTGAAAAAGAGGTTCGGCATCTCTGAAACGATTCTGTGCCTGATACAAGAAGGCTAAATTATTTATAGCCTCTATTGTATTGGGATGTTCTTTCCCCAGCACCTTTTGACGATCTCGCAGGATTTCTTTAAAAATAGTCTCTGCCTCACCATAACGCCCCAGTGCCTTATACATTGTGGCTATGTTGTTTTTGCAAGTCAGTGTATCGGGATGTTCTTTTCCCATTACCTTTTCAGTCAGTTGTTGGACATCTTTGTAATGCTGTTCTGCCTCGTTGTATCTGCCCTGGGCCTGATAAAATGAGGCCAGGTTGCCTATGGAAATCAGTGTATCAGGGTGTTCTTTTCCCAGAACCTTTTCACAAAGTTGCCGAGCCTCTTTATAAAGGGGCTCGGCCTCCTTATATCTGCCCTGTGCCTGATATAATCCAGAAAGATTGTTCATGGAAGTCAGTGTATCGGGATGCTCTTTTCCAAGTACCTTTTCACAACCTTGTAAAGCCTCTTTGCAAAGCTGCTCTGCCTCTTTGTATTTGCCATGTGCCTGATACAATGTAGCTATATTGTTAAGTAAAATCAGTGTATCGGGATGTTCTTTTCCCAGAATCTTTTTATTTATTTCCCAAGTTTCTTTGTAATATCTCTCAGCCTCCACATAACGGCCTTGATCTATATATAATCCAGCAAGATTGTTCATAGAAGTGAGTGTATTGGGATGTTCTTCCCCAAGCACTTTTTTATGCAGTTCTACTACTCCAATAGAAAGCTGTTCAGCCTCTCGGTAACGGCCCTGCCGTCTATACAATTCAGCCAGCATACTCATGGATGTCAGTGTAACAGGGTGTTCCTTGCCAAGCACTTTTTTACACAGTTCTACTACTCCATTATAAAGCTGTTCTGCCTCTGTATATCTGCCCTGCGCTTGATACAGCGAGGCCAAGTTGCCGATGGAAATCAGTGTATCGGGATGTTCTTTCCCAAGAACTTTTTTGCACAGTTCTGCAACTTCGTTAAAAAGAAGTTCAGCGTCATGGTAACGGCCCTGATCCTTATATAATACGGCAAGATTATTGATAGAAGCCATTGTGTCGAGATGTTCTTTTCCCATCACTTTTTGTCTCAGATGGAGGGTTTCTTTAAAAAGTGGTTCTGCTTCTACATAATGTCCCATCTTTCTATACAATTCAGCCAATTTATTCATAGAATTCAATGTATCGGGATGATTTTTTCCCATCATTTTTTTGTTAAAGTGCAATATCTCTTTGTAAAGCGGCTCAGCTTCGCTGTAATGGCTCTGGCGTCTATACAATTCAGCCAGATTATTCATGGAATTCAATGTATCGGGATGATCTTTTCCCATCATTTTTTTGTTAATGTGCAATATCTCTTTGTAAAGCGGCTCAGCCTCGCTGTAACGGCTCTGGCGTATATACAATTCAGCCAGATTATTCATGGAATTCAGTGTATCTGGGTGCTCTTTTCCATGCATTTTTTTATGAAGTTGCAATATTTCTTTGTAAAGTGGCTCTGTTTCTACATAACGCCCCTGTATTTCATATAATAGTGCAAGGCTGTTGAGTGAACCCACTGTAAGAATGTTTTCTTTTCCCATCACTTTGTTACTCAGTTGGAGAACTTTTTTATAAAGCGATTCAGCTTTAACATATTGATTATTATATTGATAAAAAAATCCAAGAATGTTCATTGAAATTAGCGTCTTCAGATCAGTTTCACCAAAATTTTTTTTGGCAAATTCATATGTTTTTTCTGCCAGTATAATACCTTCTTTATAGTTGTTTTCATATATCATCTGAGCAAGTTCGTCATAAAATACTGCCCACTGCTTTTCTTCCGCTGTTATCTCTCCATTCTCCTGCCATGCATCAATCTGTGCAAAACAAGGGAAAGTAATCAGGCACAGGGCCATGTACATGATAAGCATAAAAGATTTTTTCATGAGTGCTCCTTTGTTGTGATTTTGTCTTGTTTTTTGTCTGAACCCTGATTCACCTGATTAAAGGATTTCCATGATAAAGACAATCCTGCCAATCCTTTAATCCTGAAAATCCCGGTTCAGACAGTTCTGCCGGATTCCTTATTGTCTGAACCCGGATTTAGAGGATTAAGGGATTAACCGGGATTATGCA
>CAZHPS010000486.1:0-5197 GCA_964534335.1 uncultured Desulfobacterales bacterium
TCAAAACTTATTCCCCATCCTGACTGTATCAAAGGAGATCCGGAAGATATTGTTCGTATGGACTGGAGCAGGGAGTGGAACAATGATTTACCTTGATACACATGTGGCAGTTTGGCTCTACGCAGGAGATATTTCAAGGTTAAGCCAAAATGCAAAAAAGGCTGTCAATGAACATTCTTTAATCATTTCCCCAATGGTATCCCTTGAAATGACATATCTTCATGAAATCGGAAGATTGAATACAGACATGCCAGTGATTGCTGCGTATCTGAAAGAGGCAGTCGGACTGGAGATATGCAGCATACCGTTTGGGAAAGTTGTTGATTATGCTATAAAGCAGACATGGACACGAGACCCTTTTGACCGGCTGATTGTTGCTCAGGCAGCAGTCACAAAATCCGGATTGATAACAAAAGATGAAATGATAAGAAAGCATTATAAATATTCTGTTTGGTGACAGTCAGTTTTTTTGATCAGCAAACACATCAGGGAGGAAAACAATGGAACTCAAGCAGAAAGGGGCAAAGGCGGACATCGGCGGATTCAAATGGATTGACATTTCTCTGATTTGGACATCTGCTGTTGACCTTGATCTCATGGCTTTCTACAAAAGCAAAGACGGCAAAACAGGAGGAGTTTATTCCGAAAACTATGCAGGCGGATCACTGGGCAGTCTGAACCAGTTTCCCTTTATTCAACTGTCCGGTGATGCGGGCGTGGGAGCCAAAGGCGGAGACAACCGGGAGGATATGCGCATTGCCAAACTCACGGATTTTGAGGCCGTATATATCTGCGCACTCAATTTTACAGACGCGTCTTCCGGAGCCAGCAAAGTTTTTGCCGATTATGACGCGATTGTCCGGTTGACTACCGACAAAGGAGAATCCCATACCGTCAGGCTTGATTCCCGCCAGTCCGGGCCTGTGGCTGTAATCTGCAAACTCAGCGCGGGATTTATTTCCAGTGAAGTCGTCAATGACAGTCAGGTCATGCGTCTGGAAGATTTCCGCACCCGGATTCCGGGCGCAGACCAGTTGAAAATCGCATCCAAAGTAACCCTCAAAGGCAAGGGCGACAGTTTTCAGCTCAAATCCAAAGGGGGCGCGGGCGCGGGTGAACTGCTTATCAATCTCAACTGGAATCAGAATCCCCAGGGCCAGAAACCCTCTGGGCTGCTGTCAAAGATTCTGGGCGGAGGAAAACCCGGAGGATCGGTTGATCTGGATCTGGGCTGTCTGTTTGACATGAAAATGGGAATCAAAGGCGCGATTCAGCCTTTGGGCAAAAGTTTCGGGAATTTTGATCTGCCCCCTTATATTCTGCATTTGGGGGATGACCGCACCGGTGCATGGGCGCAGGGCGAGAATATGAAGATCAATCTTGCCAAAATCGACCAGTTGAACAGGGTGCTGATTTTCACCTATATTTATGAAGGGGTTCCCAACTGGGCCAGCACGGATGGCATTGTCACTGTAAAAGTTCCGGGACAGCCCGTGCTGGAAGTGCCTATGGGCAGCCAGATGGATTCCCGGCCTTTCTGCGCGATTGCCATGCTGGATTTCATCGGCACGGACATCAAAGTGACCAAACTGGTCAGTTTCCATAATGGTCATCCGGACTGTGATCAGATGTATGGATGGGGCCTGAAATGGGTGGCAGGAAAGAAAGACTGACAGAATCTGATCTGATGGTGAATTCTCATGCTTTGAAAAACCTGCCGGAAAACCGGCAGGTTATTTATGTTTTTTTAAAAAATCTTCTGTTCTCCGTACAAATCTTATACCAAATCGACATTGAAAACATACTTAGGAAAGAAAATTAAATAACTTCCATTTCTATACTCTCAGAGGAATTGCTCTGTAGTTCCATTGAGGCAGAAAATCATCAAAGACAATTTTCATATTCTGCTTAAAACCGGCAGCCACTTTTTTTTCTGTACCGTACACTTTTTCCAAAACCGATGATACTGTTTTTAATCCTGTTTCCGTTTTGGCATTTCCCATTGCTTTTTTGACAATCTCAATGCTTTTAAATACAAGTCCCCTGCAGGCTCCTGTAATACCGATTCTCCATTGATTCTATATAAATCTTAGAAAATCCCCTCTTGAGAGGGGGCAGGGGGTGTGTTTTTTCCCATTCTCAAACACACCCCTTTATCCCCTCTCAAGAGGGGAATGATAAGCATATTTTCAATAGAGAATCGGTATAATACCGATTCTCCATTGAACTGAGCTGATCCGGAGGAGTGCAAAAATTAAGCAGAGCGGTTTTCTGCACAGACACAGATTAGGAGGAGTGCAAAAATTGAGCAGAGCGGTTTTCTGCACAGACACAGATTAGGAGGAGTGCAAAAATTGAGCGGAGCGGTTTTCTGCACAGACACAGATTAGGAGGAGTGCAAAAAGAGCGGAGCGGTTTTTTTGCACAGACGAAACAGCGTAAAAACTGACGATACTGTATCAAATCAAAGAAAAACCGGATTTTTTGGAAAAATCCGGTTTTTTGAATACCCGAAAACTTTCGGCTGCGTACTTATAATACCGATTCTCCATTGACTTAATACTGTCACTGGCTGATCCGCGTGTGCAGAAAACCGCTCCGCTCAATTTTTGCACTCCTCCGGATTTATTGTACAGAATCAATGGCGAACCGGTATCAGATCATCTCCTGTTGAAAAGAAGCATCCCCCCGAAAATCAGCGACATTCCCACTGTATGATAGGCCCGCAGAGTTTCATCCAGCCAGATGACAGCCATAATGGAGGCAAATACCGGTATCAGATTGATAAACAGCCCGGTTTTGTTCGGCCCGATGGATTCCGCTCCCCGGTTCCAGCACAGGTAGGCCACAATGGAAGGAAAAACTGAAACATACAGAACGCTCAGGATGACATGCAAAGTAACTGCATAGGGTTCACAGTGCATATGTTCCCACACATAAAGAGGCAGGATTGCAAGGGATCCGATGCCAAAAGTGTAGGTGACAAAACTGAGCGGATGAATGAGCGGACGTTTGCGCAGCAGCACAGTGTAAAGGGCATAGAGAAGCACGGCAATCAGCATCAGCACATCCCCCTGTGCAAATGACATACTGACAAACGCGCTGAGATCTCCGCGCAGCACCACAAGAACCGCTCCAAAGATACACAAAAACACTCCAAAATTTTGAACAGCCGTAACCTTTTCTTTGTACAGCAGCATGGAGATCAGGATAATGAACGCGGGCATGGTGGTCTGGATCAGTGCACCGTTGATGGCTGTGATGGTATGCACAGCAGTATAGAGCAGTGTATTGAAACAGGAAATCCCAAGCACGGACAGGACGATCATAATTTTCCAGTTATGCACTACAGTGGATCTGTCACGCAGCGCGTATCTGTGCGTAAAAGGCAGAAGGATCAGAAACGCAACAGTCCAACGCCAGAAAGACAGGCTGACCGGAGGAATCATATGAATGATACCCCGTGCCAGAACAATGTTTCCGGCCCAGCACAAAGGTGCAACTGCCACCAGCAGGTAGGGCAGAATACGCAGAAAAAGAGAGTTTTTTTTCATATCTTTCATACGGTTAATTCCTGATATTTCCGTTGAATACAGAATACCGGTATCCGGACTTTGTCACATATACCATTACTCAGAAGATTTGACAGTATAGCCACGAATGACACGAATCTGCACGAATTGCACAAAACATAATTCGTGCAATTCGTGCAATTCGTGGCTGCACCATCAAATGTTCTAAGTAATGGTATACACGGGTGTGCAAAAAACCGCTCCGCCTAATTTTTGCACTCCTCCGGATCAGATGCAGAAAACCGCTCCGCCTAATTTTTGCACTCCTTCGGATCAGATGCAAAAAACCGCTCCGCCTAATTTTTGCATTCCTTCGGATCAGATGCAAAAAACCGCTCCGCTTAATTTTTGCACTCCTCCGGATCAGATGCAAAAAAACGCTCCGCTTAATTTTTGCACTCCTTCGGATCATAATTTCAATGTCAGCAGACCGGTTATGAAGCAGTTACCGAGTGCAGAAATACAATTTTTGCATTCCTCCGTAAACTTTTCAATATGCTGAATGTGTTAAACAAAACTGCATATGGCAGCATATTCATTTTTTCCAACTGATGTCCGGCCTGCCTGCGATATGGTTGCACCAGCGGGCCAGCACAAAGAGATAATCAGACAGGCGGTTGATATATGCTGTGACAGGCAGCAGATATTCCTGTATTTTTTCCGTATCTGTTCCGGATGCGGTCAGCCCGATAATCCGCCTTTCCGCTCTCCTGCACACTGTTCTGGCAATATGTGCCCAGGCCGCAGACATCTCTCCGCCCGGCAGAATAAAGGACTTCAGGGGAGGCAGTATTGCATCCATCCGATCAATGGCATTTTCCAGCCATCTGCTCTGTTCCGGCAGAAAAGGTGTCAGGGAACGGAACGAGGCCGAATCCGGGGAAGTGGACAGCAGCGCGCCCGCGTGTAGCAGGTCAGACTGAATCTGCCGGATTTCCTCAATAAGACTTTCCTGCTGCTCTGGCAGAGAGGCAGCCAGCGCGCCCAGAACAGAACCCAGTTCATCCATCTCCCCATATGCATCCACCCGTTCATGATTTTTGGAAACACGTTCCCCGCTGAAAAGACTGGTTTTTCCCTGATCTCCCCCGCGTGTGTAGATTTTCAATGTCTTTCTCCTTTCAATGCCGGTGCACATTAATGGTTTTTCCCAAAACAAAATAAGTCAATTTTCTGATATTCTCAGAAAAATATCAAGTGAAAATTTGACAGGGGAATGTTTGGGGATCAGATTCTCTGTTCCGCATGAAAAATGTCCCACAAAAAACACGGAGGAAAACTATCCGCAGATAGCACAGAGAAAAATACCATACCCCCAATTTTTGGTAGTGGGTATGCACATATTGATAAAAAAATAACAAATTAATATTATTATATTTTTTTAAATATACTGATTTTGTTTATATATAGATTTTCAGAAAATGTCTGTCCGAAAAACCCTAAGGGTTTTTATAACAGGTTATTTTGATACAGACCCTTAGGGTTTTCAGTCAACAATCTTTAGAAGCTGTTTTAAAAATATACCGCCATGATTTTTATGGGAACAAATCCCGTATCAAAAGAGATAATGTTCGTTTGAATACGGCAAAATCAGGCTTTGGCATTTGGCAAAATATCCAAATTTT
>CAZHPS010000487.1:0-5182 GCA_964534335.1 uncultured Desulfobacterales bacterium
ATATCCTGCTGCTGTATGCGCCCCTGATTCTCAAACTGGTGGAAAAAGTCACTTCACTGGGACTGAAAATTGACATGATCTGCCCGGATCACGGTGTGCTGTGGAAAAATCCGGGAAAAATCATTACAGCGTATGCAGAATGGAGCAGGCAGGAACCGAAACAGAAGGCTGTAATTATTTATGATACCATGTGGTACAGCACCCATAAAATGGCTCTGTCCATAGCGGACGGTCTGCACAGTGAAGGCATTGATGTGCATCCCATGAAACTCAGGGGATTTGATCGCAGCGATATTATGACCGAAGTGCTGGATGCCAAAGCAGTCATTGTGGGTTCTCCCACCCTGAACAACGGCATTTTCCCCACAGTGGCCGATATTCTGACCTATATGAAAGGCTTAAAACCCCAGAACAAAATCGGCGCGGCATTCGGTTCCTTCGGCTGGAGCGGAGAAAGCGTGAAGATCATTGAAAGCGAACTCAACGATATGAAATTCCAGATGATTGAACCGGGTCTGAAACAGCAGTATGTGCCTGATGAAGCTGCATTGGAAAAATGCTTTGCCTTCGGAAAACAGATCGGGCAGGCCATCAAAGGCTGAAAATACAGGCTGTGAATGAATAAGCATTTGAATAACCTGTGTATTTTATCCACAGGTTATTCAAATGGGTTACATCGGCTGATAATGTCATCCCTTCCGGGATTATTATTTGTTTTTCAATTTTTTTCTGTAATAATTTCAATCCTTACGGATTTTTTCCCGACCCGGAGTCAGGCTTATACCGAATCACCATTGGTTTTATACAATACAGCCGGTTTTTCTTTTTGATTACAAAGCGTTGTTTTTTTCATAAGCATATTTTCAAAAGCGATTCAGTATTATACTATTACTTGAAACATTTCTGTTGTAAGATACCGCATTGGAAAGGCTTGTCTCAGCAGAGTTTATAAAAATGTTTTAAGTATCGGTACAGTTTAAACAGCCGCGAATAACACGAATCTGCACGGATGCACAAACCATAATTCATGCAATTCGTGTCATTCGTGCAATTCGTGGCTGTTTACCATCAAATTTTCTGAGTAATGTTATAGCTCAACGGATTTGACCCACTACCAAAAAACAGATATAGCCTTTAAGAAAATAGTTTTGGGGGTTGTCCAAATTTATAAAATATTTAAATTCAGTATGTTGAAAATATCAGCTACCCCAAAATAATTATCTTAAACACTATAGTTCTTTTTAATCAAAAGAAAGGATGTTATATGAATTATGCAATAGAAGGAATTTATAAAAACGGAAATGTGGAACTTGTTGAAACGCCCGAATTTCACAGTCCGGTCGGAGTATTGGTCATTTTTATGGAAAATAAAAGGAAACTCGGAAAACTCGGTGGGCTTTTCAGAAATTTTTCAGTTGATTATGACAGACTCGAACAGGATTTGAAAGAACTTGACCGGAATTCTTCTGCACATATTCTTTATGAATCTGAAAGCAGCATATGAACAAATACGTTACAGATACACAGGCACTGGTAACTTATTTAACTATTTATTTTAAAAGCATAATATTCCATGAAACTTCATTTTGAATGGGATCCGGAAAAGGCTGACAAAAATATCAAAAAACATGATATTTCATTTGATGAATCAGCGACAGTTTTTGATGATCCGATGTTCATAACTGTGATTGATGAAGAGCATTCTGTTGATGAAGAGCGATATATTACCATTGGATTATCAAAGCATGGAAGGCTTTTGATGGTTGCACATACGGATCGGGACGGACAAATCCGTATCATCAGTTCACGCAAGGCAACAAAGAAAGAGGAAGAATTTTATGCAAACTCCTAATAATTATGATGATTATGAACTGCGTGATGAATATGACCTGTCTGAGATGACAGTTGTTGCAAAAGGCAGATACGCTGCCCATCGGCGGACAGGAAAAAATGTGATTCTGCTTGAGCCTGATGTTGTAAAAGCCTTTCCGACTGATGAATCTGTCAATGAGGCTTTGCGTCTTGTTATGCAGATTGCCCGGATTCCTGTCAGTTACAGGCCGAATTTGGAAACTGTATGATGATACAAATCAGTCAGTGCAGAGAGCGTAAATATCCTGTTTCTGTTTTTCAAAAAGAAACAGGAAAGATCAGCGCAGCAAATCCTGCCTGAAAGGAGATGGACATGAAAAAACCGTCTGTTGAATATGGTGACTGCAATCACTGCGGCGGGTGTATTGAGGTTGCGCCTTCGGTATTCTGCGGCAGTGATCTTGGATTTATCAATATCATTGACCCGGAGCCGGGCTGCGAATATCCCGAAGACCTGATCAATGAGGCCATTGCATTATGCCCGGAAAAGTGCATTTCATGGGAAGATGTTTAGGTGATTTCTGAAAATAAATATCCCAGTTCAGTTCACAGGCACAATGCACAGGCCGGAAGCTTATGCTGCTTTGGCGGGATATTCTTTTCCGGAAATCACCTAAAAACAGCGTTTGCGTCTCTGCCCCTTTGCATCTTTGCGTTTCCTGTGTTATACCAATTCCACATTGATTTGATACAATACCGTCAGTTTTTACGCTGTTCTGCGTGTGCAGAAAACCGCTCTGCCCAATTTTTGCACTTCTCCGGATTTGCATTCAGCATTGTATAAAACCAATGGCGAACAAGTATGACACCTTCCTGCTGGTGTCAGATATTCCCGGAATGCAGTGCGTTTCATTGACAGACAGCAGAGAAATATTGATGATTTTTTTTGGCGTGATAAAGGGATAAGGAGAAAAAATGAATCTTAATTTCAACAGAGTGTTGGTGACAGGGGGTGCGGGTTTTATCGGTTCCCATATTACAGAGGCTTTGGCAGATGCCCTGACTGCTGACGGCTGCGAAGTCCGTGTGGTTGACAATTTATCCACCGGGCATCTGTCCAATCTCAGCCATATCAAAGACAAAATCATGCTTTATGAGGGCGATATACGGGATCAGGAATTCATGAACAGCGCAGTCAAAGGCTGTGATGTCATTTTTCACGAAGCTGCCGAAGTTTCTGTCACCCGTACTGTGCAGGATCCAATTACATCAGCGCAGATTAATGAACTGGGAACCCTGCAACTGCTTGAAAGCGCACGGCAGAACGGTGTGAAACGCGTGGTTTTTGCCTGCTCCTCCGCAGTGTACGGAGATGATCCGCAGATGCCCAAACGTGAGGATATGCTGCCCAAACCCATGAGTCCCTATGCTGTGCAGAAACTCACGGGCGAGTATTATGCCCGGATGTATAATGATTTATACGGGCTGGAAACCGTGAGCCTGCGCTATTTCAATGTTTACGGCCCCCGTCAGGATCCGTCTTCGCCCTATTCGGGTGTGATTTCCATTTTCATGAACAAAGCCGCTGAAAAAGAGCGTCCCGTGATTTATGGAGATGGTGGGCAGACCCGTGATTTTGTTTTTGTAAAAGACGTGGTAAAAGCCAACCTGCTTGCGGCTTCAATACCCGGCATCGGGGGGCAGAATTTCAATGTGGGCATTGGAACCAGCGTAAGCATTAATCAGTTATGGAAAATGATTTCCCGTATGTCCGGTTTGGATATGTCCCCGGAATACGGCCCTGCCCGTGCCGGAGACATCCGCGATTCTCTGTCTGACATTTCCCGCGCACAGTCCATACTGGGATTCTCACCTGAATATTCATTTGAAAAGGGGCTTGAAATCACGATGGAATGGTATACCACATTGTCTGAACCATGATTCACATAATTAAAGGATTAAGGTGATTTACAATACTTCGGTAATTTTTTTGCTTTTTTGGTATTAAAAATTTCAGGCAGTTAAATCTGAAGCTGCAAATTTTGGAGCTGATTTACCCTGTATTTTATTTTTTCAAAATCAGATTTTGCCATGAGTTGAAAAATATCAGGGACTTAGGTGATTTCCAGAAAAGAATATCCCACCAAAGTAGCATAAGCTTCCAGCCTGTGCCTGAACTGAAATGGTATATTTATTTTCAGAAATCACCTTATACCAATTCGCCATTGACTTTATACAATAAGGTCAGCTTTTTCCGTATGATTGCAAAATGTTGTTTTTTCCACTGATAATTCCAAAATTAATGTAAAGTCTTGATGCTTCCTGATTAACAGATTATCTTCTGTGAAAATGCTCATATTTTATAGTGTTTAAGATAATTGTTTTGGGGTGGCTAATTTTTTAACATACTGAATTCAAATATTTTAAAATTTCAGACAACCCCAAAACTATTTTCTTAAAGGCTATAGAAGCTGTTTTAAAAATATTCGACCCTGCTTTTTCCGGGAATAAAATGGTCGAATTTATTTCAGGGAAGGCGATTATCATCAGGCCGAAACATGGTATCAGGAAGTCCGCAGGGCTTGGAAATGAAAAGGCACAGGAACGGCTGATGGTGCTTTCCCAAGTAAAAAGGCATGAAAAAAATCAGAAAGAGATTGAAAAACTCTGGAAAGAGGCAGAGAAATTTTGGAAAGAAGAATATTATGATCAGTGCATAGAAATCTGCAATCGGATCACTTGCCCCTTTTCACATAGATGCTTGCGGACACGGGCAAATAGTTACAACGTAAAAATGTTTTTTCAAAAGGCTGAAGCAGATTTCCGGAGACTGACAGAACTTGAACCGGCCAATGAAGGAAGTCTATTTGGGAATTCTGGGATGGATAATGATCAAACAGGGCAGATTTGCCGAAGGCCAGAATGAACTGGGAATATCCTATGCACTTAATAAGGATAATTACATAGTAACCATCAGGCTCGGCCATGCCCATTTTCTTCTGAGCGATCCGGAAACTGCACGGAAATATTACAGTGAGGCCATTCCGAAAATACCGGATGAAGAAAATTTTGAAGAACAGTATGTTAAGGATTTTGAACTGTTCATAAAAAATGGCTGGCAGCCGGAAGAAAGCCGGCATATGCAGGAGTGGATAAGAGAAGAATACCGGAAGGTTCAGAAGGAAAAGAAACAGAATGAACCCGGATTTGCGGCTGTCTCAACCCGGATTCACAGGATTAAAGGTTTTACCAAGATTTTTCAGGCGCGGTTATCTGAACTGTGATTCGTCTGATTTATCTGATTTCAGTGGTGTCTTATACCAATTCTCCATTGAAAATATACTTATACCATTACCTGAAACATTTGCAG
>CAZHPS010000488.1:0-5143 GCA_964534335.1 uncultured Desulfobacterales bacterium
GAAATTACTGCCTGATTCCTGCGACTTTCTGCAGAATCAGAATCACATCGCTGAGTTGCACTTTTCCGTCCCCATCGGCATCCGCATTGGTGTTTTCGGGATTGAAATATATGCCGGTGAGCAGTTTCAGTGCCAGAACCGCATCCAGCAGGGTGGGTTCGGCAGTGCCGCTTCCGATTGTGAGAACAGCACGGATGTCCCCGTTGACCGTGAATGTCTGCACCGCTGCGGGCTGTCCGTCCGCAAGACTGATGTAAGCAGTGGCAATGTCCGTGATTTCCCTGTTCTGTGCGGAATTCCAGTAACGGAAGGAGATGGTGTTTCCGGGCATGAATCCGCTGACAATGCTGTCTGTGATGTCATCATCGGATGCGCAGGCAATGCGCAGGCGGTTCTGATCGGATATGGCGGACTGCACGGGAGATGCGCCCACGCAGTTTTCACCGTCATACACGGCAATTTCATCACCGGGCTGCACAGTTGCGCCTGCTATGCCTGTCACATAAATGATCATGCTGCCGAAGGGATTGCCTGTCCAGATCGGTGTGAAATGAACGGCCGGAGTGCGGGGAACGGCACGGGGAATGTCTTCGGAACGGCCTGAAAGTCCTGGTTCCCTGATGGAAAACAGGACATCCGCATTCACTTTGATCTGGTATCCTTTACCGGCCTCGAAACTGCCGATATAATCCATCCATTCGTTCATGAAGCGGACAATCCGGTTGCCGGATTCGTCTATGACCTTTTCCAATACACCACTGTCAATCAGGGGCTGAAGCGCAGTCATGGCCGCCTGGGGCTGGGGAAATGGATAGCTGATGATATTCCAGCCTTTGGCAAGGGGAATGTCGCTCTGGGATGGAGCATAGATATTGCTGAGGGAAAGTACAGAACCCCCTTTAACGGCAAGCTGTGAATCGGATGTGACTTTGATCTGATAGCCCTGTCTGGGATCATAGGAACCGATATAGTTCAGCCATTCCCCCATGAACCGGAAAAGTCTGTTGCCGGATTCATCTATCACTTTGATCAGTCTGCCGGAATCAATCAGTGGCTGAACCACAGCCATCATGTCTGTATTTTCAGGAACCACATAGGATGACATGATATTCCATCCGGTTGACAGACTGATGGCCTGCTGCTGATTTCCGACCTCCAGCATGACCGGGCATTCGGTTTTTGCGGCAAAGGGAAACGGGGTTCTGTCATTTCCGTTCGAGTCCTTGAAGTATGCCTGCACATTGTCATACTGCACTCCCGCGCTCGCATCCCATATTTTGAAGGTGATGGCATGGTTGGGTGTGAATCCGTTGATGACTGCATCCAGAGGGTCGTCATCCATTGAAGCCATGAACTGGGTTTTGAGATAAGAGATCGGGCCGTCAATGATAATGGCCCCGACACAGTACTGGCCGTCAAACACAGCGATTTCATCTCCGGGCTGCATGGAAACACCGTTTATCATGGCGTTTCCGATCATAAAGAGCATGGAATCAATGGGTTTGCCTGACCAGATGGTTGTAAAGTGGGAGGCAGATTTGCGGGCCTGAATGAGTTTTACTGTTTTGGGGCTGTTTTCCGCTCCCTCAGCAGTGATGAGGATTTCTCCGCTGCGTTCCTCTCCGGTGTTTACCTCATAGGTTACGGTAAGGGTTCCGGGCGCGGAGCCGGATGACGGGGAGATAGAAAACCAGGGGGAATTTTCTTCGGCTGTCCAGGTCAGAGAGCCGGTTCCCGCGTTGCTGATATTGAAAACTGCCGAACCCGAAGAGGATAAAACAGATTGGATTTCTTTATCAATTGACAATACAGGATTGGCTGCCGGGGGCGTATAATGCAGAATCGTTCCGAATTCCCCTACCGCGATTACATTGTTCGCGGAGCTTCCCCACACAGCATTTATCGTATTGATTGTATCAACATTTAATTCCGTCCATCTTTGGCCATCATAATGAAAAACTGCACGCTTCAATGTTGCATCGCCATTATGAACAGGTCGGCCTGCCGCAAAAAGATTATTTTCAGAAGTTCCCCATATGCATTCAAATATAATGCCGTCAATATCCATCTTTGACCATGAATTTCCGTCAAAATGGAGAACAGTGGAACGGTCTCCCACCGCATAAATGCTGTTTTCAGAAAATCCCCATATGTCAGACAGATTGGTATCGGCAATTTCCGTTTCAGTCCATGTACTGTTTTTATATCTGAGGATGACACTGCCATTGCTTCCACGGGTTCCGATAAAATACATGCCTGTAACAGAATTTCCCCAAATACTCTCCAGTCCGTAATCAGAATGACTGTAAATTTCAGACCATGTATTTCCATTAAAATGATAAATTTTACTTCCCCATCCGTTATCAAAAAATCCGGAGCCGGTCGCATACACATCGGTTGAAGAAGTTCCCCAGATACATTTAAACCATACAGGAGCATCTGCCAGTGATATGTCCCAGTTGTTACCATTGTAAGAATAAATATTGCCGGAGGCTGAGACAGCAAAAATACTGTTCGGACTGGCTCCCCATATACCTTCAAAAATGGAGCCGGCTGTTGATAATGACTCTATCGGAATCCATGTATTGCCATTGTAATGCATGACTGTACTGTTGCTTCCGACAGCATAGATGTTATCATAGGAAAAACCCCATACATCCAGAAGCTCAGCAGATGAGCCTTTTGGCATGACGATTTCCCATTTAGTTCCGTTATAACGGACAATGGTATTTCCTTCACCCACTGCAAAGATATTATTGACATTGCTTCCGTGAATCCCAATTTGTCTCAAATCCTGTCCGTCCCAAATCTTGGCCCAAACACTGCCGTTAAAGTGATAGATTCCGCCTAACAGTGATAAGGCATATACATTATCTGAACTTGTACCCCAAATATCCCAAAACCAATCTGTTGTACCCGTATTCATAGATTTCCAACTGCTGCCATCAAAATGATAAATCACGCCTTCCAGCCCTGCAGCAAAGATATTATTACTGCCACTTCCCCAGACTTTTCTCAGCATTTGGGGAATATTCAAATCCAATTCTGACCAGTTATTCCCATCATAATGCAAAATGGTTCCGTAGTTGTTGTATGTACTGGATTTTCCTCCTACGGCATAAATATCAGTGTCTGAAACACCCCATATTCCATAAAGCCATTCTGAAGTGCCGGAAGATTCTTCAGACCATTTTATCCCGTCATAGTGAAAGATAGTTCCATATGATCCTACAGCATATATGTCATCAGGCGCATTGCCCCAAATGTCATATAGATACTGATAGGTTCCGCTATCCATCTCTGTCCATGTCACCCCGTTGTAATGAAGGATTGTTCCGCCCCATCCGGCTGCATACACATTATCCGGTGAAAATCCCCAGACACCTTCAAGAATATAGGATGTACCACTGTCCATCACTTCCCAATTCATGCCGTCATAATGCATAATTGTACCGTTTTCTCCTACGGTAAATACAGAATTTTCAGAATAGACCCAAACATCACGGATTGTATTTCCCTGAGGAAGCGGATTCATCCACTGCCATTCTGCCAATTCGCTGATACTGAAAAGAAAACTTTCGGTGCTGACCTGATTTAATTCATCTTTCGCAGTGATTGTAACCGTGCAGGAACCTGTCTGCCCGGCAGCAGGCGTAATTTTCAGTGTCCGTTCCTGACCTGAACCGCCAAAAACCATATTTGCATTCGGCACAAGAGCGGTGTTTGAGGAAGTCACGGACAGGACAAGATCAGCTACAGGTGTGATGTCATCACTGACAGTAAAGGGAACAGTGATTTCAATATCTCTCTGCGTGGTCTGGTCGGGAATGTCAGAAATTGTGGGCGGATTGTCAGTGATATTTGTTTCAATCAGGGCAACTTCCGGATCACCGTACAGGCAGAAATCTGTATAATTCATCCAAAATTCAGGTGCATACTCGCCATTGGAAATATAAAGTTCCTGTTTCATATCATGCAAAGCATAACCGCATTTCATCCCTTTGGAAACTAATCTTTTTGCATATTCATAAACCATACCTTGATTGGAATTTGTTCCTTCATAAGTAACCTGTTCAGGTCCATACCATGAAACACGGGTTGCACCGACTGTGGCGATTGCTCCATTTTTCAGTAAAGAAGAGCCTAAATTATTACTTGATTCAGGATGTGAATTAAAACATGATCCTTGGAAAGTGAAACTGGGGTGAATGTTATCAAGTGTTGCTGCGTGTGAACCATCCATTATGCCGGATGCCGAGTCATACCATCCATGTGTAAACCAAAACACTGCTCCGTAATCTGAATTGTTCCAAACAGTTGTTACATTGTTTTCAGTGCAGGAAAAAGTTTCTGTATCGCCGGGAGGCGGAGGCTGAATTGTCATACCTCTGCAGGCATCATATTTCGGATCGGGAATATCATACACAGTGTCATACAGCCTGTGAAAAGCCCAACCTTTGGGAGAAATAATATCATTTTTGATTGCTTCGCCAAGTTGATATCCGGGGGTAGAGCAGTCACTCGGCTCCATCGGCAGCAGCACTTTTTTCCGCCATTCCTGATTGGTTTCATTCTGATAAGCGACTGTCTTGGCTAAAATACTGTCCAGATCAGCGGTATTTCCATAATAGGGAATTCTGCCTACAACGATTTCAGAAATCCTGTCGACACCGCCCGGCCCAAAATCGTTGCCCCATTCTCCGAATTTGCCGTCTCCGTCCAAATCCCAGTTGCCGGTCAAGTCTGCGTAATAATAATCGGACGGAGACTCTTTATATTCAGGGTATCTTGTGGCATTGTTCCTCGGCCAGAGCATTTTCATCGGGACATCGCCGGTTGCGGGATTGGGATTGCCGATGAGCAGGACATATTCAATATTCATCACTTCGTAATTGGCAATGAGCCAGTTGCGGATATTTTCTGATGCCGTATCCCCTGTTCCGCCTCCCCAGATATTTTCCGTAAACACCCGCACCGCATAGCCCCGGTTTTCCTTGTGCTGCACAAAATTTGCCATCTGTGCCGAAGCCGAGCGGATGGCGTTTGTGGTGATAATCACATAACTGCTTTTTTCCTGTACGGAACTTCTCCGTGCCGGTGCAGTGGGATATTCTGCGGCCATCTGATCAAAATTCACCACCAT
>CAZHPS010000489.1:0-5111 GCA_964534335.1 uncultured Desulfobacterales bacterium
TCGGTTATACGCCGGATTATATCACCGGAACCTGGGTGGGATATGATCAGGAACGATCTTTGGGACATAAGGAAAGCGGGGGCAGGTCGGCAAGCCCCATCTGGCTGGATTTCATGAAAAAAATTCATGAAGATATACCGGTCAGGGATTTTGCTGTTCCCGGAGGGATTGTTTTTTCCAAAATAGATGCAGATACCGGTCTGCTGCCTGTGCCGGAGAGCCGGAAGGTGATTTTTGAATGTTTCAAGGCCGGAACAGTGCCTAAGCGTTATTCCAGCCGTTCGGATGCAGTGACAGAAAAAGACCAGTTCTTCAAGATGGATATGTAACCCCAAAAAGGAGGAAAACATGCCTGTGCAAATCAGAAAAATTCTGTTTGCCACCGATCTTTCGGAAAATTCCCGTTATGCCTTCCGTTATGCGGCATTTATGGCTGACAAATTTGATGCAAAGCTCACCCTTCTTCATGTCATTGATGATCTTTCCACCACCGGCATCCGTATGCTGATAGATTATGTGGGAGAGGAAAAATGGGCGGCCATCAGAAAAGAGCGTGAAAAAGGATTTCAGGAAAGCATACGCAAAAACATCCAAAATTTCTGCGCAGAAATCAGCAAAGATCTGCACGGATGTCCCTTTATTGTGGAAAATACGATTCTCAGAGAGGGCAATCCCGCAGAGGAAATTCTGGCCGAAGCAGAAAAACCGGAATATGACATGGTTGTGATGGGAACTCAGGGATACGGCCTTTTGACAGGAGCCATTATCGGAAACACAGCCAGAAGAGTGGTGCGGCGGTGCACAAAACCGGTGACAGTGATCCGTATGCCGCAAAAGCAGTAAACGCCATAGTGCTTTATCAACACGCATTGAACTCCCGGAGGAGTGCAAAAATTAAGCGGAGCGGTTTTTTGCACACGCATTTAACCCCGGAGGAGTGCAAAAATTAAGCGGAGCGGTTTTTTGCACAGCCGGAGGAGTGCAAAAATTAAGCGGAGCGGTTTTTTGCACACGCTCAACTGCGGAAAAACTGACCATCAAATCAATGGCGAATCGGTATTATGCTGACCTGCTTATCTGTCTGGTGTTCCCCTTGTCATAATTGAATCTGATCAGCGGAGTCTTCCAATGAAAAACCTTTCTCTGCCATTTCTGTTTTTTTTCATTCTTCCTGTCTGCACATCCTTTTCCTTTGATCCGGATTCCATAAAAAAAGCAGAAATCACTGTTTGGGATCGGGAAGGACTGATGCGGCTCATTGACATGGGCGCGGATGTGGACAATGTACAGGGAAATAAAGTCTTTGTGTATGCTTCCGAGAAAATTCTGGAAAAAATTGCCGCACTTGGCTATGAAATCAGTCTTATACCAGATTCTTTTCCCCATGAGGAACGCAGAACAGCGAATTACCGATCTTATGAGGGAATGGGACAGGAACTTGCCGCGATTGCAGAAACGTATCCCCACCTCTGCCGGGTGTTCAGCATTGGACAGTCAGTGCAGGGACGGGAACTTTGGGTGATGAAAATAACGGATCAGCCGGATACAGAAGAGGATGAGCCGGAAATCACTTTTATTTCTTCCATGCACGGAGATGAACCGGTGGGAATGGAACTGAGCATGAACCTGATTCATCTGCTGGCAGAAGAGTATGGAACAAATCCGGAACTGACAGGGTTGGTGAATGAAACGGAAATCTGGATCATGCCTTTGATGAATCCGGATGGATACGAGATGGGAATTCGCTCTAACGCGAACGGAACCGATCTCAACCGCAGTTTTCCGGATCGGGTTAAAGACCCTTTTGCCAGTTTTGAAGCCCGGCCTGCGGAAACCCGGCATGTCATGAACTGGGCAATGGCAAATTCCCCTGTGCTTTCAGCCTCTTTTCACACAGGAGCGCTGCTGGTCAATTATCCTTTTGATTCAGATCCGGATTCCAGATCCGTATATTCGGCTTGTCCGGATGATGAACTTTTTATTGAACAGTCCCTCACGTATTCATCTAAAAATCTTCCGATGTATAACAGCAGTGAATTTTGGCGGGGAATTGTCAACGGCGTAGAATGGTATCAGGTATATGGCGGAATGCAGGACTGGCATTATCTTTGGCTGGGATGCAATCAGGTGACCATTGAGCTTTCAGATGACAACTGGCCGAATTTTTCTCAAATATCTGCTCTGTGGGAGGACAACCGCTCTGCCATGCCTGCCTATATGCAGTGGAGCCTGAAAGGCATACGGGGCATTGTTACAGACAGCATCAGCGGAAAACCTCTGAAAGCTGCTGTCCGTGTTGAAGGAATTGATCACAATGTATTTACCGATCCGGATGTGGGGGATTATCACCGGATGCTTCTGCCGGGAACCTACAGCATTCGTGTTTCAGCGGAAGGGTACAGGGAACAGACGGTAAGGGATATTCCGGTTGGTTCAGGCGGGGCTGCGCGTGCGGATATTGCCCTGACCCGAAACGATGCCGGGGATATGAACGGAGATGGAAAAACTGATCTGGCTGACGCTGTTATGATTCTGCAAATGCTCACCGGCACGCAGTCAAATGCTCCAAAAATTGTGCCGGACATAGACGGAGATAAAAAGACCGGTCTCCAGGAACTCATCTTTATCCTGAGATTCTGCCTCCATGAACAAGTTATGGATTAATCCACAGCTTATTCATAATTCACAGTTTATTAATTCTGAAGAGAAATGTCATAATGATCCAGCAATCTGAAATCAAACAAAGGGAAGGCATCAATATCCGTGTGCTTTTTGCCCTGACTCTGGTGCATTTCACAGGAGACTTCTACAGTTCCTTCACGTCCCCGCTTTTTCCCCTGTTTGTGGAAAAAATGGGGCTTTCCCTGACACAGGTGGGAATCATTGCGGGACTCAGCCGTTTTCTGGCCTTTATTGTGCAGCCGCCTGTGGGTTATTTTGCAGACAGGTACCGGACACGCTCCTTTATTCTGGCCGGTCTTCTTATGCCTGTGATTTTTGTGCCCATGTCCGGCATTTCCACAGGGTTTGCAACACTGCTTATTGCCACTGCTCTGGGTTCTTTCGGATCATCCATGTTTCATCCCTCTGTCACCGGCATGGTTCCTGTATACTCCGGCAGCAGGGCGGGGTTTGCCATGTCTGTATTCAATACGGGCGGAACATTTGCTTTTGGTGTGGGGCCCCTGTTCATCACATGGTATGCAGCCCGTTTCGGTCTGGATGCACTTCCCTTCACCATGATATTCGGTCTGATCGTGTTTGTGTGGATATACATGATTCTTCCATGTCCCGCGGGAGAGGGACTGCGCAATCTGGGATTTATCGGCTCCATCAGAGAAAGTCTGGGCAGTGCATGGAAAACCGTTGCCCTGATATGGGTTGTGATGTTTCTGCGCGCTGTGGTGGGGCAGTCTTTTCTGACTTTTATGCCGGTGCTGTATGTGCAAAAAGGTTATTCGGTTGTTTCCGCAGGTGTGATTTTTTCCCTGTTCACTGTGGCAGGAACAGTCAGCGGAATTACCGCAGGACATGTATCTGACCGGATTGGATTCAAACCTGTTTTTATCTTTTCCCACCTGCTGATGACACCCATGCTTCTGGGATTCCTTTACTGCACGGGAAACTGGGTATATATGGGTTCATTTCTTGCAGGAGGGGCGGTGCTGGCCTCTCTTCCCCTGGGGGTGGTCATGGCACAGAAACTGGCTCCCAAAGGCAAATCCATGATCGCTAGTCTGATGATGGGTTTTGCCTACGGGCTGGGAGGAATGATTTCACCTCTGGTCGGCAAACTCTCGGATATGTATTCCATCCATACTGTGCTGGCGGTCATATCCCTGATCCCACTGCTCAGTCTGGTGCTGATTTTCCGTTTCCCCAATGTGAAAAATGCCTGAAGCCTTACAGACTGTGTCAGGTGTCAGGAACATAACTGTTATATAAAATAAGGATAAAACAATGTCGGGTACATTTTCGGAGCCTGCAGTGGGCAGAACACCCGGTAACCGGGAACTCTTTGCAAAAGAGAGACTTCCTGCTGACAGTCATGTGAAAACTGTAAGGAAAAAAGCCGGAAAGAGAGATGTTCCGGCACGGGCCGACCGTCCGGGCTGGATTCCCAGGGAAATCAGACATAACTGGGACACAAGCCCCTATGCCTATCAGACAGAGGAGGAACTCATGCCTGCCGGAGGCCTGCACGGAGAACTGCTGACATACCTTGCTGAAATTTTAAGGGATTTTCTGGAAAGAAAGGGACTGCGCTTTCTGGCCGACACCTTCATGCTCTACCGGGATGCAAAGGGGGTGAAGCAGCGCATTGCACCGGATCTGCTGATAATGCCCTATTGTTCCCCGCCCCCGTCTGCCTATGATCTGGATAAGGAGCCTCCGCCACCGGCTGTGGCGGAAATCACATCTCCCAAAAGCCGGTCTTCCGACATGGAAAAAAAGGTGATCTTTTACGGAAGCCTGGGCATTCCCGCGTACCTTGCCATTGATCAGGTCACTGACCGGGGAGATCCCCGTGAACAGATCGGGCTGCATCTGTGGAGGAAGACCGGGGATAAAATGTGCAGAGTCTCTCCGGATGAGCATGGCTGGCTGACTGTGCCGGAGATGAAAATAAAAATAAAGGCGCAGGGACAGAATCTGCTTCTGGCGGACATGGAAACCGGGGAGGAACTCTGTGACAGTAGCACTTTAAGACAGAGGGCTGAAATGGAACGGCAAAGAGCCGATCAGGAAAAACAGACCGCTGAAATGGAATGGCAAAGAGCCGAGCAGGAAAGGCAGACCGCTGAAATGGAAAGACAGCGGGCTGAGCAGGAAAAGCAGACCGCTGAAATGGAACGGCAGAGAGCCGATCAGGAAAGGCAGAGGGCTGAACGTCTGGCTGATAAACTCAGATCTTTGGGAATTTCCCCTGAGTGATTTCAGATTTCACAAATCCGGTGTTCAGAACAGGAAAACCGGCATTTTCTGCGGGATATGATACCAATTCACCATTGACCTGATACTGTCCCGGACTGGATCCGGAGGAGTGCAAAAATTGAGCGGAGCGGTTTTTTGCACACCCGGAACCGGGGAAAAACTGACAATAAATATTG
>CAZHPS010000490.1:0-5095 GCA_964534335.1 uncultured Desulfobacterales bacterium
CACAAAGGCGGAATCCATGTCAGCGCGGTGATGAAAAATCCCAGAGCATACGAACACATGCAGCCCGAACTGGTGGGCAATGCCCGGCATGTGCTGGTTTCGGATATGGCAGGAAAAAGCAATATTGAATACAAGGCAAAGGAACTGGGTGTAAATCTGACAAACAACGGATGTGACACCCGCAAAATTGTTGAGGCCGTGAAAATCATGGAAGAGGACGGATACCAGTTTGACGCGGCTGACGGTTCATTGAAGATTTTTCTGGAAAAATTCACAGGCCAGTTTCAGCCGGTCTTTGATCTGCAATCCTTCCGTGTCACCATTGAAAAGGACAAGCAGAAACCCTGCTCTGCCCATGCCACTGTAAAAATTTCTGTTGGGTGCAAAGATGAAATTATGGCAGCCGAGGGAGACGGCCCGGTCAGCGCGCTGGACAATGCACTGAGAAGAGCATTGCATCAGTTCTTCCCGGAAATTGATGAAATGCACCTGGTGGATTTCAAAGTAAGGGTGATTGACGGACGCGACGGCACGGCTGCAAAAGTGCGCGTGCTGATTGATTCGCGTGATGCAGATAATATCTGGAGTACGGTAGGCGTGTCTGAAGACATCATTGAAGCCAGTTGGCAGGCCCTGGCAGACAGTTTTCAGTACAAACTGGCAAAGCAGAAGAATCCGGTATGCGGATAAACAACCTGAGTATAATACCAATTCACCATTGACCTGATACTGATCCGGAGGAGTGCAAAAATTAAGCGGAGCGGTTTTTTGCACACACGGAACTGCGGAAAAACTGACAGTATTGAATCAAACCAATGGAGAACCGGTATATAGTGTTTAAGATAATTGTTTTGGGTAGGTTGGGGTGAACGGAGTGAACCCCAACATCCTGATTCAGTTGGGATTCACTCCGTTCACCCCAACCTGCGTAAAACTGCGGGAAACCCCAAAAATATTTTCTTAAAGGCTATAACAAGCTTCCAGCTTGTTATATTTGAAAGAAAATTTCCCACAGAGATCACAGAGAGATACAGAGTGCACAGAGAAAAAACACTCTGTGTTCTCTGTGAAAACTCTGTGTTCTCTGTGGGAAACATATACAAAAAAAATATTTGGGGAAGATCGCATGTTCAAATTCATACTGACAGGATACATTGATTCTGCCCTGTCCGGAGCAGAATATGATGAATCAATTGCTATTGGTAAAAAAAATGAAAAAAGCGGTATTTTTTTTAAATAAAAAACAGGGGCCTGTTGCATTGTTCATGCTCAAACCCTTTGATGCCGACATGGATACCGGATGGCAGATTATTGCCAGTGCAGCAGGTTATGACAGGTTAAGCACCAAAGCAGCGATAAAACATTTGCTGGATATACTGAAAACCAATCTGAATCAGAATATTCTGGGTTCAATTATTCATGTTGCGGTTTTAAAAACAAAGGATCCTTTTGTGCTGGCAATGAACAGAACTTTCAAAGTCAGAAATGCTCCAAAGCACATTCAGTCAGTGTCCCTATCCGGAATACAGATTGAAAACGCGCTTGTTTTTGAATGCCCCGGCATGTAAATATACTGATCCAATTTTGGTTTTCTTTGGCACGGAAATTGCGTATGCGCCAAAACAGTTTTTTTCAGCCCTTCTGCGGGGTTTTTCAGGCCCAAAACGGATGATTTTTCATTTTCAGCCCGTCAGGCAAAAATCATGCCAGATAAAACCAAAATTGTTTCAGTATAGTATTGAATCAGATAAGGAACAGCTATGAACATGGAATCCTATTTCAATCATCTTTCACCGGATGATATTCGCATCAAAGGAACAAGAATCGGAATTGAATCTGTTCTGTATGAATACATATACCGTGAACAGCCGCCTGAATCCATTGTAAGACGGTTTCCATCTCTTACACTGGAACAGATTTATGCAACCATTCTGTATTATTTTCAAAACAAAGAAAAAATCGGCCTGTATCTGAAAGAATGGCTTGAATACGGAAGACAGATGCGGGAAGCGCAGGACAGGCAGCCACCTCCGGTTGTTCTTCGTTTGCGGAATATGAAACAGAAACAACTGAAAGCCGCATGAATGAGGAAAATTCGCTATTTAATCGACGAAAATGTTCCTCCGCTCTTCCGTTCCGAGTTATTGCAGCAGGAACCTGAACTGATTGTCTGGAGAATCGGTGATCCGGGAGTACCGACCGAAGGCACATTAGACCCGGAAATTCTGGAATGGTGTGAAAAAAACGATTTTATACTCGTAACATACAATCGGAAATCCATGCCCGTACATCTGAAGAACCATTTGGAAAAAGGTTTGCATATTCCCGGAATTATTGAACTGAATCCGAATATGGGAATCCGGGAAACCATCGAAGAACTGTTGTTCATATACGGTGCTTCAGATGCAGATGAATACAGGGATACAATCATTTATTTGCCATTGGAATAAAAGGATAAACATGAAAATGATCATATTATCATGCGCCGGAGGGAACAAGGCCGCGGGACCCGTGCAGATCAATGTCCTGCGGCCCATGCTCCCTGTTCAGAATGCAGGGAAGCATTGACTGAAATATAAAATTTTTTAAATATACGTAGGGTGGGTGTAGCGATAGCGTAACCCACCATTTCAATACGCACAATTTTAACAGCAGATGGGTTACGCTTTCGCTTCACCCACACTGCTTTCTGACATCATCCGGAATTTTTCCGCAGAAAACACATTTTTTCCTCTGTGATCTCTGTGCATTTCTCTGTGTTCTCTGTGGGAAACGAATCATCCGAAAACGCTTTTATCACAATCACAAAATAAGGAGAAAACAATGAGCGACCGTGTATATATTTTTGATACCACTCTGAGAGACGGCGAGCAGTCTCCGGGCGCGAGCATGAACACCAATGAAAAACTGCGCTTGGCAACCCAGTTGGAAAAACTGGGCGTGGATGTTCTGGAAGCCGGTTTTCCCGCTGCTTCCGAAGGCGATTTTGATGCGGTTTCCAAAATAGCGGCAAAACTGGAACGCACCGAAGTGGCGGGCCTGTGCCGTGCCAACAAGGATGACATTGACAAGGCATGGCACGCTGTAAAGCACGCGAGAAAACCCAAAATCCACACTTTTATTGCCACGTCTGACATTCATCTGGAATACAAGCTGAAAATGACCCGTGAGGAAGTGCTGCGCGCTGCCATTGATGCAGTGAAATACGCGAGTTCCCTGACCGACCGGGTGGAATTTTCCGCAGAAGACGGCTCCCGCAGCGACCGGGATTATCTGTGCAAAGTTTTCGGAGCGGCCATTGAAGCCGGGGCCACAGTGGTCAATCTGCCGGATACGGTGGGTTATGCCATTCCCAGCGAATTTGCGGATTTGGCAAAATATGTAATCACACATACACCCAATATGCACAAAGCCATATTGAGCGTCCACTGCCACAATGATTTGGGACTGGCAACAGCCAACACACTCGCTGCCATTGCAGCAGGCGCGCGTCAGGCCGAGGTAACGGTCAACGGTATCGGCGAACGTGCAGGAAACACTTCATTGGAAGAAGTGGTTATGGCCCTGCGCACCCGGCAGAATTATATGCCCATGCAGACCGGCATTGTAACTGAAAATATTTATCCGGTCAGCCGTCTGGTGAGCATGATTACGGGTATCATTGTCCAGCCAAACAAAGCCATTGTGGGAGCCAACGCGTTTGCACATGAAGCGGGCATTCATCAGGACGGAATGCTGAAAAATCCCATGACTTATGAAATTATGAAACCTGAAACCATTGGCCTGAGTTCGGGAAAACTGGTACTGGGCAAGCATTCGGGCCGTCATGCACTGCGCACCCGCCTGAAAGAACTGGGCTATGATCTGTCTGATGAGGAACTGAGCCTGATTTTTGTGAAATTCAAGGAACTGGCTGACAAGAAAAAGCATGTGGTGGACGAGGATCTGGAAGTGCTGGTGACAGAGGGCATTCTCCGCACAGAGGAAACCTTTAAACTGGAATACCTGCATGTCACGGCCGGAACATCCGTCATGCCTATGGCAAGTGTGGAACTGAACATAGGAGGCAGAAAAGTCCGTGCTGCGGACTGGGGCAACGGCCCCATTGACTCGGCCTTCAACACCATTGCCAAACTCACGGGAACCACGTCTGAACTGCTGCGCTTCACTGTGTCGGCCATCACGGGCGGCACAGACGCACAGGGTGAAGTGACTGTGCGGCTGCGGGAAAACGGCTTGGTTGCTCTGGGACGCGGCACTGACCCGGACATCATCACAGCCAGCGCAAAAGCCTATCTTAACGGTTTGAACAGACTGGAATATCTGAAAGCACATCCGGTAACAGATCGGCAGACCTTGTAAATTATTCCCCTTTTGTAAATAAGTTGGGGAGGTTTTAAAATCAGAAAGGGAGCGGTGAATACCGTTCCCTTTTTCTGTTTTTTGTAATATGATACCAAATTCTCCATTGATTTGATACAATACCGTCAGTTTTTCCGCTGCCGGGCGTGTGCAAAAAACCGCTACGCTCAATTTTTGCACTCCTCCGGATTTGCATTCTGTATTGTACAGAATCAATGGCGAATCGGTATGGGATTTTATTTTTTTATGCTTTTTTTCTCCTTGCATCCGTAAAAAGAAAAATATAAAATAAGATATTGAAAACAACTTGAAAACAGAAAGGATTTTTTCATGAAAACACTTGCGGATTTTGAACTGGATGGAAAACCGGTTTATGTGGAAATTGAGGAAGATGAAAACAAGGTGCGCCGGGTAAGCCGGACAGAAGAGGGCATTCTGAAAACCGAAATCCGTTTCACCGAAGCCATTGCACAGATCCGACCGGCTGCGGAAGCTGTACTTAAAGCATTCCGGGAAATGAACACGCCTGATGAAATCGGGCTGGAATTTGGAATAAAACTCAATGCCAAAGCCGGAGCTTTTTTTGCCTCAGCCGCGAGCGAGGCTACGTTCAGGGTTTCTCTGAAGTGGAAGAATGACAAAAAGTAAGGGACTTTCAGTTTGGAAGTCCCCCGCCCCTTAAGTGCTTGTAACAAAATAACCTGGTCATTTTTGTGGTGATATTTTATAATTC
>CAZHPS010000491.1:0-5095 GCA_964534335.1 uncultured Desulfobacterales bacterium
GATTCCGGATGCCGGTTCAGAATAATATAAAGTTTTTTCAGTTCTGATCCGTGCCTCAAAGTCAGATCCGCGGGTGATTCCTCCTCCATAAAAGGAAGCATGATGAAAACCCGAATCCGTTCGCATGAAAGAGGATCTTTGTGATAAGGAAAACCTGCTGATATTACAGGTTTTCTCAGTGAAACTCCGGTCAGACGGTTTATAAACTGACAGACTTTTCTGTTCATTCTGACTGCTCCGATCATTTGCTGAATTCAACAGTGGGCATAATATGCCAACGATGTGTCAGAATAACATATAATCAAAAATAAATCAGTCAAAATAAACAACCTGCATATTATTTCAGCATATATGACAATATAATAATTTGATATTTAAATAAAATATGATTAATGTAAAGAAACTTTAGTTAGTAACTTATGTTACGCCGAACCGTCATACCGGCGAAAATTACCTGATTCCGGGTTTTGCCGGTATGACGGGAAACACAGCGGTTTGCCGGATTCTGAAGGATTGGCGTAACAGCAGAAAATAATTTTTGCACTCCCGGAAATGCTCACAGTTCCTGCCCGGATGGCGCATTGCAAATATCCCCAATCAGTTTGGTCTTGAGAGCCTGAAACTCATCGGCATCAATGATGCCCTCTTTTTTCATGTCAGAGAGTTCTCTGATCCGCTGAAGCGGATCAGACTGGAAATCAGAGGTTTCTTTCACATGCGATGCATCATGCTTTTCCGGCAGCAGAAGGGGTTCCCGGTTTCCGGAAAGGGATTTGTCAGGCCCCCCGCAGGAAATGGTCAGCAGACCGCCCATGAGACCAATCTGAACAGCCTGCCCCTGTCCGGCCCGCTCCTGCGCTTCCCGCAGAGCCGCGCCCCCGTCTTCCCGGATTTTCCGGAACATGCGGAAGAAAAATTTTCCGGTATAATAAACAGTCAGGCCGGCTGCAGCAATGCCTCCGGCCAGAATCAGGTACTGGAAATCCAGCACGCCCTTGATGATGACCACCACAAAGGTTCCCATAAGCGGAACCGCAAACAGCGCGATCAGGATGATATAAAACAGTCCCAGACTGGACATCATATGGAACTGCCTCTGCATGTATTCACTCTGCATTTTGTCTTTTATCCATGTTTTCATGGTATTGAACCTATTTCCTGATCAGGATCGGTAATCTGCGTTGATTTTCACATAATCAATGGAAAAATCACAGGTGAGAACTGATGCCTTTCCTGTGCCTGCATTCAGATCCACTGTAATGACATATTCCGGTGTTTTCAGCACTTTTGTGGCTTCTGCTTCCGCAGCATCCCCGCAGGTCATGCCTTTGTGCGCCATCTTCACATCATTGAAGAAAATATCTGTTTTATCCGGATCAATGGCAACTCCGGAACGTCCTGCAGCAGCCAGAATCCGTCCCCAGTTTGCATCTTCACCGAACAGCGCAGTTTTGACCAGATTGGAATGCGCAATGGTATCTGCCACTTTACGGGCATCTGCATCCGAAGCCGCGCCCCGGACAGCGATTTCCACCAGTTTGGTTGCGCCCTCACCGTCTTTGACCACCATCCGGGCCAGTCCCAGCAGCACTTCATTAAGCAGAGACTGAAAGATTTCCATATCCTGTGCAGTCTCAACTTTGGCTCCGGACATGCCGTTTGCCATGAGCAGCACCATGTCATTGGTGCTGGTGTCGCCATCCACTGTGATGCGGTTGAAAGACAGATCCGTTGCAATCCGGAGAGCGTTGTGCAACTGCATGGATGGCACGTCAATATCCGTGCAGACAAAACAGAGCATGGTAGCCATATCAGGCCGGATCATGCCGGAGCCTTTGGCAACGCCTGTCATACGGAAAGTATGATTCTGTATCTGCCCCTGCACCGAAACGATTTTGGGAACCAGATCCGTTGTCATAATGGCACGGGCAAAATCATCCAGACCTTCGGGACGCAGTGCCTTTATCAGTTCCGGCATGGCGGCTTCCACTTTTCCAATGGGCATAGGCTGACCAATGACACCGGTTGAGGCTGCACAAACGAGATGTTCGGAAATATGCAGAGACTCTGCTGCAAATCTGCACATGGAAAATGCATCACGCATTCCCTGTTCTCCTGTGCAGCAGTTGGCATTGCCGCTGTTGACAATCAGGGCCTGGCATTTTCCGGACTGCAGATGCTGTCTGTCCACCAGCACAGGCGCGGCCTGCACCCGGTTCCGGGTGAATACGCCTGCTGCATTTGCCGGGACTTCCGAAAAAATCAGTCCCAGGTCTTTTCCCTTTTTTTTCTTGATTCCGGCTTCCACTGCGGCTGACCGGAATCCTGCGCACCACGTTTTTTCTGATTCTTTATCAAGTTTGCTCACTGTCATTTCCTTTTCACAGTTCTAAAAATCTGAAAAATTGTCATCATCCAGAGGAATCAACTGCTCCGGTTTGACTTCCTCTTTCACGGGTTTGCGAAGATTTGTACGGGCAGGCTTTGAACCTGCGTCTGCGGACACCTTCCGGATTGCAGATTTTTTCCCGGACTTGCCTGTCTGTTTGATGGTCAGGGATTCTCCCCTGGTTGCAAGGAGAATTTCTTTTGCCATTTCCTTGAGATGCTCTGCCTGCGCGTTGAGTTCTTCTGACGCGGATGCAGACTGCTGGGCATTGGCTGCGTTCTGATGGGTCACGGATTCGATTTCAGCCACAGCCCTGCGGATCTGCCCAATTCCCTCAGACTGCTCAGCCGAGGCAGCCGATATTTCTTCCACCAGTTTCCCGACTTTTTCATTGTGCCCTATTGAAATTGTGAAAGCATTACGTGTTTTTTCAACCAACTGAGCCCCGGCACTGATTTCCTCCACATTTCTGTGTATCAGGGTCTGGGTGTCCTTTGATGCCTCGGCTGAACGCATAGCCAGATTCCTGACCTCACCGGCCACAACCGCAAATCCCGCTCCGGATTCCCCTGCCCTGGCTGCCTCCACTGCCGCATTCAAAGCCAGCAGATTGGTCTGAAAGGCAATTTCATCAATGGATTTGATGATTTTTCCGATCTCCTCACCGCTGGATTTGATCCGGTTCATTGCTTCAATGGTTTCCTGCATGGCAGTATTGGCCGTATTCATACTTTGCAGAGATTCTTTGCGCAGAACTGCGGCCTGTTTTGCATTTGCGGCATTCTGCATGGTCATGGATGACAACTGCTCCAGAGCAGATGAGGTCTCCTGCACAGATGCGGCCTGACGTGATGCGCCTTCGGCAAGGGACTGGCTTGCTGAAGATGACTGTTCCGCAGCAGCCACAATCTGATCAGAACCTTCCGCGAGTCCCTCAATGATCCGATCCAGTGATCCGGTGATCCAGCGGGTGATAAACACACTGAAAATAATGGCAAAAACAGCAGAAACAATGGTGAGGACAGACATCCATATGAATGTGGATTCCCCTTCTTTTTCCGCATTGCCTGCTGATTCCAGGGAAAGCTGCTCAATCTGATCGAGAAAATTTTTAAGTTCTTTCCGGAAGTCATCTTCTTTTTTTTCAACTTCCAGCGCATATGTTTCTGCTTCGGCAAGTTTTCCTTTTTCCAGCAGATCAAATATAAGGGACACAAATTTCATATATTCCCCATGCCTGACACCGATGCTATCCAGATGTTGACCAATTCTGCCGAATTGTTTGCGTGCCTTTTCTGCCGGAGCGGACTGCTGTCCCCTGACAGCTATCTCTTTTCCCTTTTTCAGTTTTTCATTGATAAGTGCAACATATTCCATGAACTGATGCCGGGACTGCTGATAATCCTTTTCCATGCTTTTGTCCCTGCCATGCCAAATTTCCCCATAGCGCAGCATCCGTTCCAGCCAGTAGGTCTGTTCCAGTTGTGCGTTTTTCACCTCTGTAATCATCTCTGACAGCGGAATGTTAATTTCAGCTATTATTTCAAACTGTTTTCTGATTTGAAAAAATCTGAAAATGCTGAAAGCGGAAAAAGTGAGCATCAGGGACACAATAACAAGTGTCATTCCGATAAGTTTGGTTCCAAGTTTCATGTTTTTCATTCTGCATTTCTCCGTTCGTGAAAGTGAAAATTTTTCTGTGCTGCCTTTATCTTTACCTGTCTGTCAAATCTTATCATTGTTTCTGTTTTGTCCAGATCTGTCTGATTTTTCAGCAATGGATTTTTCCAGTTGGCTGATACATCTGTCAATTATCTGATGCCAGGGATTTTCTTTCTGCATTTTCAGATGTTCTTCATCAGTGAGATATGATACGGAATTTGACAGGTCAAATTTTTTTCCGGTATAACACAGTTTTTCTGCCAGTTCCCCTTTTGCATGGGGAAATTCACAGGAGATGGCAGACCAGATGGGATGATGATCACTTCCGCAGGCCAGACCTGTGCAGGATTCTGTATAAATCTCTTTTCTGACTTTCAGGTATCTGAGGTATATCAGAGCGTCTTCCCGCTGTGTATCTGCCAGTGCCTCAATGGCTGCAAGCTGATCCTCCAAAGTGTAAGGGGTCAGGAATTTTTTCCAGGCCGCATCTGCCATGCGAATCAGTTGCGTCATAGCCGAATCATCTCCGGCCCGTGCGTATCCGGCCAGTTCAGAAGCCGCTTTTTTTCGCCCATTGTCCGGGCAGTTTCTGAGTTTTTGGAAAATGGTCAATTTCTTATTCCTGCGTCTCTGAAAGCAGTTTGGTATAAAATCACATTTTCAGATCCATCTTCAAAAGGGGGAATTTCTGTTTCTCATATTCTGATTATAGCAGATTATGAATCACAAATCAACGGATTTGGCGGATATGTGCTGTCCTTTTCATCAAATCCTGAGTCCCTGTCAAGAAGATTCAAGGACATAATACCGAATCGACAGTGAAGACATGCTTTTAAAAATAGCAAATTCCTGTAATTAAACAGAAAAAATATTTTTATTGTATAAATTCAATAGCGATTTGGTATAAAACTTTTCATCAGACTGTTTTCAAATTTTTTCCGGAATGCAAAAATACAATTTTCGATCTGCTGAAACTTGACATCTTCCGTCTTATACCAATTCTCTATTGAATTTATACAAATCTTTAACTCTGACTCGTTCCCA
>CAZHPS010000492.1:0-5057 GCA_964534335.1 uncultured Desulfobacterales bacterium
CTGGGTTTCCCTGTCTTTGGGATTCATGGTCACAGAACCTTCGCCAATCGTAATGTCATCAATGCCTTTTTCTTTGAGAAGCACCACCATATCCTCCACGACCCGTGATGTGGTGATGACACCCCATTTGGGGAAATCCGAGGCACATGTCCAATACACGATATTGGGTTTGATAAACACTTTTGCGCCTGAGGGCATGTGCTCCAGTCCCCGGCTGAGTTCCACTGCCCTGCGCACGGAATCTCCGGGTTTTTCATAGCGCACAATAGCAACAGATGATTTTTTCATACTGATTTTTCCTTTTTGTATTAATGGTTGAGCATAAGGGGGAAATCGGATTCATGAACTGTCTGAAAAATACCGGCTTCCTGCTTATTCCCGAATGACAGGAAAATGAAAAAACATTTTTTTGCAGATTCACCCAAATTGCAGGATTTCAGTTTTTCGGCAGTGGTTCCATTATGACTGAACCGGAAAAATTTCCTTTCATTCATCACGATTTAATAATGAGGGATTTATACATTGTCTTTGACCGGGTGTAAAGCAAAAAATACAGTTTGGCATTTTTATTATACATGAAAACATAAAGCCAAACGCACAGTTGGCAAAACTGCAAACCCACTCATACCGATTCGCCATTGACCTGATACTATCTCAGGCTGATCCGGAGGAGTGCAAAAATTAAGCGGAGCGGTTTTTTGCACAGCCGGAACTGCAATATTGTATTAAACCAATGGCGAATCAGTATCATAAACAAAAACTGTTTTTTTTCAAAAAAATTGGCTTCAAATCTGTTTTCTCATACCAATCCGCTTTTAAAACATGAGCATGCCCTGATATTTCCAAAATTGCATGATTGCATAATATTTTGTTTAAGTTGCTGATAATGAAAAATGAAAATACTCATTTATTATAGTACTCTGTCAAGTTTGATTTTATGCGTTGAAGTATACAGAAAAACCGGATTTTTTGGAAAAATCCGGTTTTTGCAACTCACAGATTCAAGGCTGACAGAGTAATAGTTCTTTTAACAACTTCCGTCCTCTGCAAAACCTGATGGAGAAGTGCAGAAATTAAGCGGAGCGGTTTTCTGCACACCCCCAGCAGAGGAAAAACTGACGGTATTTTATCAAATCAATGGAGAATTGGTATTAGATTCAGTTAAAAAATTATATTTTTATACATGGTTGACTTCTGCTTTATAATATGGTAGATTATCTATAGGCTTTAAGAAAATAATTTTGGGGTTTCCTGCAGGTTGGGGTGAGGAACGAACAACAACAATTTCAGGATATTGGGATTCACTGAGTTCACCTCAGCCTACTCCAAAAAAATTATCTTAAAAGCTATAAAGTTTTTGCAGATTATGATAATATGCGTTATGGTATGTTATAAGAGTCAGTATAATAACCGGTTAGCCATTATGAGAGTAATTTATAAACACATCAGAACCTTCTACGGTATAAAAAAGGGGCAATAGGCAATCCTCCATATGTTTTTGTGTATATTAACACTTTACAGTTGGTAAAAGACAGTTTATAATTGTTTTATTGTCAAATTGTGATTAATGTAAGGAATTCACAATGGGAAAACCATATAAATATGTATAGGATTTTTTCCAATGAAGATATTGATTTCCCTTAAAATTTAAAGATTTTTCCCGTATTCGCATCAGAGCCCATATCATACTGTTAAATTTCATAAAATTTTCTGCTGATGTAATTTTAAAAATACCGGTACTTAAAACATTATGCTGTTCAGCTAATATACAATAAAATATACTGACACCCGCTTACTTCAGAAATTTGTTGACATGGATTGTTTCACAGGGCATGTTTCAGATTTGGGATTTTCAGGAACAGCAAGAGGGCGTCCAAACCATGAACAGATATAAAAACAAATCCTTATCACGAATTTTTCCCTTCAGGATACTGATGCTTGCCGGACTGATTCTGCTCTGCGGATGCGATACCGGGCAGCATCTGTCCGGCCAGTTGCTGAACCGTTCCATCATGCAGGGGGATTTTCCCCGTTCCATAGCCGTGCTTCCCTTCCGGGATCTGACCGGCACAGATGGCATTGACAAACTGGTACGGATCAGTTTTTACAATCATCTGAGTTCTCTGCCTTACCGGGACGTGGAACTGCAGATGGTGGATCTGCGGCTTGGGGAAAATGGACTGACAAACCATGATGCGGTTTCAAAGCTGCCTGTGAAAGAACTGGGAAAAATACTGGGCTGCGATGCAGTGGTTTTTGGAACAGTGTATGAATTTCAGCGGATTTTTGCAGGATTGTATTCGTCCATGAATGTGGGCGCATCAGTGGAAATATGGGACACACGCACAGGAAACAAAATCTGGGACGACCGTTATACTGCCCGGAGTCATGAAGGCGGGGTTCCCATCACTCTGCTGGATATTCCCCTTATTACTGTCCGATCCGGGCTGAACCTGACTGACGGTGTGAAACTGCGGGCAGTGGAAGAACTGACCCGGTATCTGGCAGGCAATATCCCAAGACCTGAAATTTTTGGCATCAGCCGGCAGAAATCTTTGGCATATGAACTGCAGGCAGGAGCCTTTTTTGAGCCGGAACGGGCGGTCAGGCTTCAGGAGGCATTGCAGATCAAAGGTTTTCCCGCGTTTATCCGCAAAAACACAGATGAACAGGGGGAAGTCTGGCACAGGGTTTTTGTCGGCCCCTATTCTGACAGAGAACAGGCCCTTCAGGTGAAAAAAAGGATAGATGAGAGCGTTGGGGCAAACTGTTTCATCTCCCGGCAGAATTCATGAACCGGTTTTAAGGTGATTTCCGGAAGCAGCATATTTTTTATTAAGCATTTCAGGATCTCAAACTTTCATTTGGGGATTCATCAGGTCTTGCGTTGACTTTCCTTAACCGTATTGATAATATATTTGTATAACAATCCAATCTTGCTTGGTCTTTCCAAAAACCGGGGGAAGATTTCTGCAGTCTTCATCTCAGACACCTGAAATTTTTGTGCAGAAAAAAAACAAAACCGGAACAATATACTGATATAAAGATAAAAAAATTATGACACCAGGAAATATTGTCGAATATATAGATCGGCAGAAGATTGTGTGCGCTGCAGTGCTGGAGGTAAAAAATGAACGGCTGCGTCTTCTGACCGAAAACAACCGTGAAGTCAAACTTTCGGCTGCGCGGCTTTCCCACAGGGGAAAAATGGGCATCAGTCTCTCCGCAGGCAGGGACAGGGTCTCAGATTTTCTGAAAGAACGGGTAAGCCGCCGGAAAACCCTGGCCGAAGGGATTGATATCCGGGAACTTTGGGAAGTGCTGAGTCCGGAGCAGGAATGGATTGATCTGCAGACCATGACTGCTTTCTGTTTTCCGGATTCGCCCACCGAGGATCATGAATCCGCAGTGATCCGGGCTTTGTTTGCTGACAGGCTGTATTTCCGCTTCAGCCAGGATCAGTTTTTTCCCTATACAGAGGAACAGGTTGCACAGGTGACAGCCAAAGCCAGGGAGGAGGCACGGAAACAGCGGATTAAGGAAAACGGGGGAAAATGGATCAGAAGCGTTTTGTCTGATGCACTTTCAGGTTCCGGATCTGCCCTGTCCGGGCTTACAGAAGAACAGCAGGAATGGGTCAGAATTCTGCAGTCTTACTACCTGTTTGAAAAGGAAAGCCCGCACTGGGAACTGGGCCGGGACATGGTGGCAGAGGCAGGCATCAGTGACATTGAAAATCTCTTCCGGTTTTTTGTAAAACTCAGAATCTGGAATCCGGATGAAAATATTGATCTGCACCGCTACGGTGTTCCCACTGACTTTCCTGAAAAAGTCATGGAATGCACTGCATCCCGGATCCGTTTTTCTGAAACCCTGTCTGCCGGCACCCGGCGCAGGGATCTGACCGGGCTCCCGATCATCACCATTGACGGTCAGGCCACCCTTGATTTTGACGATGCCCTGAGCCTGGAAAAAAAAGAGGATCATTATGTGCTGGGCGTCCATATTGCTGATGTGGGGCATTTTGTGGAAAAAGGAAGCCCTCTGGACAGGGAGGCAGTACAGCGGGGCAGTTCGATTTATATGCCTGACCGGAGGATTTCCATGCTTCCCCAGTGTCTGGCTGAAGATCAGTGCAGTCTGAAGGCCGGGGAGCTCCGGCCTGCCACCAGTACACTGATCCGGCTGCGTCCTTCAGGGGATATTATCGGATCCGAGGTATGCTCCAGCATAATCCGGGTGGCAAGACAGCTCACCTACCATGAAGTGAACTGCATGGTGGAAGAGGACGGGGATATTGCCATACTCTATGACATCGCGCGCCAGTTCCGGAAAAGAAGGCTTGCAGATGGAGCCGTGCAGATATCCCTGCCGGAAATCAATATCTGGATGGATGAAAACGGGGAACTGACTCTCACCCGTATCAACCGGGAAAGTCCGGGCAGAATGCTGGTGGCTGAAATTATGATCATGGCAAACTGGATCAATGCAGGCTTTCTTGCACAAAACCGGATGCCCGCGATTTTCCGCTCCCAGCCCGCGCCGCGGGAACGGCTTTATCGGGAAGATGAAGGTTCGCTGTTTCAGAACTGGATGCAGCGCAAACTTCTGAGCCGCTTTGTTCTTAGCACAGAGCCGGAGCCCCATTCAGGACTGGGTCTGGACGCCTATGTCACGGTCACATCTCCCATACGGAAATATTCCGACCTGATTACCCAGCGTCAGATCCGTGCCGTGTTCGGTTTTGACACTCCCTATTCACCCAGCGAGGTTCAGCAGACTATCCATGCGCTGGAACAGCCAATGAGTTATGTTTCAAAACTGCAGAACCGCCGGAAGCACTACTGGCTGCTGAAATATCTGGAAGGAAAAACCGGACAGAAAGAGGAGGCCATTGTGCTGGGAAAACGCAGAAACACCTATCAGGTGCTGATGACGGAATATATGATTGAATGCACGATCCCGGCCGGGGGCATAAACCTCAAACCCGAGGATGTGATACAGGTGACCATCCAGCATGTGGATGCCAGAAAAGAAATACTGAATGTATTCATGGG
>CAZHPS010000493.1:0-5047 GCA_964534335.1 uncultured Desulfobacterales bacterium
TGATTCGGTTTCCCACAGAGGACACAGAGAGAAAAAACCACAGAGAACACAGAGGGAAAAGAGGCTGTTTTTTCTAAAAAATCTCTGTGTACTCTGTGCAGTCCTCTGTGCTCTCTGTGGGAAACAGATTATTGAAAATATACTTTAACATGTTCCCACGCTTTTTTTCATTGATTTTGCGGAAATGTGCGCGGGAATTGTGGATTATATAAATTCGATGGAGAATTGGTATTATACCCGAAAATTTTCCTTGACTTATTTATTTTCAGAAATCACCCAATGTCATCCTTCGGGATTATGTTCTGTTTTCTGAAGCTGATGATTATGCGCGTGCCGCGATCCTCCCAGTGAAGGGAATCAGAATAATGCCGGATGATGAACAGCCCTCTTCCCGAGGTTCTGTTCACATTCTTCGGGCACTTGGGATCATATATCTGCTGAAAATCAAAACCTTCCCCCTCATCGCAGATTTCCAGATGAAAATCATTTCCATACCACCAGCGGATGCGGATTGTTTTGTCTTTATCCTCCCGGTTTCCATGCTTCCATGCGTTTACGCACCCTTCTGACAGAACCGAACGGAGTGCCATATCATCCATTTGGAAATTCCGGTTTTTCAGTTCTCCGGATATATCTGTATGCAGTTGCACCACAAAATCATTCAGGGCATTCAGACTTTCCGGCCGCAGTGTTCTTTCATGCCAGTGTCCGCTGTTTTCAATTTCCAGACCGACAATGGTGACATCATCGGGAAAGGATCGCTGGGAAAGAGGAATATTCTGCATATCCCCTGATTGCGGAACTCTGCTGAAAATGCCGTATATCAAATCAGATACTGTACTTTCAGGATGCTGGCGGAGCATATCGGCAAAAGCGGTCAGCAGATTCTCAAAGGGAGTTGCCTCCTTTTCAGGCTGAGCAAAAATATCGCTGAGTCCGTCAGTATAGAAAATCAGTCTGTCCCCGGTTTTCAGACAGTATTTTCCTTCGGAAAAGCGTTTTTCAGGCAGAACCGGAACCGGCAGATTTCTTCCTGCCGAGCCGTGTTCAGGCAAAGAATAAATACGGTTTTCCCGGATGAGAAAAAAACGGGGATGACCTGCGGAAACATAGCGGAGTTCCAGCGTCTGATGATCAATCATTGCTGTAAGGGAAGTGAAAAATTCCTGCATTTTGAACACTCCGGAACGGTACATTTCATTGTTCAGGCGGAATATCATTTCCTCCGGTGTTATGCCGGGTGATCTGTTTACAATGCGGTGATGTGCCAAATCTGTGATAATGCTTCTGAGAATGCATCCCACCTGATGGCCGGACTGATCTTTCACACTGATCAGGGTTGCACTGCCGGATGATCCCCCAGGTTCCAGATTCCTGATAAAATAATGATCGCCTCCCTCTTTGCAGCATGGAAGATAAACCGCATCTGCAAAAATATGAATGCCGGGGGACAGGGGAATGTTTCGGGGCGGTATGCCGTTGATCATGCGCAGAAGATGTTTGGCAAGATCAATGCTGATTTCCTGTTTTTTCAGCAGATTCCGGAGATCTGTCATATCCAGCAGGCTTTGAACGATATAATCTTTGCTTTTCACGCTCATCCGCTGGACCGAACGCCGTACATGAATGGTTTCCCCGTTTTTTGTGTGCAGCGCGTATTCATCGTTTACAATTCTGCATTCCGGATCAGATACTCCCGCGTCATGGCACCGGAGTTCATAAAAATCTTTTCCTGTCAGATCTTCTTTTTCATATCCGAGCATCTGCAGTGAATAGGGATTGGCATCAATGATCCTGTAATTTTCCGGTTCAATGATCATCAGGCTTGTCTGCACAGCCGACATGATGGTTTTAAGATAAACCTCTCTTTCCCTGAGTTTTTCCTCTGCCTCATCACGGGCTTTTTCCGCGCGTTTTTTTTCTGTGATGAATTCAATGAAAATAATCATTCCACTGATATTTCCGTTTGCATCTTTCAGTGGATGCAGTTCCCTGTTCACATAATCCGCAGAACCGTCAGGATGAAGATATTCCTCCTCGCGATTTTTTACGGTTTCTCCGGAAAGACAGCGGAGATGCTCGTTTTTCCACTGATCGGGAATATCGCCCAGCACATCGTAATGAAAGCAGCCTCTGAGGTCTTTTTTCTTCAGTCCGAGATCACTTACCCAGCGGCGGCTGTGCGCAATATAATACAGCCGGGAATCCAGCATGGCCAGTGCTGCGGGTGCGTTTTCAATAAAAGTCTGCAGCAGTCCGCTGATATGATCCATTTCCCGGTAGGCTGCCCGGAGTTCCCTCTGACTGTTCCAACTGATGAGCAGAGAGGCAATCTGCGCGAGCAGTTCACGCTGCTGGACAGGTTTGTTCATAAAATACACATCTTTTTTCAGATTTTTCATCAAATCATCATGACTGATATCCTCATAGGATGTGATGAGAATGATGAAAACATCGGGATCAATCGCGCGGACAGCCTGTGCGGTTTCAATTCCTCCCATGTAATTCATTCTCATATCCAGCAGGCACAGGGGAATTCTTTTCCCGTTTTCAAATTCATCGCGGAAATAGGCCAGCAGCGGTGCACCATCGGAAAACATTCTGATATCAAGCGGAATCTGTCTATGCTGTGAATTGCCAAAATATCCGCTGATGCCTTTGGCAAGAAATTCCCGGTAAAGATAGCACTGGATCGGATCATCATCTGCAATCAGAATCCGGGTATTGAATTCCCATGTCCTGTTTTCTTTATTTATCAAGAAGTTTTTCCTTATTTTTTTCCCTGTCTGTTCCTGTCTGTATTTTTCTGCCCACCATCACAGTCAGTTCCTCCATGCAGGTTTTCAGATGCATGGCCTGCGCACTCAGTTGCTCGGAAGATGAGGCGAATTCCTCGGAATTGGCAGCATTCTGCTGGATAACCCTGTCCATTTCCATCACACCCTCACTGATCTGCGCTATGCCGCGTGCAATTTCCCGGCTGGCTTCTGTAATGGCTCTGGTTTTGTCTCCCATGACAGTGGCAGTTGAAATAATTTCCTTAAAATCCTGGTTCATGATCCTGATGTCACCTGCGGATTCACTCACTCTTTTCACCGTCATATTCAGAAGTTCCTGTGTGTTTTCTGCTGCTTCCGAGGTTTTCCGGGCCAGGGATCTCACTTCTTCGGCAACCACTGCAAAACCTGCCCCGCTTTTGCCCGCGCGCGCTGCCTCAATGGCCGCGTTCAGGGAAAGCAGACTGGTCTGAAAAGCTATTTCATCTATGGTTTTTATAATCTGGCTCATCCGGTCGCTGTCATTTTCAATCAGGCGGATTCTTTCGGTCAGTTCCACAAGGGTTTTGACAGTCCTGACAGATATTTTGATATTTCTGTTCATCATATCGCCCGCTCCGTCTGTCAGTTGGGAAGTGGATTTGCAGGCCGCTGTCATTTGGGTAAGAGATGCTGAGGATTCCTGTGCAGATGCTGCCTGCTCGGACGCGCCCGCTGACAGGGTCTGACTGGCCGATACAATCTGATCCGCTGTGGAAGATACAATGAAAACACTGTCTCTGAGGCTGAGAATGATATTCCGTATGGGGCGTTCGATTTGTGAGGCCATGAAAAGCGATATGCTGAAAAAGGCCGCAAGAGAGAGAAGACTGATGGTGGATATCCAGTACTGCAGATTTTTTTTCGACTGTATTCCCGCAGAAACAAATCCCTGTCTGATCCGGTTCATATGCTCCTCCTCAACAGCCAGACACAGCGATCCGATATCCTCCCCCGCTGAAGATTTTATTGCCGAGCATATGGAAAGAAACTTCCTGCCGGAAATCTCCATCATAATGTTCAGGGGCGCATCCGCACTGTATATTCTGCTGACTGTTTCAGGGGAAATAATCAGCATTTCGGCTGCTTTTTCCGCATTTTCCGTATCAGGAAATCCCGCATGGACAACAGGAATGTTTTCTGCATAAACCGCAGAGGCTATTTCTGTGGAACGGTAGAAGGATAGAAGGGGTTCTGTGTATGAATTCAGGATTCTGCCTGCCACCAGAATGGCAATGGGATCCCCGAAATCATCTTTGATCATTTTTCCTGATGCAAAACTGATAAGATTTTTCTCTTTGCCGAATTTTTCCGGCAGACGGAAGGCTTTGACAAAACCGCTGTCATGCTTTGCAATGATAAATGGGATTTGGGGGGATTGGATGCGGATTTTCTCCGCCTCTTTTTCTTTCCATATGTCCCATGAGCGGAAATATTCCTCAATCCCGTGAATATCAACATTCGCGCCTGTATCCGAAGGCCAGGAAGCAATATGATGTCCCTTCAAATCAAAAACTGCGGCATAGTCAAACCCGGTGCGGAAGGCTTCAAGAGTACGATTGACATAAGTAATGTGAAACTCTTCAATGCCTTTGATGAGTTCAGGTTTGGCTGCTATTTCTCCCGCGATTCTGTCCATCTCCATTCCAATGCCAAAAATTTTTTCGCGGAATATATTGTGCTGACCGGTCAGATTTCTGTTGATCAGACTGGTGACACTGTCTGAGATATTTTGCGACTGTTTCGAAAGGGTGTCATTGAGTTTTGCACTTATCACCAGAAAAATGACAGACAGAATCAGCGCACCTGCCATGCAGAAACTGATCAGAATTTTAAATTTTATTCTTTTCAACACCGCCCCCTTCTGAAAATGTTGTTCAATGATGTTATAACAATTCTCCATTGATTTGATACATTACCGTCAGTTTTTCCGCTGCCGGACGTGTGCAGAAAACCGCTCCGCTTAATTTCTGCACTCCTCCGGATTTGTATTCTGTATTGTACAGAATCAACAGCGAATCGGTATTATACGGTTTCCTGCCATATCGGAGTAAGTCGGTATGGCATACAACAGCATTTCGGACTTTTTGCGGTTTTACCACATTTTATATGCCTATGCAATCCATATGAAAAATTGTTTGAATGCCCCCATTGTCTGAACCCGGATTTTCAGGATTTCCGGATTGACCAGGATTTTTCCCACCATTCCGGGCCGGACGCAGAATAATCCC
>CAZHPS010000494.1:0-5012 GCA_964534335.1 uncultured Desulfobacterales bacterium
TATGGTTTGTGCATTCGTGCAGATTCGTGTTATTCGTGGCTGTTTAAACTGTAAATATTTTTATAAACTCTGCTGAGGCAGGTCTTTCGAATGCGGTATTTTACAACCGAAATGTTTCAAGTAATGATATACACCTGGAACTGACATTTCTTACTTTATGAATTGGGATTCACTGAATCAGCGGTGTACAAAATGAATTCTGAAAACACAAACCATCAGGCAGAGATTTTTCAGGCAATGCAGCGACCTGCATTTTATCCGCATCCTGCAAATTCCATCAGGCAGGTGGAAACACATATTTCCAAAGTGTTTCTGACCGGAGATTTTGTTTACAAAATCAAAAAAGCGGTAAAACTCGGATTTCTTGACTTCAGCACTTTGGAAAAGCGCAAACATTTCTGCAATCAGGAAATAATTCTGAACCGCAGGCTCGCGTCTGATGTTTATCTGGACGTGATTCCCATCACTTTCCATGAGGGACAGTATTATCTCAACGGCTCCGGCACCGCAGTTGAATATGCGGTTAAAATGCGCCGGCTTTCTGATGACTGTGCCATGCCCCATCTGCTGAAAGAATCAAAATTTGATACAGAAAAGATCAAATCCCTTGCTCTGTTTCTGACAGAATTTTACAGCAAAGCAGAGACAAATGAATACATCAGCGCATTCGGTTCATGGGAATCTGTTTCCAAAAACATGGAAGACAATTTTGCAGAAATGGAAGGCTTTGCACGCGAATTTCTGGATGAGCGTCTGTTTCAGATTGTACGAGCGGCAACTGTTTCTTTTCTGCACAGACAGAAACCGCTCTTTGCGCATCGCATGGAAAAGGGAAAGATCCGGGACTGTCACGGCGATCTCAAACCTGAACATATTTATTTTGAAAAACAGGGAATCTGCATTGCTGACTGCATTGAGTTCAATGAGCAGTTCAGATATCAGGATATTACAGCAGACCTGGCATTTCTGCTGATGGAACTTGAATATGAAGACTGTTCCCAGATTGCAAAGAATCTGCTGGATGAATATATTCATCATACAAAGGATTATGAATGTGTTGTCCTGCTCAGTCTGTACAAATGCTACCGGGCAATGGTAAAATGCAAAGTAAACTGCCTTCGTCTGCTGGGATGCGATTTCGGAAAAGCAGCAGGCAGAAAACTTCTTGACAATACAAGGAAATATATGCAGCTTGCCTGCGGATATGCGTTTCAGTTTAACCGTCCTGTCATATGGGTGGTGTGCGGAATGCCGGCTTCGGGCAAAAGCACGGTTTCCAAAGAACTGGCAAAAATACTTGGTATCAGAATTTTGCGCTCGGATGTCATCCGCAAGCAACTGTTCGGCATTGTCCCAAAAACTGCCAAAGATGTGTCATTTGGACAGGATATTTATTCAAAAGATGCCACATCCCTGACCTATGGAAAGATGCTGCTTCTTGCACAGGAAGAACTTGAAAAAGGACGATCTGTCATTCTGGATGCCACATACGGAAGCAGGCATCACCGGAAAAATATTTTATCTCTTGCAAAAGATATGGATGTCAGTATAGTCTTTGCTGAATGTCAGGCTCCGGACGGGGTGATACGGGAACGTCTGATCCGGCGTGAGACATCTCCTTCGGTTTCTGATGCGCGGATTCATCATTTTGAGGGATTTAAGAAACGGTTTGAGCATTTGGATGAAATTGGGGAGGATATGCGCATCTGTGTGAATACACAAAAGCCTTTGGAAGAAATCATGGGAGATATTCTGACGCGGGATTATGCGCTGCTGTCTTTGGTGAAAAATGACAGTCAATGGATGAAAGGGGGAAAAATGTTCAAAAAAATACTGGTGGCAACAGATTTGGCAACAGCCTGTGATGCACCGGTTTTAAGTGCTGCACGGATTGCAGAGCAGAATATGGCAGATCTGCATATTGTTCATGTGCTGGAATCTGCTTCGGCAGAAAACCGGCATCTTGTCAGACACTTTGAAACAGGCAAAGAAATCATTGCTGATGCTGCTTATGAGGCACTGGTCAGGCAGGAAATGGAGAAAAACTGCGCAGATATTTTGCCAATGCAGACAAGTTGCAGTATCAGTGTAACAACAGGATTTCCCTGGGAAGAGATTGTACGGCTGGCACGGGAAACCTCAGCGGATTTGATTGTTCTGGGGCCGCATTCCCGAAGGGCTGAGGAAAAAGGCTTTGTCAGGGTGCGCGGAAAAATCGGAAGCACGGTGGAAGGGGTTCTTAAACGGGAATCCTGTCCGGTTCTTATTGTGAATCAGCCGGTTCCGGAACAGATGCTGGGGTTTCAGCACATACTGGCCTGCATAGATTTTTCCAAATCCTGCGAATGTGCTTTGTATTTTGGCATAAAAATGTCCGCAGAATACGGCTCAAAACTCTCCCTGTTTCACATGATCCCTGTTCCGCCGTATCCCAAATATTCCTCTGAGAATTATGACGCGGATCTGGAAAATGCAAAGAAAAAACTCGAACAGTTCTGCCGGGAGGAAATTCCTGCCGGAACCCGGCATGAATATCATGTATGGGGCGGAGCCATGCCCCATCAGGAAATCCTGAAATGCGCGGAAAAAATAAAAGCCGATTTGATTATCATGGGTTCCCATACCAAAGAAACAGCCGGAAAATGGTACGCGGGCAGCGCAGTGGAGCGTGTCAGTTTCCGATCTGAAATTCCTGTAATGGCAGTGACTGACCCTGAGGCTTTGATTGAGTGGGGGGATGATATGGAAGCAAGAATGCAGAGCAGGAAAGATGCAGACAGACGTATCTGTGTTTACACTAAAAAGAACTGAGAATCCCTTATGCTGATCCCCTAATCTGCCGCTGTTTTTCTGTCAAAAGGCACAAAGTTTCCCGCATTTGAGATGCAGGACTTCCGAAGTTTTGGAAACTTCGGAAGTCTTTCAGGGTAATTTATTCATTGGAAAATCCCTTATACCGATTCTCCATTGATTTGATACAGTACCGTCAGTTTTTCCGCGTGTGCAAAAAACCGCTCCGCTTAATTTTTGCACTCCTCCGGATCAGTTGCTGATTGTATAAAGTCAATGGCGAAACGATATTACAGCACAATCATGACAAAGACCAGCAGCAGCAGCACAATGGTAATGGGCAGCAGAATCAGGAAACCTTTTTTGTAATCAAAATCATCTCCTGTGCCGGTGGAAGAAATACCGGTTTCGGTTTTGCCAATGCCGGTGGAGTTGATAAACCGCTCCAAATCCAGTGCCACAATCCTCTGCCCGTTGGCTATAAGAATATCCCGGTATTTTTTCAGATTTTCCCCTGCGTTTTTCCGCTGGCTTTCGCCCGACAGCCTTCCCTGTGCATATGCCTCTTTTATTTCCAGAAAACGGTCATAGGCATCACTGATTTCCTTCTGCACCTTTTCCGTGATTTTTGTTTCACTTTCCTTCTGCTTTTCAATTTCCCTTTGCAGTTTTTCAAGGGTTGTGTCAATGGACGAGATAAAGCTGTTTATCTTCTCCTGCCGCTCTGCATCCCCTGTTTCTTTGAAAATACCGGCATAACGGCTCAGAACTTCCTTTTGCTGATTAAATATCTCTGCATTGGGAATGCCTGCGGGAGTGGACTTGTAACTGTGAAACACGGAAGCCGCCTGATCAAAAAGATATTTGGCCGCATTTCTGCTTTTTTCCGCAATGCTCCTGTCTGCGGAATGAATCGAGCCTCCGAGTTTCAGCACGGCTTCCCGGAGATATTCATCGTCCTTTGCTTCTGTATGCCGGGACCGGATAACTTCCAGATCTGAACGCAGCGGCGCAATTTCCCGAAGATAGGCTATAGCCTCTTTTTCATCTTTGGGTTTTGTGCTGCGGGTCATATCTGCTTCTTTGCGGATATTTTCAGCCGCGCGGCTCAGAGTCAGCAGTTCCTTTACCCGCATATGATTGTCATTAAAGCATTTTTTTGCCATATTGACGAGATCAATGAGATTTTTGTCATCCACAGCCAGGACAGCGGCCGCAAACAGGGTTTCCAGCCTTTCCTTTTTGCTCATATATATTTCATAGCTTTTTTCATTCTGGCCGTCCGGATCAGCGTACAAATCCCCGCTTTCACGGGTTCGCAGCCATGCGGAAAGGATCGAAGGCAGGATTTTTGCCGTTTTTCCCTGCTGATGCGCCTCCACAATTTCCCGGTTTTTGATTTCAATGCTTTCGCCAATCGCTGACAGATCTTTGCTTGCCGGCCTGGCCCCGGCTCTCCTGTTCAGTTCCGAGCGGACAATTCTGTCCAGTTCATCTGCGATCTGCATGTATTTTTTGTCCATTGTCATATCTTTGATACTCCTGGGGCTGCTCTTTGCCGGACTGAAAATTTGGCACGGGTTTCAGATACCCTGCCTTCCGGTCTGAAATTCTGACGGTTCAGAGGATTTTATACCAAATCGCTTTCAAAGTTCGGGGAATGCCTCTTTTTTTAACTACGAAAAACACGAAAAGCACGAAAAAACAGCATCTGACATTCTCATGTTTTGAAAGCGATTTGGTATTATACAGATTTTAAGAAAAAGATTGTCATTCTGAACCATAATGGTTTTTGGACAAACATTTTCTTAACCTATGTATCATACTTTTTGCCAAACAGGTCAACGAAAACTTTTGTGTAAGCAGGCAAACGAAATTTTTCGTGTATTCAGAAAATCCGGTTTTTCCGGAAAACCGGATTTTTCTGAAAACCTTATATACTGATCCGGATAGTGGGTCAAACCGGCTGATAATGTCATCCCTTCCGGGATTCTGATTTGTTTTTTCAGATTTTTTTCTATAATAATATCAATCCTTACGGATTTTTTCCGTCATGATCCGGATAGTGGGTCAAACCGGCTGATAATGTCATCCCTTCCGGGATTCTGATTTGTTTTTTCAGATTTTTTTCTATAATAATATCAATCCTTACGGATTTTTTCCGTCATGATCCGGATAGTGGGTCAAACCGGCTGATAATGTCATCCCTTCCGGGATTCTGA
>CAZHPS010000495.1:0-5009 GCA_964534335.1 uncultured Desulfobacterales bacterium
CCCGGAAGGGGTGATATTATTATAAAAATGGCATGAAAAAACAAATCCAAATCCCTATAATAATATCACCCCTCACGGGGTTTTGGATGCGGAAACATCCGGTTTTTCTATAATAATTTCATCCCTTACGGGATTTTCATAACCCCGGAAGGGTGATATTATTATAAAAATCACACGCAAAAAAAATAAAAAACCCCGGAAGGGGTGATATTATTATAGGAAATGGCACAAAGAAATAAATCCAAATCCCTATAATAATTTCACCCCTCACGGGGTTTTGGATGGGGAAACATCCGGTTTTTCTATAATAATTCATCCCTTACGGGATTTTCATAACCCCGGAAGGGGTGATATTATTATAGATTTGACATTATTATAAAAATCAAACATTCTGTCTGTTTTTGTTTCTGAAAACCCTCATAATTTTTGCAAACCCTGAAATTCCTCATCGCTGATTTTAAAATTTCCCTTTATTTTATATTCTGCTTTTCCTTTTAAAGGAGCATGAACTCTTTCAGATTTCTGATGATATTTCTGGTACGGAAGGATAACCGCAAGTTTTTCCCTGCCTTTATCCCCGGTGACAATGATATCTTCCCCCTTCTGCACGATAGCAAAAATGCTGAAAAAGTTATCTTTTATTTCATTTTTCGTCACTTGTTTCATATTGTTGCTTCTCCTGCCTTATTCATTGCCCCAAAATCATGTTTTCCGCGTTCTGCTTTGCCTGTTCTGTGATTGCCTTTGCATCATGTTCCAATTGCTTTGCCTTTGCCCCGGTTTCGCTGATATGTGCGGCAATCTCAGTCTGAACTGCAAGCGGGGGTATGGGGATTAAAACTGATTTTAATGCACTTTGGCTGATTTCAGGAATAACCCCGCCATTATTCTTTCTCATAAACTGTTTCTGTCCCAAAATACTTCTGAAATAAAATTCCAGATATTCAGGTTTGACAAGACTGATATTAAGTTCTGTTTTGAAAATATGGGAACTTAAAATACAATTCAGCAGTTCATCTGTAACAGCACTGACCAGACCCAAAGATCCGGAACGGGCAATCAGTATGCAATTTTTATTGAGTCTGATTTTGGAAGGAATTTCAGAGACATTTACAAACCGCATATTGGCGTTACTGATGCTGTGCTTATCCAAATCAGTGACACGCAGGTATCTGAAACCGCTGTCTGCATAATTGCGAATTTCAACGCCGTTTTTCAAATCTGTAATCAAATCTTTAAAATTGGCAATTCTGTACTTTCCGCTTCGCAATGCCTTTTCCAGTTCATCAAACTCATTTTGATGATAAAAGGGATCAAATCTCTTCCCGCTCAACTGACCGGAACGGACATAAAAGAATTTTTTCCTTTCTGTCGTTTCTGGCAGATGAATCCCCAGTTTTTCCAATAAATATCCGTCTGTTCCTGCCAGCAAGGCCTTTGCTTCAGATTCTTTTGCACGTTTTTGGGCATAGGCAGATTCAAACATGGCTACGATTTCTGCCTGAATTTGAAGCGGTGGAACAGGAATTTTTATTTTTCTTATATCTTCCAGATGCAAATCAGGTACTCCCGCACCTTTGACAACCCTTTCAAACTGAAGATATATCAAATTTGAATTTATACATAAAGCAAAGAAATCAGGTAAAATCAGACTTGGATTTGGACGTAATAAAGCAACACTCACAAACAGTTGAAATCTTTCATCTGATTTGACAGCAGATGCAAATCCGCAAGTGCCCACTTTGGTCAGCAGAATATCATTTCTTTGGGGTCTGCACCGTTTATCCAAAATATCTGCTTCCTCTGCTGAAATGAATTTGCAATGCGTATAATCAATTTCAAAAGGTCTGACATCTTTTACGCTCAAAAACTTTATACCATGCTCCGTATATTTGGGGGTAAAATGCGTTCCATCGCTGATAAGCGCGGTAATTTGCTTAAACTGATATTTTGGAAATTCTGATTTTTTTATATTGTCTTCATTTTCCTTATATTTTGGCAAATAAAACTTTGGTTCCAGTCTTTCAGTTGTTTCGCCCTTCCGCACCAGAAAAATCCTGTTTTGATTTACGGAAGGGCTTAGATGAAAAAAGAGTCTTTCCCCTTTTCTATTGCCTGAATAAATTGTTTTAATTCCTTTGTAATTTCCGGCAAATCATTCTGCGGGATTTCCCTGCCGGCTGCGTCATAACCGATATATTCGGCAATTGCCATAAAAATGGGATAATCCATCAGTTTTATCTGCTTTTCAGCCTGATAAATCTCCTCCAGTTCTTCTTTGAATGCACTGATCTTTTGATTGTATTCCTCTGTAACAGCCTTTTTCTGTTCCTTAAAATCAGGAACAGACTTATCCAATGCTTTCAAAGCCGCTTTTTTTTCTTTGTCCAGCCGGTTAAATCTTTTGGTCAGATTATGCTTTTCAGCCAGACTGTCTTCCAGATTCTTCTTTATTTCCTTAATTTTAGCAGTTGTCTCCGGAGTATGTTTCTTCAGAAACAGAACCGAACTTTTTACACCTGCGCCGGTATGGGTAAACGCTGTCTGGGGCAAAGAAACCACGCCCGCAATTCTGAATTTTTCCTCCATTCTGTTGCGCACATACTGCAAACTGCTGTTTGTCAAAATCCCGTCAGGCACGACAATTGCGACATACCCGCCGGGTTTGAGAAATCTTTGAATCTGTTCAATAAACAAAACTTCCGTGCTTTGGTTTTCTCTGCCTGTAAGCGCATGTCCGGTTTTTAATTTTGCATCAATCCAATTGATTTCTTTGAGTGAAAAATCATAATACGGTGCGGTGGTTCCATCCACTTTCATATAGGCTTTTTCAGACTGCTTAATGATGGAGCCAAAGGGCGGATTGGTGACAACAAAATCAAAACTGTTTTCAGCAAAGCCCTTATTGCCTGATTTTTCTGCAATATGCCCGATCTGATGCAGGCCGTCAAAAGAAATGACATTGGTATGACCGCCATCGTGAATAATCATATTCATTTTGGCAGCACGTCCTATCTGATCATTGATTTCAATGCCAAAGAGATTTTTTTCTGCAAAGGTATGCCAGTAATTGTAATGTTCAGCCGCTTCTTTGGGATTATTCAAATCATATTCTTTGTTTGCCTGCTGACGCACCTTATCCAGTGCATACAGCAGAAAACCGCCTGATCCGCAGGAAGTATCCAGCACACGGCTTTCATTGTTTATGGGCAGAACATCCACAGCAAACCTGACCACATTGCGCGGGGTGAAAAACTGCCCGAATTTGCCTCTGAAATAAGTGCCTATAAAGGTTTCAAAGGCTTTCCCTTTGCTGTCCAAATCGGTTTCGGAAAAACTGATTCCCTGAAAATATTCAACAATGGTTTTAATACGTTCCGGAATGAGATCAAGGGGTTTGTTAAACACTTCCGGGTCTTTGTGCCTGCCTTTGTCATAAAGGGCAGCAATGCGTTTTTTCAGGGCTTCCAAATCCCTGCTTTCCTCATCCTGATATTCGCTGAAGATTTGAAACTGATACGGCTCCCCGTTTTTGGTGTTTTTTTCATCCAGCACTTTGCAGAAAATCAGTTTATCCAGTTCATCAAATGCCTGTGACGGATCCAGTTCCCCGCCTGCCCAGAGGGCATCATGGGACTGCCTGAAAATGCGGGTCAGTTCACTTTCCGCAATTTTTCCAATATCTCCGGTTTTAATGCTGGTCAGCTTCCCGTTTACCCTGTCTTTGTAAAAACCGCCTTTGGCATATCTGTATTTTTTTGTGCTGCTTTCACCAAAATAAGGGATATTGGATTCAATTATTTTTTTGTTTTTCTCTTTGTCAAAGCGATAGAAATTTTCCTTATTGCCTTTCGTTATCCAAATAAATTTGACGGTTCCGGCCAGCGTATGAGCGTAACTGAAGGCATACTCAACCGCCTGCCTGAATTCCTGATCAGAAATATCCCTGCTTTTGCACTCTGCCACAATATAGGGCATTGTGCAGTCATCATCGGAATACACCACAATATCAGCTTCTTTTACGCTTACGCCCATTGTAACTGGAACAAACTGCTGAATGCGGTTCTGGGGATAACCGTATTCCAAAACCAGCTTCAGAAATGTTTCTGCCTGCACTTTTTCTTCGGGATTTGTGTAATTTCTCTGTTTTCTCTGAAAAATATAGGTGATATATTTCCCTTCCTCATCAAATTTGATCAAACCCTGTTCAATACCCTGCTGTATCAGATTCATCTGTATGCACCTTTTGTTTTTCTTAAAACTAGTACACGACCAATTTAGATTTTATGGTATCAAATCCCCTCTTGAGAGGGGCAGGGGGTGTGTTTGGGTGTCTGCAATTCCGGACACACCCCTGCCCCTCTCAAGAGGGGAATATATAAAATTCAACGTGGTCGTGTACTAGCACAAGCTTCCAGCCTGTGCAGCAGATCATGAACAAGCCGGAAGCTTGTTCTGCCTTATTTCCCTGTTAAATTCACAGTAAAAATCTCACTCCGGGCAGATGGAAGAAGATCAGTTGATCTTCACAATCCCACCTTTTACAACCAGCATTCCGCCCCCGTCAACCGTCTGCATGGCAGATGCCTTGTTGTTCATCACGCCTCCGGCCTTGTTGTCCAGATTCGCGCTGGCATCATTGACTATGAACGTGCCCTTGTTTTCAAAATTCAGCCCTGCCTTGTTGTTCATATTCATTCCTGCTTCATTTTTCATATCCATTCCGGCTTTGCTGCTCATGTTCATACCGGCTTCAATCTTAATATCCTGTGCAGATTTGATGGTGATGGAACCCTTGACATCAATGGTCAGGTTTCCGGTGACATTGAGCGTAAAATTGCCTTTTACGGTCTGCACAAAATCCGCATCATTGGTATGGGTTTCCTTTCCTGTAACCGTGAGATCCCGTGTTCCCTTGACCGAATGGGTTTCATTTCCGGTGCTTACCTGAACCGTCCGGTTTCCCTGCTTCACAGTCAGGCTTTCATTGCCTTTGGAAATCTCTGTTG
>CAZHPS010000496.1:0-4961 GCA_964534335.1 uncultured Desulfobacterales bacterium
ACTTCCTCTTTGGTGCAGATTTCCATTCCCGGCAGTACGCACAGTCCCAGTTTTTCACCCACACGCATTGCAGAAGCAGCATTTTCCGCGCAGTTGTGGTCGCAGATCGCAATGATATCCAGTCCTTTTTCCCTGCTTTTTTCCACCACTGCACGGGGACTCATTTCCCAGTCTCCGCAGGGAGACAGGCAGGTGTGGATATGCAGATCCGCGTATCTTTGTATGAGGGCCATAAACAGCCTCCGGGCAGAGATATGTCCGCGTTTATTATGCCTGAGTTCCCACACCAATACGGTTCAGACGGCCTGCCAGATCAAATGAGGAACCGGGCCACAGCAGCAGAGGAATGCCTTCCTTATCGGCTTTTTCAATGGTTTCAGTATCAGGCTGATGTCCTCCGGCAATCACAATGGCCGCCATTTCCCGCAGCACGGCCACAGCGATGATGTTCTGATGTCCCTGAACTGTAATCCAGACACAGCTTTCCGGCGCGTTTCCCATGATTTCACTCAGCAGATCCCCGCAGTATCCGTTCAGCACCGGACGATCCAGCCCGGTTTTTCCCGCAGCCACCTGCAAATTCAGTTTTTCCACCAGATCTTTTACCAGTATTGTCATAATTCCAATCCTTTCTTTCCGAATATGATGTTTCTGTATATCTCTGACATGGGCAGTTCACATTTCACAGATGTGAGACCAACAATCGTTCCTTAAAACCTGAATATCAAATTACAGTGATTTCATCAACTTTTGTTTTTATATGATTGAGCAAAAAACCGCTCTGCTTAATTTTTGCACTTCAGCATAAATTATCATGTTAGGAGTTACACAGTTGAATTTTAACATACTGATTTTTATGGGAGCGATGTTGCACTGCATAAAACAGATTCTTTAAAAATCAGGCACTTGAAAAACCAACTGCGTAACTCCTACATGTTTTGAAAGCAAATTCGTATTATGCAATCAGCGCGAACGCAGGAAAACCGGCGCGTAAGTGCCGCTATCAAGGGCCATTTGGAGTAGGCGGGCAGCTTCGGGCTGAGGCATGGCATATCTGTGAAGCCATGCCGGGTTGCGCTGCTGAACCCACAGTTCCACACCGGATTGGCGATGATTGCTGATAAGCGGACGCATGTGCCACTCTACCGTGTAGAACCCAAAGGCAAACATGGTTGCTCCCGCAAGTACCAGTATCGAAAATGCTCTTGATGAGCGGAATGTGGAGATATGCTGAAGAATGAGTACTGACACAGTAGCCCAAAGCAGGAGAGAGTAAATTTGGTACCGACCATCCATAGCTGTGAGCGCATACTGCGATACATAATTGGGTACGCGGCCACATGCGATCAGGAAGAGGTTAAGCAGGGGAAATGCAAGAGCCGCGATTGCCCCCGGGTGTTCGCGATGTACACCACTCCATACCAGACACAAAACAGCAGTAAGAACAGTAAGTCCCGCCAGAACTGTACTTATATGGTTACTGCCCAGATAAGGGAATTCAGAGGCTCCACCGGCAAGGACTATGAAGAAGTGGGCAACCTGAAGCGGATGTGAAAGAACATAGCTTAGCGAGCTGCTCCCTGAAAGTCCGGGAAGATAGAGTGCGGCAGCAATGCAGGCGACCAAAGTGTGCATAGCTGCAAGACCTTTGCGTCCGGATGCAATGAGAATCGGGACTCCGATAAGAGGAAGGAACAGCCCGGCTCCAGTTGTCAGCATAGCGGCCACCTGGAGCGGGACTGCCAGCAGATCTTTGCGGAGCCAAAATGGAACAGGCCGGCTTTCCACCGGTCCGGTAACGAGAAGTAAGTACAAGACTGAAAAAAGTATCCCAAAATAAGCCTGCAGCCCTGCCATTGGGTAATGGATCAGCTTTTCAGGCTGGGGAAGCAGAAGGAGTATCAGCAGAGTTGCAGACAGCCAATTCGTCCTGAGACCAATTAATTTCGTCAGCAGCCATGCTGAGACGGATATGGCGAAACCGCTCAGTACAAGAAAGAGGTGAAAGTCAACCCGTCCGAACAAACACAGGCTTGCTGCCGTGCAAAGCCGGGTACAGAAGGGCCGGTGTTCATTGTGAGCAGCAAAGAAATCTGTCTGCCCATTGTTTACCCATGTATCAGCAAAGGGCAGAATCACTGCGTAATCATCTCCGACCGGAACATCCACGCCGCACAGGACGATTGTGCCGATGTAAAATACTGCGGGAAAGAAGACTGCAAGGGAGCAGATGCGCCGCAGTCCCGGCATGGCAGTGTAACAACTTGAAATTGACATTTTTTTTATCATTTATTACAATCTGTTACTATAGGATTAAGAGAGAATCAGTGTCAGGCCGGAAAAAATTTAATCATGATGTTATCCTTTCTTTCCGAATATGATGTTTCTGTATATCTCTGACATGGGCAGTTCACATTTCAGAGAACTGAGAATCACGATCCCGTCTGCATCCTGAACAGCAGAATAACGCCATATTCTGCTGTTCTGACGGACATATTTTTCCACCCGGCAGGAATGCTGCGAAAGGAGAAGATACTCTTTAAGAGAATGAATTCGCTGATAAAAATCGAATTTTTTGCCTCTGTCATACGCCTCTGTGGAATCTGACAGAATTTCCATAATAACCAAAGGGTTCAGCAGTACATCCTCTTCCTCATCCTCAAATTCCTCTTTTTCGCAGGTGATGACAATATCCGGGTAGGTGTATTTTGTCTGGTCAATTTTCACCTTCATATCACTGGAATACACATCACAGGTACTGTTCATAAGCCGGTTGCCGATGGCCCTGACCAGATTGGATGAAATCCGGTTGTGATTTCTGCTGGCTCCGGACATGGCAAAGATTTCACCGTCAATGTACTGGCTTTTTGTTTCAGATGATCTTTCCATTGCCAGATATTCTTCCGGGCTGATGAAATCCGAAGGTTGAAAACCTCTCATCGGTTCCTCCGGGCCTGCTGCCGTATCCGGTACAGTCTTTCTGTAAAACCGCCCTCTTCCACAAAGTTTCGGGCCTGCGCCTCAATTTGGCGGTCAAGCAGGCTGCAGGCCACTGCAATCAGGGTCAGGGCGGCATTGGCTGCGATTTCAGCATATTTAGACTTTGTGGACAGGGTGGACGCACATGCTGCATGAATTTCCTGTATCCATTCGGCTACATCATCCAGTGTTTTGCATCTTCTGTCTATCAGGGCTTCCCTCCGCTGGTCATTCCTGTTCCATATTGGCAGCTTCCTGTGACGCAGAAAATCCTCATAATCAAGCCGCAGTTCTTCCAGACTTGCGCGTGCCACATTGGTCAGTTTGAGTTCAAATTTTTTTGATGTGCCTGATGCCAGGCTGCCTTCTGCAATATTCTGCACTCCTGACCGGGCTGCCTGAACCATCTGGTCATGGGTACGGCTCCGTTTGTCTATATAGCGGTCACAAAAACGTACCGTCACATCATAAACCAGCCGTGCAATCTGAAAACTTTTCAGATTGCGGTAGCCCCCATGCTTTGGAATCAGCCCTTCCTTTTCACCTGTTTTCCTGACATCCACTCTGTCCATAATATTCACTTACAGCAAATAGTTATGAATAGGTATTAATCAAAGGACGCTGCAGCATTTCCTCATACAGCCGGATATAATTCCGGGCAGTGACTTCATGGGTAAAGTTGCGGGCAGCATGTTCCATCACCCTTTTTATCTGGGGTTCTTTGATATGCCTGGGCAGATTGTGAAAGTGCATGGCCTCTTTTATGGCCCAGAACAGGCCACCCGCGTCATGGGTTTCAAACAGAAAACCGTTGCCCCTGTTTTCATCTGCTTTCATATGCTCCACTGTGTCGTGGATTCCGCCTGTGTCATGGGCCACAGGAAGAGTTCCGTATTTGGGGGCAATCATCTGGGGCAGACCGCAGGGTTCAAACCGGGATGGCATCAGCACAAAATCCGCAGCACCATAGGAGAGATGCTCCAGATGCTCATCAAAATCACAGACAGCCATCCGGTTTTCCAGATGGTGAAACCGGGCAATATCCTTAAAATGCCGCTGGTATTCACCATTGGCAACAAAAATGAACTGCAGGTTCTGATCCCAGTAATCTGAAACCACTTTGTACAGAATTTCTGCAAGCAACTGACAGCCTTTCTGAATGGGATCAAGCCGGGAAGGCCAGAAAAACAGGGGGGCATTCTCATCCTGAATCAGTCCGAGTGATTCCTGCAGAAAGAGTTTGTTTTTCCGTTTCGCGGCTGCATGGTCATCCGGCCCGTAATTGCGGAATAAAGCCTTGTCACTTCTGGGATCAAAACCCGGATCAGGCGCGTTGAGAATTCCGGCCGCACATCCCGCGTTCCATTTGCTTGCCAGTTCACTTCTGATGGACGGTTCCACAAAACTGTGCTGTCCCCGTACAATTTCCATGAGAAAGGTCTGGCTGACCGTATTGACAAAATGCGAGGCAAAAATGCCGCTGGACAGGAAATCCAAAGGGTTGGTATTGCGGGATTCATCATAGCTGTGCGGAACCCGGCTGAAATACAGATGCCGCCAGAAAGAGGCCGCATCAATGCCCCGGTCTTCAATATAGGAAAGGGGACATTTGACCGTATGAATATTGTGGATGGTAAACAGGCAGGGAATTCCCATTTCCCTTGCCATAGCCGGTATCAGGGCTGTCATCCAGTCATTGCAATGGATCAGATCCGGTTTCACGCGGGGAACAATATAATTTATGACATCCCGCTGAAAAGTCAGGGACAGCTTGGTGTTTTCCAGACCATCGCCTGAATAGATCTGGTTGAGGTAAAAAAAAGCACGATCCTCCACCAGATGAATCCGTTCTTCAGGCATGGTGTCCTGAATGGCTGTCTGTTCCTTTTTCAGAAACGGAGCCAGCCGGTCGCTGAAAATGGATCGGTAATCCGGAAGGGCCACATGCACATCCGCGCCCTGCTCAAACAGGGAACTGATCA
>CAZHPS010000497.1:0-4956 GCA_964534335.1 uncultured Desulfobacterales bacterium
TTTTGGCGGTTTTAATGCCGGAAGCGTTCAGTTTCGGCGGTCTGCCGCTTTTTTTACGATCCGTCAGTCCATACCTGCCGTATTTTTTCCGGTCATTAATATATTTTGATACAGTTATGAGTTACGCAGTTGAATTTTAACCCGTTGATTTTTATATATGCAAATGTTGCACTGCACAAACTGGCTTATGTAAAATCAGGCAATTGAAAAGACAACTGCGTAACTCCTAACAGTATCTCTTTGAATTTTATATGCTTCTGCAATTTTATCAATACAGAATTTCCGAAAGCTCATCAGACGGAAAGCAGATTTGCTTTTGATTAATTTTTCCAAAAATTCAATATCTTCATCCGAAACATCCGATATGTGTTTATATGGTTTTCTTATTGGAAATTCCTTTCATCAGCCGTAATTTAATAATGAAGGAATTATACATTGTCTTTGATCAGTTGTAAAGTAAAAAATACATTTTTTAATTTTATTATACATGCAAATTTATGGAAATTTACTGGCAGATCAACGAAAATTTTTGTGTATAAAAAAAAACCGGGTTTCTCAGGAAAACCAGATTTCCTGAAAACTTTATACCCGAATATTTATGGAACACTACTTAGTGTTTAAGATAATTATTTGGGGGTAGCTGATATTTTCAACATACTGAATTTAAATACTTTAAAAATTTGGACTATTTTTTTAAAGGCTATAGTTACGCAGTTGATTTTCAACTGCTTAATTTTACACCGACTGATTTGTGCGGTGCAACATTGCCATCTATAAAAATCAATATGTTAAAATTCAACTGCGTAACTTCTAATTTTCAGAAAAACCGGATTTTCCGAAAAAATCCGGTTTTTTGCATACAGGAAAAATTTTATTTGCCTGCTTAATAACTGATGTTACGCCAATCCTTCAGAACCCGGCAGACTGCTGTATTTCCCATCATTCCGGTGAAAACCGGAATCCAGTAATGTCAGGCGTTCCGGCTACCGACTTTCGCCGGTATGACGATTCGGCGTAACATCAGTTAATAAATAATGTGGGAACTGAATACAGTTTTTATCTGAAATTTTATGCATCTGTGGCTTTGTCTGCCATTTGTCTGTACAGTTCCTGCGCTTTTTGCAGAGATTCCAGATCATCAATCCCCATAGTTTCTGATTCATCCTCTGTGATCACATATCCCGCAGACAGGCCGTCTGCGTTCATGTATTCCACAATATCTGTCAGAAAATATTCCTGAATCGCGACCATCTGCCCGTTCCGTTCCTTGTGGACAATCTGGGGCCGGGATTCCAGTATGGGAAGAAATCGCAGAAGTTCCTCCCTCCGGATAGCGTAAATTCCTGAATTGCAGATCTTCAGACTTTCCTGTTTTGCCTCCGGATAGGATCGCCAGTATTTCCATTCCGTGATTCTTTCCACTTTATCATCACTGATTTCCAGAATCCCGTAGCGTTTTTTGTCTCCGGGAATGAAACCCAGCACAGCCATAGGATGATGTTTGAGTGTTTCCAAAAGTTTGCGGTAAGATTCGGGCCGGATAAAAGGCACATCTCCCATGGTGATGGTCACATATTCACAGTCTGTATCTGCCAGAAACTGACGCGCAGCCAGAATGGCTCCGCCTGTGCCGTTGAGTTCCGGCTGATGGCAGTAAACAACTCCCATATGCTGTGTCAGATTTTTCACATCCTGACTTTTGTAATTGACGATAATTGCCTTTGGTCCCGGAGGAAGCATCCGCAGAATACGTACAAGAATAGGTTCTTTTCCCTCAAAAAAGGATTTTTCCGGTATCAGGGGCAAAAGGGTTTTGTTGCCCTCGTAAGGCGTCATGCGGCTGCCTCTTCCGGCTGCCATAATAACTGATGCGGTACGGATTTTTTCAGACATTGCACCTCCAGATGTTTGCAGGGAGTTGATAAGTAAGTCAGCATAAATTTTCGGGTATGGCGTTTTCAGAAAAACCGGTTTTTTCAGAAAAATCCGGTTTTTTGAATACCCGAAAACTTTCAGTTGGGTATTTAAGAAATGAATCCTGTGAGAGAAAATAGATAAAAGCAGGGCAGATGTCAAGGAGGAAAGAAAATATGCTGTTCCCATGAGAATTTCTCCTGAACATGCTGTCGGAATAAATCAAAGCATAACATATTAATTCTGTTGATATTAATTTATAAAATACAAAATTCATCCTCTGCTGCAGGCTTGAAAATGCCGGATGGCCTGATTTTCCAATTTTTTGTAAAAACTGAAAAATAAGGATGGGAATCCTGATTTTCAGGTATAAAATTTTCAGAAAAATCAGATTGTTCGTAAAAACCGGATTTTTCTGATACACGAAAATTTTCGCTTGTTTATTTATTCTTTGCCCAAACAGATTTCAGTGGAGCAGACTGCCGGAAATATGATGTAAATACAGACAAAAACACAGATCTGAAAGATCCAGTCATCATACTCCAGATTCTCACATCAGGCATTTCTCCGAATCTGTCTGCTGATGTCCTTCCCGGTTCAGACAGAAACAAAGACGGAAATCTGGGAATGGAAGAGGTGATATTCATTTTTGAAAAAGCGGTCAGCGTCCGATAATGAATCAGAAAAAACAAAAAAGAAAAAGATTGAACATATTTTTGTTTTATGGCATGATTTGTGCCAATTAAACACAGGCTGAATATAAGCACCCGGATTTCCCTTTTGCAAAAAAGGATTTTCAGACACTTGTATAAGTAAGTCAGCACAAATTTTCGGATATAAAATTTTCCGAAAAATCCGGTTTTTCTGAATACACGGAAAATTTTGTTTACCTGCTTAAAAACTCCCCGGATTTTTTAACAAAAAAGGAAAGATTATGGACATACAGCAGACAGCCATACAGGCCAAATCAGCCGCCATTCAACTGGCCGCTGTGAAAAGCGAAGTGAAGAATCAGGCACTTGCGGAAATCGCAGCCGCTCTGGAAAAGAACAAAGCAGAAATTGCCGCAGCCAACCGGGCCGATCTGCAAAGATCTGAAAAGGAAAAACTGGCAGCACCCCTGCTCAAACGCCTGAAATTTGATGAAAGCAAAATCAGAGAGGCATGTGAGGGTCTGAAAAGTCTGGAAAAACTGGCAGATCCGGTGGGCGAAACCCTGACTGCAACCGAGTTGGATGAGGGACTGGAACTGTACAAAGTAAGCTGTCCCATCGGTGTCATCGGCGTGATTTTTGAATCCCGGCCTGATGCGCTGGTGCAGATTTCGGCCCTTTGTCTGAAAAGCGGAAATGCAGTGCTGTTAAAAGGCGGCAGTGAGGCTGCAGAAACCAACCGCATTCTGGCCGCTGTGATTCATGACGCGGGAGTAAAGGCTGGCATTCCCAAAGGTTGGCTGGCATTGCTGGAAACCCGTGCAGATGTGGCTGATATGCTGAAAATGGACAAGCATATTGATCTGATTATCCCCAGAGGCAGCAACGCATTTGTGCGGCATATCATGGACAATACCAATATTCCGGTCATGGGTCATGCAGACGGCATCTGTCATGTGTATATTGACAGCAAAGCAGATCCGGCTATGGCTGTGCGCATTGCAGTGGACAGCAAAACCCAGTATGTGGCCGTGTGCAATGCAGCAGAAACCATACTCGTGCATAAGGACATTGCGGCAAAAGTCCTGCCCCTTCTCAAAGATGCGTTGGAAGCCAAACATGTGGAAATCCGGGGATGTGAACAAACCCGAAAAATCATTGATGCAAAAGTCGCAACTGAGGAAGACTGGCGCACGGAATATCTTGATTTGATTGTATCTGTAAAAGTTGTTGACAGTCTGGATGGGGCAGTGGAGCATATCAACTGCTATGGTTCGGGGCATACAGATGTGATTGTCACCGAAGATCGCAGCAGGGGCATACGGTTTATGGATTATGTGGATTCTGCGGATGTTTTTCTCAACTGCAGTTCCCGGTTCAGTGACGGTTTCCGTTTTGGTCTGGGCGCGGAAGTGGGCATCAGCACAGGCAAAATCCATGCACGCGGCCCTGTGGGACTGGAAGGTCTGGTCATCTACAAATGGCGGATGTTCGGAAACGGGCATATTGTGGCTGACTATGCAGGTTCTCAGGCAAAACCCTTCACCCATCGCAGGCTGAATAAAAAATCCTTGTAAGTTTTCCCAAAAAAAGTTATAATACTCCATTTTGCAGACTGATTCACAGATCGGGTTCCGGCAGACTGAACCCCGGAACCTGTATTTTCGGAATTTTAAAGCGTTATTTGGGAATAATTTTATGGGATTATTATCTTCTACGGTTTCCATCACCCGTTACAGAGTAGACGGGAAGGTGGAAAATTCGCTTATGGAAAACATTGCAAAGGGACTCAGGGAAAACACCCTGTCTGAGATTGACAGCGAGCCTTTGGACAAAGCTGTAGGCTGGACTTCCTTTGGCAGTCCCTTTCATCCGGATTTTGAGGGAAATTCCTTTGTCATCGGAACCCAGTTTCTTTTTTCGCTGAGAATTGACAAAAAAAGCATTCCCGCGAAAGTGGTCAAAAAACATCTGGACATGGAAATTGCCAAACGCCTGAAGGAAAGCGGCAGAGAGCATCTGTCCCGCAATGAAAAACAGGCGGCAAAAGAGCATGTTCTCAATGTTCTCAGTCTCCGCATTCCCGCAACGCCAAGTATATATGATATTCTGTGGAGTTACGAGGAAGCGAGCCTGTGGTTTTTTTCCACACAGAAATCAGCGAATGAGGAACTGGAAACCCTGTTCACCAAATCCTTCGGCCTGAACCTGATCCGGCTTTTCCCTTACACGCTTGCGGAACTGGGCGCAGGACTTTCCGAAACCGGGCGGGAGGCCCTTACCGGACTGGAGCAGTCCCGTTTTACGGAGTAAATCATGATTGATGTTTCTGTTTCGTATAACCGTTACAAATTTTTGGGATATGAATTTCTCACATGGCTGTGGTTTC
>CAZHPS010000498.1:0-4953 GCA_964534335.1 uncultured Desulfobacterales bacterium
AAAGCGAAGAAAACAGGAAAAAGGAAACACCTGCTTCGCCCAATGAGTATTTCTATCATCAGTTCCCGGAACTGAGTTCCAAGAAAAAGTAAATCCCAAATCCAACCATCCAATACCACCCGGAAACGGAGAAAGCAGAAAGCCGTTTCCGGGTGGGCTGACCTGCCCAATCCCGGAATGCCCCTGCTACCCGATAGTACATGATCAACTGCTTTTTTAACCACTGAATACACGGAACACACAGAAGAAGTCTGATACTGATTCGCCATTGGTTTTATACAATGCGGGGTAGTGGGTTAAATCCGTTGATTCAGGTCTGACACACGGACGGGAAAAATCCGTAAGAATTGAAATTATTATAGAAAAAATTGAAAAAACAAACCGGAATCCCGGAAGGGATGACATTATCAGCCGGTTTGACCCACTATCAAATATTGTATCAAATCAATGGAGAACTGGTATGATACCGATTCGCTATTGGTTTTATACAATCCGGAGGAGTGCAAAAATTAAGCGGAGCGGTTTTTTGCACACACACTCAGCAGCGGAAAAACTGACGGTATTGTATCAAATCAATGGAGAATTGGTATGATACCAATTCGCTGTTGAATTTATACAATAAGGTGAGTTATTTCCTCTGTGTTCTCTGCGGTTTTTTCTCTCTGTGTCCTCTGTGGGAAACAGAATCATAAGTATATTTTCAATGGAGAACTCGATTCACCATTGGTTTTATACAATGCGGAATGCAAATCCGGAGGATTGCAAAAATTAAGCGGAGCGGTTTTCTGCACAGACATGAGTGCAGAAATTAAGGTGATTTCTTAAAATAAATATCCCATTTTCAGTCCACATGCACAGGACACAAGCTGGAAGCTTATTCTGCTTTTCCGGGATATTCTTTTCTGGAAATCACATAGAAAAGGGATTGAATTTTTCTGTGAGAAGATTGCGGGGATATGCTGATTTGAAAGACAGCCGGCTTTCAGACCGGCTGTCTTTTTTATATAATCCCTGATGTTTTCAGGGAAATTTTCCTATTTTCTGCCCTTTGCCAGACCCAGTTTGGTCAGGGCATCTTCCATTTCACCCAGAATTGTGGGATCATCAATGGTGGCAGGCACTTTGAACTCTTTGTTGTCTGCGATCTTCTGAATGGTTCCTCTCAGAATTTTTCCTGAACGGGTTTTGGGCAGACGTTTTACCACAGTGGCAGTCTTGAAAGCCGCTACCGCGCCGATGTTGTCCCGAACCATCTGCACGACTTCCTTGACAATCTGCTCATGAGATTTGGTCACACCTGCTTTGAGAACCAGGAAACCGACCGGAACCTGACCCTTGAGCTGATCCTCAACACCGAGAACAGCACATTCAGCAACATCCTGATGATTGGAAAGCACTTCCTCCATTGCACCTGTGGAAAGGCGATGCCCTGCCACGTTGATGATGTCGTCAGTGCGGGACATAACGTAGACATATCCTTCCGCATCAATGAATCCTGCATCGGCTGTCTTGTAATAACCTGGGAATTCATCCAGATAGGATTCCTTGTACCGTTTGTCATTCTGATACAGGGTGGGCAGTGTTCCCGGAGGCAGTGGCAGCTTCACCACCAGCGCACCTGTGGTTCCCGGAGGCAGTTGTTTGCCGGCTTCGTCCACCACCTGCACATCCCATCCGGGTACGCCCTTGGTGGGAGAACCGTATTTCACCGGGAAATGCTGAATGCCCATGCAGTTTGCTGCAATGGCCCAGCCGGTTTCAGTCTGCCACCAGTGATCAATTACCGGCACATGCAGATTGTTTTCCGACCACTGAATGGTGTCCGGATCAGAGCGTTCCCCAGCCAGGAAAAGAATCTTGAAGCAGGAGATGTCATATTTTTTGATGAATTCGCCTTTGGGATCCTCCCGTTTGATGGCACGGTAGGCTGTGGGCGCGGTAAACATGCACTTGACCTTGTGCTGGGAAATGACTCTCCAGAAAACACCCGCGTCCGGTGTTCCCACCGGCTTGCCCTCAAAGAAGATGGATGTGCAGCCTTTGAACAGGGGAGCATAGACAATATAGGAATGGCCCACAACCCAGCCTACGTCTGAAGCTGCCCACCACACATCATCCTCATCAATATCATAAATGTTTTTCATGGTCCATTTCAGGGCAACCGCATGACCGCCGTTGTCTCTGACCACGCCCTTGGGCTCGCCGGTTGTGCCGGAAGTGTAGAGGATGTAAAGGGGATCAGTGGCCGCAACCGGAACACAGTCTGCGGGTTTGGCTTTTGCCATGACATCATTCCAGTCCACATCCCGGCCCGGAGTCAGATCGGCTGTTTCCATGGGGCGCTGGAAGATGATACATTTTTCCGGTTTCGAGGTTGAAAGTTTGATGGCCTCATCCAGCAGTGGCTTGTATTTGATTACCTTTTTCACTTCAATGCCGCAGGACGCGGAGATCATGACTTTGGGTTTTGCATCATTGATACGGGTGGCCAGCTCTTTTGCCGCAAAACCGCCGAACACAACGGAATGGATTGCTCCTATGCGTGCGCAGGCCAGCATGGCAATGGCTGCCTCCGGAATCATGGGCATGTAAATAATGACACGGTCGCCCTTGACAACACCCTGATCTTTGAGTGCGCCTGCAAATTTTGCCACTTCATCGCGAAGCTGTCTGTAGGTGTATTTTTTGATGGTGTCAGTGACAGGGCTGTCATAAATGATGGCAATTTTGTCGCCTCTGCCCCGTTCAATGTGCAGATCCAGTGCATTGTAGCAGGTGTTGAGCTGCCCGCCAGTGAACCAGCGGTAAAAAGGTTTGTTGGAATCATCCAGAACTTTGTCCCATTTTTTGTACCAGTGAACATCTTCGGCTGCCTTGCCCCAGAAAGTGTTCGGATCTTTGAGAGACTGCTGATACATTTCATCGTATTTTCCCATTTTTTTTTCTCCCTTTTGCGGTTTGTCTGTCTGTTTATGAAAAAAATGCTTTGTGAAAAGAAACATTTTATGAGCAGACAAAGGTTGTCTGCATATAATCCTATTTGTGAACTGCATTCAGAAAAATGATAGTGTTCTGTTTACTGTAAAATGTAAATAAAGTAAATCGGCATGAAACCTATTTTTATGTAGGAAGAAAAATGACAAATTGTAGGTTTTTTTCCTACAAAAAAGTATTTCAGTTGTCAGGTGAAAAAATTATCTCTTGCATTTTTTCCTCTCATCCATCATAAAGAGGGGCCAAATGACAGAAAGACATGCGCGGACGCGCATATACACACTGCAAACTTCAACATCTGTTACAGTCAGCATAAATCAAAGGATAATTTTACCATGAAACAGGAACTGATTGAACTGCTCTGCCAAAAATCTTTTCAGTACAGTGAACAGCCGGTTTTTAAACTGGTGTCAGGACGGATGAGCAGCTTTTATGTCAACTGCAAACCGGTTACACTCAGCCCGCGCGGCATGTTTCTGACCGGGCATCTGGTGTTTGAGGCCATCCGGGATGCCAATGTCAGTGCTGTGGGCGGTCTGACATTCGGAGCGGATCCCATAGCGGTTGCCACAGCCTTTGCATCAGAACTCAAAAAACAGCCAATCAAAGCTTTTTCCATACGGAAAACGCAGAAAGATCACGGGATTGTGAGATGGATTGAGGGAGACATGACGCCCGGTGAACGGGTTGCCATTATTGATGATGTTGCCACTACCGGAGGTTCCACCATCAAGGCCATTGAACGGGCGCGTTCCGAGGGACTGGAGGTTGTCAGGGCCGTGATTCTGGTGGATCGGCAGGAAGGCGGGCTGGAAAACATCCGCGAGCATGTTGCGGATGTATCAGCCATTGTTACACGGGATGAACTGCTGCGGCAGTGGAAGCAGAATATCTGAAACTGTTTGAAGGATTTCAGTTCCGGAGTGCAAAAAAACGCCGGTATGAGGAATTGGCAGTGGGCCAAATCTGCTGATCTGTCCGCTGACTTCGAACCTGAAAAATCCGAAAGGATTGACATTATTATAGAAAAAAATTGAAAAAACAAATCAGAATCCCGTAAGGGATGACATTATCAGCCGGTTTGACCCACTATCAACACCGGACTGGTCAGGTGATTTGCCCCACTTCCCTTAGCTGAAATGAACTGCGCATGCAGAACCATCAAAACCGGTCATGCTTTTCCCATTTCACAGCCGCGTATGAAAATTGCCATGTCCGCATCAGTTTTCTGAAAATTCTCAAAAGTAATATCAGAGAAAGGCAGTTGCAGTTTTTCCTTCAGCAGGGAAAATATGCCAAGATAATTTTGCAAAATCCGTTTTTCCCACCGCAGATCCAGTTGCCGTGCCAGTTCCAAAATATTGGATTTGTCACCTTCAATTTCCAGAAAATCCCCGAAAGGCATGGTATCCAGACACAGATGCGTATTTCCCAGCACAAAAGTCTCCCGCCATTTCTCGTATCGCTGCTCCGCGTGAAATCCCAAAGCTTCCAGAATGTGCTGCATTGCGGAAAAATCGCTGACCTCTGTTTCCAGTTCCTCAAAGATCTTGAACTGACTGTCCTGCTCTGCAGGCCGGGATTTGAAAGTCAGCCATGCTTTGCGATCCTGCCGGAGCCGCAGCAGGGCCTTTCTCTGCATAAGAGAGCCGGATGCGTCCTCAAAGCGGATATTTTCCTCAAAAACCCGTTCTGAGGATTTTGCTCCCATAGCGAGAATACGTTCCCGCATGGATTCCCTGTCACTTATATAAAACTTGACTTCAATTTCCAAAGGCATGGTTTTGATTCTCCCGCAAAATGCAAACACTGCCACAAAGACACAACGTCTCAAAGTCTCAAAGTTTCACGAAGATTTTTCTTTGTGCATCGTTTTATCTTTGTGTCAAAAAAAAGATCTCTGCCGCAAAGACCCCAAGACACGAAGTTTCACAAAGCCTGTTTTCTTTGTGCATCTTT
>CAZHPS010000499.1:0-4944 GCA_964534335.1 uncultured Desulfobacterales bacterium
GGGAATTTCTGTGCAGTCAGGGAACTGTTTTTCATGCAGATGCCCGGCTGAAATGCTATGAACCCGATGATCTTTTTGCTCCGCCTGCCAGCGGTTCTTTTCTGCATCAGGGCATGATTATTGCTCCCTGCTCCATGAAAACGCTGGGTGCAATTGCATCAGGTATTTCTGACAGTCTGATTCACCGTGCTGCGGATGTATGCCTGAAAGAAAAACGTCCCCTGATTCTGTTGACCCGCGAGACGCCTCTGAATCTGATTCATATTGAAAACATGCGAAAAGCAGCTATGGCAGGAGCAACCATCATGCCGCCGTGTCCAAGTTTTTACACACGGCCTGAAACCATTCTGGATATGGTGGATGCCACCGCAGCCAGAGTGCTGGATCAACTGCATATTCATATGGCAATGAAACGCTGGGGAGATGAGGAATTTGTATAAAAATCTGAGAGAATTTCTGGATGCATTGGAAAAAGCCGGAGAAATCCTGCACATACGGCATGAGGTTTCCCCTTATGTGGAAATCAGCCGCTATACAGACCGGGAATCCAAAAGCCCCGAAGGGGGCAAAGCCCTTTTTTTTGAAAAGGTCAAAGGTTCTGATTTTCCGGTCTGCACCAATATTTTTGGCAGTCCCAAACGGATCTGCATGGCTATGGGCGTGGGACATCTGGATGAACTGGCGCAGCAGGTGAGAAAATATACCCAATTCCATCCGCCGAAAAATCTGAAAGAAATTATCCGCACCATTCCTATGGCTCTGGAACTGGGAGTTTTTCTGCCCGGCAGATTCCGGGGAAAAACCCCGCCATGTCAGGAAGTGATTCTTACAGGAAATCAGGTGGATCTGGGCAAACTTCCTGTGCTTCACTGCTGGCCCGGTGATGCAGGCCCTTTTGTCACTCTGCCTTTGGTCATTACCCGGAGTCTGGAAAGCGGAAAACGCAATATGGGCATGTACCGGCTTCAAATCTTTGACAAAAACACCACAGGAATGCACTGGCATATCCACAAGGACGGTTCCCATTATTACAATGAATACCGCCGCGCAGGAAAACGTATGCCTGTGGCTGTTGCCATTGGAGCAGATCCGGCCACTGTGTATGCGGCAACCGCGCCCATGCCCAGAGGTTTGGATGAAATCATGCTGGCCGGATTTATCCGCAAAAAACCGGTTTCCCTGACAAAATGCGTGACCATTGACATGGAAGTGCCTGCCGAGGCCGAATTTGTGCTGGAAGGTTATGTGGATCCGGATGAACTGCGGATGGAAGGACCTTTCGGGGATCATACCGGATATTATTCCCTCGCGGACAAGTATCCTGTGTTTCATGTAACTGCCATCACACACAGGAAAAATCCCATATACAATGCCACTTTGGTGGGCCGTCCGCCTATGGAAGACTGCTATCTTGCCAAAGCTACAGAACGCCTGTTTCTGCCCATGCTGCAAACCGTGTTTCCGGAAATTCAGGATTACTGTCTGCCATGGGAAGGGGTGTTTCACAATATTGTGGTGGTGTCCATTGACAAGGAATACGCTGGACATGCACAGAAAATCATGAGCGGTCTGTGGGGACAGGGACAGATGAGTTTCTGCAAAGCCATTGTCATTGTGGACAGGGAAATTAATCCCCAAAACCCCGCGCAGGTAATGCAGGCCCTGATGACAAAACTGGATATTGCATCAGACCTCACTTTGACAAGGGGAATACTGGATGTGCTGGATCATTCCTCGCCATTTCCCAATTTTGGCAGCAAAATCGGGCTGGATCTTACGGAACGCTTCCCCACGGAACCGGACAGAAACAGGCAGAAAATTCAGTTCCATCCTTCTTCTCATGATGGGCTGGACTGCATCCTTCGCACCATGCTGCCCGGTGCGGTTTCCTGCAGGCATCTGTTTCCGGAATTCTCTGAAGGAAAGAATACAGCAAACCGTATTCTGGTCATTTCCATACAAAAACCAAAAGATCGGAACGGCAGGGATTTCGCAATGATGCTTTTCGGACTGGATGAACTGAAGATGTTCAATATCTTTGTTTTGTATGATGAGCAGATTGATCTCAATGACAATTCCCTGATTCTGTGGAAACTGTTCAATAATACAGATCCGGGCCGGGATATTGTCATACAGGATGGACAGGCTGTGATTGACGCGTGCCGCAAAGGGCCTGCGGACGGACATGAACGGGAATGGCCGGAGGAACTTTGTTTTGATCTGTGATACCGGGAATAAAGCGGAAATCTGACAAAATTTGCATGTGCAAAAAACCGCTCCGCTTAATTTTTGCACTCCGGGATCATTTCCGAATTGCAAAAACCGGATTTTTTCAGAAAAATCCGGTTTTTCAAAACACATGTGCAAAAAACCGCTCCGCTTAATTTTTGCACTCCTCCGGGACACTTCCGAATTGTAAAAACCGGATTTTTTCAGAAAAATCCGGTTTTTCAAAACACATGAAAAATTTCGTCTGCCTGCTTATCAGCATGAATTTCGCCTTTTGCGGAGATATTCGCTGATTTCCTTTCCAAATTCCGCAATAAGCATACGGACAAGCTGATGGGAAACCGATGCAAGGGAAATGTCATCGATCTGAGAAACCGGAAGAACATCCACGCTTGTGCCTGTGATAAAGGCTCCGTCAATTTGCCCCAGTTCTGAGGTGTGCAGAGGCCGTTCACTGAAATTAAACCCCAGATTTTTGCAGATTTTCACCACATGCTGACGGGTTACGCCCAGAAGAACAGTTCCAGCCGGGGGTGTGAATATTTCCCCCTGTTTCAGAAAGAAAATGTTTGAGCGGCTCCCTTCGGTGATATATCCGTTCTGATCCACCAGCAAAGCCTCATATGCCCCTGTTTTTTCCCGTATTCCCTGAACTCTGGCACGGAAGGAATCTTTGAGGGTTTTGATATTGGGCATTTCCCGCTCTCCTCCGTACAGAACTGTGCGGATTCCCTTTGCATACACATCAGGCCCCGGATATTCGGAATGGATGAAATAAGTGAGAAACAGTTCCCTTTCCTTTTCCGGACAGAGGATCAGTTTGACATTGATATGATCTTTTTGGTTTTTTTCCACCAAAGTGAGGATTTCATCCCGTATCTCTGCATCCTTTTTTTCCATCCGCTTACCTGCAAGCTCTGCCGAATGGCGCAGCCTGTCCATATGTGCCTCAAAAAAAAGCGGAATGCCCTCAATGAGTCTGATCACCTCATAAATGGCCACTTCTTCAATCCGTTCAAATATCTCCGTATCTTTCACAGAACAGAGCTGGTGACAGACAAAATAAAAATTCCCCACTGCCTCATGTTTCATATATATCTTCCCCAAAAATCAAATCCTGCTTTTGCAGCCTGAACAGCAAATTCAGAATAGTAAAATAAAGAATCTCCCAAAAGGGCAGCAATTCCCTTCCAGTTTTTTTCCTGTTGACGGTATATCTTTTTTATCTGTAATATAGGATTACATACAAAGCAACTCAAAAAAAGCAAAACCTGCCAAAGGGGGTAGTGGGTCAAATCCGCTGATCTGACCATGACTCCGGATCATGGAAAAATACGAAAGGATTGACATTATTACAGAAAAAATTGAAAAAAACAAATCAGAATCCCGGAAGGGATGACATTATCAACGATTTGACCCACTATCCCAAAGGGAAAATTTTTTTCTCTGCCCAACTGTCTTTATAACAATTCGCTTTCAAAACATGAGCATGCCAAATGCTGTTTTTTCGTGCTGTCCGTGTTTTTCGTGGTTAAAAAAAGAGGCATTCCCTGAACTTTGAAAGCGGTTTGATAATTAAGTTTCCATAAATTTTCGGGCATAAAATTTTCATAAAAATTTGATTTTTTTTTTGGAAAAATCTGTTTTTTTTGAATACACGAAAATTTTTGTTTGCCTACTTATTGCATACAGGAAAGGAGGAACATCCTGAAAAAAAGAATCAGCAGATCGAAAATTTGCCGGAGGAGTGCAGAAACTGTGTTTTTGCATTCCGAAACTGATTCAAAGCCGATATGCGGAAAACATTCCCAGCGGCTGAGAATCCGGTACGAAATCTGCCCGAATCTGGTGACAGAGAGGAGGATGTATGACAGAAAAGAATCCGCGGCGCAGTGATCCGCCGCCTTTGCCCGGAACCGATGAAAGAAAGGAGATTCCCATGACAGAAAAAAATATCATTACCGTTGAAGCAAGAAAACGCGCCATCAGAAGCATTGGCAGTTTTTTCACTATGAAACCGGTTGTCCTTACCATTGCTGTTTTTCTGATCGGCTATGTTTTTGTTTCCTCCATCATGGTTTCCATTGAGCCGGGCCAAGTGGGCGTGGTTTTTTCCAAATTTGGCAGAACCCCTGCGGTGGAAGGCCGTTTTATTGTGGAAAGAGGGGAAAAGGGATACTGGCGGGAAGTGCTGCTGCCCGGAAGGCATTTCTTCTGGCTGGCAGAATGCCTTTGGAAATATGACATTACCGAGGAGCCGATGCAGAACATTCAGTCCCAGCATATCGGACTGGTGGAGGCTTTGGACGGAACAGCCATGCCTGGGGGCGAGATTCTGGCTTCCGAAGATAAAACAGATGACAAAGGGGTATTTCATATGGGCGGAAAAGGCCCAAGGCGGGAAGTGCTGAGTCCCGGACTTCACCCGGTCAATCCCAAATACCTGAAAGTCAGCATACATCCGGCTGTGGTCATTCCCGAAGGCAAAATCGGTGTGGTGATCCGGAAAATCGGAGACATTCCGCCGGATGACATGGTGCTGGTTCCCAGAAACAGCAATTACCGGGGCATTCAGCAGGAAATCATTCCGCCCGGAACCTATTATTACAATCCCCTGTCCCTGAAGGTGGAACAGGTGCCGGCCACGATCATCGAAAAGGGACAGTTGGGCATTGTCACCAAAAAAGTGGGAAAGGTGCCTCCGGCCGGAACCAT
>CAZHPS010000500.1:0-4933 GCA_964534335.1 uncultured Desulfobacterales bacterium
TGCGGTTAAAATCCGCCCGGCAGAATTACCAAAATGTTTTAAGTATCGGTATAATGCCCAATTCTTTTTCAAATTTCATATTATACTGAAACAATTTTGGTTTTCTTTGGCACGGAAATTGCCTATGCGCCAAAACAGTTTTTTTCAGCCCATCTGCGGGGTTTTTCAGGCCAAAAACGGATGATTTTTCCCGGCCGGAGTGTCAGGCAAAAAACATGCCAAATAAAACCAAAATTGGATCAGTATACATTTTTATAAATTCTGCTGATGCAAATTTTTCGAATGCGGTATTTTACAACCGAAATGTTTCAGGTAATGGTATATTATTTTCCTCAACCTTTGTCCTCTGTGCAAAAAACCGCTCCGCTTAATTTTTGCACTCCTTCATCCGGTTTGCAGAGGACAAAAGGTGGTAAAAGAACTATATTTACTGGAGGATGAATGGTATTTCAAATTGCATGGATAGGCTCCAGCTATGCATTAATGTTCTCAATCGGAGGTTTGCTGCTGGAAAATGGCAATATCCTATGGAGCATGATTTTTCTGATACTCTTTCCGGTTTTGCGGATTGCACGACGGTTTAAGGAAGGAAAAGGCTATTATATCATTGGCTATATGGGTCAAGTCGGCGGAGACATGCGCAGACCGGGCGGATTGATTGGCAGGAAAAATCGACCTGCTGAGTTTCAGTTTTATCTTTTCATAGAGATACTGATTGTTGTTTTTCTTCTGATAAGTGTCATAATAAAAATAACAGAAAAATAAGGAGCCCCCATGAACGAAACAGTTAAAAAACAGACAATGCAGCACCCCATGCTTTCCTCTCTTCCGCCCACACGCATGAAAAAAGGCAAAGTGGTTTCCGCTGAAGAGGCTGTGCGCCTAATCAAGGATGGGGACACTGTTGCCACAGGCGGTTTTGTGGGTATTGGTTTTGCAGAGGAAATTGCTGTCCGGCTGGAGGAATATTTTCTGAAAAACGGGCATCCCAGGGATTTGACTCTGATCTATGCTGCGGGACAGGGGGACGGGGCAGAAAAAGGATTAAACCATTTTGGTCATGAAGGACTGGTCCGCCGGGTGATTGGCGGCCACTGGGGCCTGGTTCCCAAACTGCAGAAACTGGCTGTCAGCAGCAAAATCGAAGCATATAACCTGCCACAGGGTGTTATTTCCCATATGTTCAGGGATATTGCCTCACACAAACCCCGCACACTCACCAGTGTGGGACTTGGCACATTTGTGGATCCCCGCAATGGTGGCGGAAAAATCAACAGCATCACGACTGAAGACATTGTGGAACTCATCTGCTTTGACGGACAGGAATATCTGGCTTACAAACCCCGGCCCATTAATGTCGCGATTCTCCGGGGAACCACTGCGGATGTGGACGGCAATATCACTATGGAAAAAGAGGCTCTGACTTTGGAGGTTCTGGCTATTGCCACTGCAGCCAAAAACTCCGGAGGATTTGTCATTGTGCAGGTAGAGCGCATTGCAGACCGGGGAACCCTGCATCCCCGTCAGGTAAAAATTCCGGGCATTTTTGTGGACTGCGTTGTGGTTTCAAAACCCGATCATCACTGGCAGACCTTTGCCGAGATTTACAATCCCGCGTTCAGCAGCGAAATCCGGGTTCCCATGCAGTCGGTTGCACCCATGAAAATGAGTGACCGCAAGATCATTGCCCGCCGCGCAGCCTTTGAACTGCGTCCCAACAGCGTGGTCAATCTGGGAATCGGAATGCCGGAAGGCATCGCGAATGTGGCAAATGAGGAAAAAATACTGGAATTTCTCACCCTCACAGCCGAACCCGGAGTCATCGGCGGACTGCCTGCCGGAGGCCTGAATTTCGGCGCGGCCAGCAATACGGACGCGGTCATTGACCAGCCCAGCCAGTTTGATTTCTATGACGGCGGAGGCTTGGATATCGCGTTTCTGGGACTGGCGCAGACGGATAAGCACGGCAATCTCAATGTCAGCAAATTCGGCCCCAAACTGGCCGGTGCAGGCGGGTTCATCAATATCAGTCAGAATGCAAAAAAAGTGGTGTTTGTGGGAACATTCACCGCAGGCGGACTGAAGATTTCGTTAAAAGAGGAAAAACTCTGCATTGAACAGGAAGGAAAGGTGAAAAAATTTGTGGATCAGGTGGAGCATGTCACTTTCAGCGGAGCCTATGCTGCCCAAAAAGGCCAGACTGTTCTTTATATTACGGAACGCTGTGTGTTCCGGCTTACGGAAAATGGCATGGAACTTCTTGAAATCGCGCCGGGACTTGATCTGGAAAAAGATATTCTTTGTCAGATGGATTTTGCCCCGGTGATTCGCAAACAGCCACGGCTTATGGATGAGCGCATTTTCCGTTCAGAAGCAATGGGACTGCGCGAGGAACTCCTGAACCTGTCTCTGGAAGAGCGGCTCACCTATGATTCGGCAGAGGATATTTTCTATGTGAATTTTGAAAACTATATGGTCAGAAACAGCGATGATGTGCGGGATATTGAGAATATGGTTGGAAAAATCCTTGCACCTCTGGGCAAAAAGGTCTTTACCATTGTCAATTATGACAATTTCCTGATCTACCCGGAAATCATTGATGAATACACCACAATGGTCAGGCGTCTCATGGACAGTTATTATACGGGCGTCACCCGTTACACCACCAGCACCTTCCTGCGGATGAAGCTGGGAGATGCTTTGCAGAAACGCAATGTCGCTCCCCATATTTACGAAACCCGTGAGGAAGCCCGTATTGCTCTTGAAAAAACAGGATAAAGATTTAGATGTCAGAAAAATCCGAAAGGATTGACATTATTATAGAGATAGTCCAAAAAAAACAAACCGGAATCCCGAAAGGGATGACATTAAGCAGGCAAGCAAATGTTTTAGTGTATTCAAAAAACCGGATTTTTCCAAAAAATCCGGTTTTTCTGAAAATTTTATGCCATAAAATTTATGGAATTTTACTTATAAGCCGGTTTGACCCACTATCCAATTTTGATTTTTTAGGCACATAAATTGCCTTAACCCTCAGTCAAAGGCATTTGGAAGCCGGATTATGAGAATCCGTTCCGTTTTTCGGAAAACCCAAACTGTATACCCTGTCAGTTTATCTGAATCCGGCCGGATAACCATCAGCATTTTTTGAATAAATCTGGGTAGAGGAATTTTTGATACTGACCAAAGAAAAAATTTTCCCTTACCTTCAGGGCAGGGTGCAGGGCTGTTAAGTTCTTTAAAAATCCCCTCTTGAGAGGGCAGGGGTGTGTCCGGAACTGTACAGTCCAATAACACACCCCCTGCCCCCTCTCAAGAGGGGAATGAGAACTTAACAGCCCTGAGGGCAGGGTGAGGTTCTGTAAAAAATTCTAATGAAGGGAATGGAGAGGCATTCTGCCGGAACCATAAACCCGGTATAACCGGAACCAGGAAAAGAGAGATATGAAATACTTACAATCATGGATAAATTCACTGCAATGCTCTGACTGTCACCGGCCTTTGCATATGGCAGATGCGGAAAAGGTTTCCTGCACCGGATGCGGCAGAGTATTTGAAGCATCGCAGGGCATATGGAATATGCTGCCATCCTTTGTCATTCATCAGGAAGGCAAGGAAAAAGAAAAAGAGGGATGGGCCAAAAAAACGCAGGAGGACAAAAAATCCGGATGGGACCCGCCTCCGGAACACTGGCTTTCCCTGCTAATCATCCGCACCCCTATTATCAGTCTGCGGCATGGTATCTGAAAATTGTTCTGGCATACGGAAAACCCTGGGCAGGCAAACGGGTTTTGGAACTTGGCACGGCTGAATGCTGGGGAACAAGGCATTTTGCCGAAGCCGGGGCAGAGGCAGCAGCTTTGGATTATGATCCAGCCCTTTCAAGGTGAGTCCACAGGCCGGTCAGCGCAACTCCGCAATGTCCGGCGGTTTCTGCAGCAGGCCGCAGCCGCCGCCGGCAGACAGCATCAGAAAAGGCTGTCTGTAGCAACCTGATTTCAAAGGCTTATTTTTCACACCTTGAAAGGGCTGGATTATGATCCTCAGCGGATGCTCAGGGGACAGTTTCTGCTGGATCGGCTGCCTGTGCGCTTTTCCCGGTTCAGGGGAGATGCGGAATCCCTGCCTTTTGGAGACAATACACTGGATCGGGTTTTCTGCTGTTCCGTGCTTCACCATTTTTTAGATCTGCCCAAAGCAGCGCGTGAAATCGCACGCACCCTAAAGCCCGGCGGCATTTTTTTCGGCATACACGAGGCATTTCATCCCCCGTATTATTCAGCAGAACAGATTCTGAACATGAGCGAGGACAATCTTCCGAATCTTGCCGCAGGCATACATGAAACCTCCTATCCTGCAACCTATTACCGCAACGCGTTTCGCAGTGCAGGAATGGAATTTGAACTGATTCATCCCCGCTGGGATGTGGTAGTGAAAGGGGATTCTCTGGAAGTGTCTCCGGGACTGGCTGTTTATGGCAATCCGGATTATGTTCCGGAAATGTTTGCCAAACGGATTCAGCGTCAGGATATTCCGGGACGGCTTGCACGGCTGATACTGCGCACAGGCATCTGGCGGCTGGCCGCGCATCCTGTAATTTTTCCGCTGATCCGTTTTCATCTGCTCAACTGGACATTGAAAGACAAAATCATTGTTGCCAGAAAGCCTGGGGCTGTTCCGCCTCTGTCTTGACAAGCAGATATCCGGGACTTACCCTTGTACTTATTGACTGTCAGCAGATCAAAAAGTTTTTTGGCAACCGGTTCCAAAGCAGTTCAGGGAGTGCAGAAACTGTATTTCGTTTCGGCTGTTGTGTTCCGGGGGCAAAAATACAGTTTCTGCACTCCTTTGGAAAGATTTTGGATAGTGGGTCAAACAGGCTGATAATGTCATCCCTTCCGGGATTCTGATTTGTTTTTCAGATTTTTTCTAT
>CAZHPS010000501.1:0-4932 GCA_964534335.1 uncultured Desulfobacterales bacterium
ATCTGATTATTGTGATTAATCTGATTAATGCACGGCTGAAATCAGATTAATCAGAGAAATCAGACGAATCACAGTTCAGACAATCTCTGATCAGATTAATCAGACGAATCACAGTTCAGACAATCTCTCAAAAAAACTCTGAGGGTTTTGAAAGATCTCAGGGTTTGATGCTGTAAATCCCGGTTAATCCATTTTGTTTTTTGTCCCAACATCGGAAAATCTCATAAGATACCTGTTTCCACGCTCTGCGTCAATGCCATTAAGTTTAGCGGGATTTGATCCGGAATCCCGAACTGAAAATTTGGAAGTCTGCCATTTTGCCAAAGTTTCAGATTGGCACTTCTTCGATTTTAACGCAATGGCATTGGCATTTTGCACACTAACAGTTATAAAGATACAGATATTTTCTCCCGTATTATACCGATTCTCCATTGATTTGATCCAAATATTGTCAGTTTTTCCGCTGTTCCATGTGTGCAAAAAACCGCTCCGCTTAATTTTTGCACTCCTCCGGATCAGCCCGGTATAGTATCAAGTCAATAGCGAATCGGTATTATATCAGCCCCTTTTCTGCTGCTGTCTGTTTCATCTCTTCAAAAGCAGTTTCCAGTTCTCCGGTCAGCCGGGCAGCCTCTTCCAGATTCCCGTTTTTCCCGGCTGTTTCTATGGCAAAGGCAATTTCCTGCATAACAACTGCCCCGGCTGTTGCGGATGATCCTTTGATGGTATGCCCCATTCTTTTGATTTCCTCCATATTTCTGTCTTTCACTTTTTCTTTTAGCTGCTGCAGTTGCTTTGGGATATTTGCGACAAATGTTTTCATCATCATGTGGATCAGGTTTTGGTTACTGTCCATGCGTTCGGCCACACCGTTTTCATCAAATATGATTTTTCCCCTGTCCGGCTGCGGTTTTTCCGTATCCTCACGAAGGCAAAGCCGCGCATTCCAGTTTCGCAGCAAAGTGCATACCAGATAATACAGGGATTCAGACGGAGCAGGTTTCCGGAGGAAATACACATGGGGCCGGAGGCATTTCTGCTGATCAGAGCTGAATTCGGAAACATCTGAAACAATGATAATCATGGTTTCCGGATCAGTTTTCAGAAGGATTTCGGAAGTGCGGCATCCGTCTGAAAAATCCTTAGCCGTATCCAAAAGGGAAAGAGGAATGCGCTTTCCCTGACGGTACTGCATACAGAAGAAAGCAAGCAGGGAAAGGGTATCCGGAAAGATGTCTGTCTCAAAGGACTGTCCGGGTTCCGGTTCCCTTTGGAACAGGGAGCGGTAATGCTCCCTGCCTTTGGCACTGCTGTCACTGATCAGTATATGTCTGTTGCACTGAAACATCAGAATATCATCTCCCCTGTTTTTTCCGTACTGTATCCGCCCAGTTCCCTTACCCGTTTCTGAAAATCAGCGGATCCGATGGTATTCAGCAGTATCTGCATGTTTTGACTTTCAAAATGCTCTTCCGGAATAATCAGATCATACTGCTCTGTGACAACCGGAATAAAATCCAAATTCAGGGCTTTGGCTGCTGCATAAATTCCCAGTCCTGCGTCTGCTGCACGGCTGAGAACAGCCACCGCTACAGACATATGCGTGAATTCCTCATTCTGATAGCCCTGAATTTGTGCAGGATCAATTTTCAGTTGCTGCAGACGGTAATCCAGCAGAATACGGGTTCCCGCGCCGGACTGGCGGTTGATGAAACAGACATCTTTTCGTGCCAGATCCTCAATTCCTTTGATATTTTTGGGATTTCCCTTCGCGAGAATCAGTCCCTGATCCCGGAAAACCAGATTGACAATGCGCACTTTGGTTTCAGGCAGAAATCTTTTTACATAGGAAATATTGTAGGAACCGTCTTCGGTATCCAGCAGATGGGAACCCGCGAGATGGCAGACTCCTCTGCGGATGGCCATGAGTCCGCCCATGCTGCCCACATGACTGGAAGAAAGACTGAGCCGTGTGTCTTTGATTCGAAGATGATCAGCCAGCACATCCAAAGTATTGTCATGACTGCCTACGACCACAAGGGTGTTGCGTATATGGGAAAGGGGTTTGAGCAGTTCGGCTGTCACGGTTTCGTTTTCCCGTATGCCTTCGGAATTCGAGGGAATGCGGAGAATGCCATCTGCCTGTGTGATGGAAGTGATGCTTCCCGCGCCTCTGGGCAGAACATTCGCGACAACGCGGTTTCCGACCTGTCCGAGTTTCACGCGCAGAAATTCCTCAACCCCCAGTTTGGAGGGAATTTTGCGTGTAGTTTCCACAGGAATGCTTTGCCGCTCCGGTTCAGGAATGCCAAGAACACGGCAGATCAGGGGACGGACAAACTGCTCAAAGGCCATAATCATGGAAACCGGATAACCCGGAATGCCGATAACCGGTTTTTGTGCAGATTTTCCCAGCAGCACGGGCTTGCCCGGCATGATGGTCACACCGTGAACCAGCACTTCCCCCAGCGCTGCAATCACGGTTTTGGTATAATCCTCTGACCCGGCTGAGGAACCGCCCACGGTCAGCACCATGTCAAAATCCCCCTGCACCGCTGTGCGAATCACCTGCATGATGGCTTCGGGATCATCCGGCATGACCTGATGTTTCACAGATTCTCCACCGCAGGTTTCGATCATTTTTGCCAGCACCCAGGAATTGGATTCTATGACCTGCCCCGGCTTTATGGATTCCAGAGGAACCCTGCGCCAGTCCACCACTTCCGAGCCTGTGGGAATAATCATCACTTTGGGTTTTCTGCGCACCGGAACAGAAAACACACCTCCGCCCAGCAGCGCACCCAGACAGTAAGGGGTAACAAGATGATTGCGGGGAAAAAGCAGTTCTGTTGCCACAATATCCTCGCCTGTTTTGCGCACATACTGCCAGGGAAAGGCCGGGGCTTCAATCTGCGCCCGGTTTTCACCGGTCATATTGATATTTTCAATCATGATGACAGCGTCCGTGCCTTCGGGCATGACATGTCCGGTATTCACATAAAAGGCATCTTTTCCGATAAGCAGTTCCTTTGGCCGGGTTTCCGATGCGCCGAAAGTGATTTCTGCTTTCACAGCCACACCATCCATTGCAGCCGCGTGGAAATTGGGAGAGGATACTTTGGCATACACAGGTTCTGCCAGCACACGGCCCACCGCGTCAGGCGATGGCAGGGTTTCACTTTGCATGGTGGCAAACTGGGGAAACGCGTCAAAAAGAATCTGCCGCGCCTCAGCCAGGGGTTTCATTTTCAGATATACATTGCGTTCCGATTTCATATATTCTCCTTGTTTAGGATATATTCAGATTCAGCGTTTTTTGTTTCCCACAGTGCGTAGGTCGGGTTAGCGTCAGCGTAACCCGACACATTTACTGCCGGTCACGGGACGCAAAGCGTCCGGAAGGCATTCCCACGCAAAGCAAGGATTAAGGGATTATCATGATTGGGGAAAAATCCTGCAAATCCTTTCATCATGTGAATCAGGGTTCAGACAAACTGTGAATCCCGGTTCAGACAGTGTGTCGGGTTACGGCCTGCGGCCTAAACCGACTTCCCCCTGTTCAGCAATTGTCCGAACCCGGATTCTCAGGATTTACGGATTTACCCGGATTTTTCAGGCGGAACAATCCCGGTTCATCCCTTAATCCTGTGAATCCCGGTTCAGACAGTGTGTCGGGTTACGGCCTGCGGCCTAAACCGACTTCCCCCTGTTCAGCAATTGTCCGAACCCGGATTCTCAGGATTTACGGATTTACCCGGATTTTTCAGGCGGAACAATCCCGGTTCATCCTTTAATCCTGTGAATCCCGGTTCAGACAAGCTGTCTCTCCTGTACAATCCTGCATAATCCTGTTCACAACAATAATCCTCTCAATCCTTTCATCATGTGAATCAGGGTTCAGACAGACTACACCCGTGAAAGAAAATTCTGTAATACAAAAATTTTTCTTCTGCGAAAAAAAACAGGACTTTCAGCAATGGACACTGCTTTTAAATTCTCATACCCGGAAACAAACCAGGGTTCTTTGCATGAGGGAACTTCCCAAATCCAGTAAGGTGTTTCCATGTTCAGTTCATCACATAAATACTCTGCTGCTGAAGCCAGCAATGAATCAAATTTTTCATCATTCAGGGGAAAAGGGTTATTGATTAATTCTTTATCCCGTGTACGGCGCAGATCATCCACAAATTCCATAAACGGAATTCGCCAGTTCTTCCCGCTGTTCTGCATAGCTTTTTTAGTTTCCTGAATTGTCCTGTATTTCATTGAAAATTTCCTCCAAAAAAAACTGAGTGGCAGGTCTGATAATTCCATGCGGATAATATTTGTCTATTATCCGAAATACCTCTTCAACAGTCCTGATTTTTAATTTATTGATCAGAAACACTATGTCATCACTGTCTGTCCCGTCAATTCTTGCCGAAAGTGATTTCATGGCCAGCATATATTCCGAATCAGCAACCATTACAACCAAATGGGACAGATTAAGAAATACTTTTCTGGGATGTTCAACAAGAAATCCCTTGACTCCGTCATTTAACCAATCATGCGGCAATTCATATTCATCCGCAATTTCTTTGGAAATTTTTCTTATAATATCGGATGGGTGAAAAACAGCATCCACGTCTTTTGTGCTGGGTCTTGCATCATAGACAAGACACATCACCGCTCCGCCATACAGGCAGATTTCACCTTTTTCATTCCGGAGCATAAGTTTTTCATTTAAAAGGTGCAAATATTCAATAATTTCTTCCCGTAACATAGTATCTCCAAATTCTGTACATGATTATACATGATTATACATGATTATGCAGGATTTCAATGTGTTTTTATCCTGTCTCTCCTGTACAATCCTGCATAATCCTGTTCACCGCAATAATCCCGGTTCAGACAATCCCCTGTCTGAACCATGATTAAAGGATTAAGGGATTA
>CAZHPS010000502.1:0-4856 GCA_964534335.1 uncultured Desulfobacterales bacterium
GTATTTTCTATAATAATGACACCCCTTCCGGGGTTTGGATTGTTCAACTGGCCGTATTTTCTATAATAATGACACCCCTTCCGGGGTTTGGATTGTTCAACTGGCCGTATTTTCTATAATAATGACACCCCTTCCGGGGTTTGGATTGTTCAACTGACCGTATTTTCTATAATAATGACACCCCTTCCGGGGTTTATGACATGAAAAAAGACAGAATTCCGAATGGGATGATATTATTGCAGAAATGACATGCAAAAAACAAATTCCAAAGCAAAACACGTGAACGGATTTTCCGGAACCTGCTTTCGATCTGCTGCGGTTGACAGGACAGAGGGGTTTTTGTACTCATAAACATCCCCTGTTTTTAAAAAAAACAGGAACCGGAGAATTTTCACTATGATCTGAAAATTCCCCGGTTCCCCTGCAAAAAAACAATAAAATACGCCCTGTGCAATTTTTCTTTACCGGCTGAAATTAAAGTTTTCATGTATAAATTTTTCAGGAACCCCGATTTTTCTGGGAACCCTATTTTCTGATACACGAAAACTTCCGGATGAGTAATCTGCACATGAACATGATAAAACAAAATTGTTTCTATCCGATAATCATCACCACATCACCGGTGGAAACCTCTGCCCCTTTCTGAACCCGGATTTCCTTTACGGTTCCGGACACAGTGCTGGTCAGGTTGTTTTCCATTTTCATGGCTTCCATGGTTGCCACAATCTGCCCGGCTTTCACTGTATCTCCCACACTGACTTTTACTGACAGAATCAGTCCCGGAATCGGGGCAGTGATCGCACCTCCGCAGGCAGCCGCAGGCTGGGGGGCCGGGGCTGCTGCTTTGGGAACAGGTTTTGCAGTTGCGGCAGGAGCGGTTTTCGGAGCCGGGGAAGGTTTCACTGCTTCTGCCTGCGTGTCCATGACCACTTCATAGGGAATGTCATTGACTTGTACCTGTGCAATGCCGCCCTGAATAACCCCAACGGCCACCTCATATTTTTTATCATTGATGGTAAAATTGTATTTCATTTCAAATCCTCTCAGATTTTCTGTCATTTCTGCAAACAGCATTGGAATGAAATTTCACGCTGTCATCAACCCATTCAGTTTGTTGGGTTACGCTGTCGCTAACCCAACCTACCTGTCCCTGCGCTGATAAAGCACAAGACGTTCTCCCATCATGCGCTCCCTTCCCTGCTGCGCCCATGCACTGGTGCAGGAATTATTTGATTCCGGCACTCCGCAGCAGGAAACTGTTTTGGATGCACAAAGATGCAGATGCAGGGCCAGAGCAATGGCTGCGGCTGTTTCCTCTTCTGCTGTATCCGGCACAATCTGCATACTTTCCGTTTCCGGTTTTGGAAATTCCTCTTTTGCAGGTTCCGGTTTCACGGGTTCCGGCGCAGGGGATACGGGAACAGACTTTCTTTTCTCTATGCTCTGGAAGATGTTTCCGGAAAGATACATTCCGGCCATGAGAAAACCCAGAACAATGAAAATGCCGAAAAAGCGGATAAACAGCGTACCCAGGGCATAACCCCAGAAAGAGTCTCTGGGACCGCCCACAAAAAAGATTTTGCCGTTGGCTTCGCCGTCCGAATCATAGGGACCTCCGTCTTTGACTTTTATGACCAGATCCTGCACCCTGTCGGGAAGGGGTATGTTTTCGCATTCCGAAATCATCCAGGGAACGGGCAGCCGCTCATTGAACACATAATACTGGGTGGAACTGGTAAAGAATTGAGATGAAATGGTGACCTTTGCCTCTGCACCGGGTTTGACATCCCCTATCTCAACAGTAAAGAGCGCGGATTTGAAATTTTTGATGTCCACTTCCGGACGTTCAGCCTTGTCAAAATCCATGCCTTTGACTTCTATGAGTTTGCCGTCTTTCACCGTGAAATGCACCTGAACGCTGGTGCTTTTGGCGCGGGGAATGTATTTTGCCGTGATCCGATCTCCCTCACGACTGAATACCGGTTTGGGTTTTTCAATATCCTCACCAAATGCTGCCCATGCTGTTCTGTTTATTTCAGGACAGAGCAGAAACGCGCACAGACTTACTGTCATAAATACTGCGGAAAACATTTCTCTGTATTTTTTTGTCATGGCCCTTCTCCTATTGAAACATGGCAATGAACATGCCGGCCGCGGCTGCCGAACCGATGACACCGGCCAGGTTGGGACCCATTGCGTGCATGATGAGCCAGTTGTCCGGATCAGCTTTCAGTCCTTCGGAATGCGCCACACGTGCGGACATAGGCACGGCAGACACACCGGCTGAACCGATAAGGGGATTCATTTTCTCCTTGAGGAACATATTCATGATATGCACAGTCAGGAGACCGCCAAAGGTGCAGACCACAAAGTCCATCAGACCGAAAACAAAAATCAGCATGGGTTTCCATGACAGAAAGACATCAGCCTGCATGGTCGCACCCACCGAAAGTCCCAGAAAAATGGTGACAATGTTCATCAGCGCATTCTGGGCAGTATCTGTAAGCCGTTTCACCACGCCGCATTCCCGCATGAGATTGCCGAACATGAACAGACCCATCAGCGGAGCAACAGCAGGAATCAGCAGCACTATCAGCGCGCACGCGATCAGGGGGAAAAGGAGTTTTTCCCGCTGGGACACATGCCGAAGCTGACGCATCCGGATTTTCCGCTGTTCCGGTGTGGTCATCAGGCGCATAATGGGCGGCTGAATCAGGGGAACCATAGCCATGTAGGAATAGGCTGCCAAAGCATTTGCACCCAGCAGATGCGGGGCCAGTTTGGCGGTGAGATAAATGGTGGTGGGGCCGTCCGCGCCGCCGATGATGCCTACCGAAGCGGCTTCTTTAAGGGTGAATCCGAAAAACAGCACGCCGATATAGGTGATGAACACGCCCAACTGTGCGCCTGCACCGATAATCAGGGTTTTGGGATTGGCAATCAGAGGGCCGAAATCCGTCATCGCGCCCAGTCCGAGAAAGATCACGCAGGGAATGATTTCCCATTCCACGCCGTATTTGTAGAAGAAGCGGATCAGTTCCGGGTTGCCGTGTTCTGTGAAGCCCATGAGAGGTGTCATGGGGAAGTTGACGATGAAAATGCCGAATCCGATGGGAACCAGCAGCAGGGGTTCATATTCCTTGCCGATTGCAAGGTAAAGAAAAAGCAGGCCGATACAAATCATGATCACCTGGTTGACCGCAAGATTGGGAATGCCGGTCTGGGTGATCAGGATATTCTGAATCAGTTCCAGTACATGACTCCAGGACATGGTCCGTCTCTCCTTTCTATAAGGGGATGTTTCCGTGTTTTTTTGGCGGGTTGCTGTCCCGTTTGTTTTTCAGCATCCGCAGGGCCTGAATGATTTTCGCACGGGTGTCAGCAGGATCAATCACATCATCAATGTATCCAAGTTCCGCCGCCTTGTAGGGATTGGCGAATTTGTCCCGGTAATCATCAATCAGGCGTTTCTTCTCTGCCTGTGCATCTGCGGCCTTTTTGATTTCATTGCGGAAAATGATGTTTACCGCGCCTTCTGCTCCCATGACCGCAATCTCTGCCGTAGGCCAGGCCATGTTGATGTCGCCCCGGATATGCTTGGAACTCATGACACAGTAGGCTCCGCCGTATGCCTTCCGGGTGATGATGGTGATGCGCGGGACAGTGGATTCACAGAATGCGTAAATCAGTTTTGCTCCGTGCTTGATGATTCCTCCGTGTTCCTGATGGGTTCCGGGCAGGAATCCGGGAACATCCTCATAAATGATCAAAGGGATGTTGAACGCATCGCAGAAGCGCACAAAGCGGGCTCCTTTTACTGAAGCACTGATATCCAGACATCCGGCCATAACCGCAGGCTGGTTGGCAATGATACCCACAGAACGGCCATCCATTCTGCCAAATCCCACCACAATGTTTTTTGCCCAGTGTTCATGAACCTCAAAGAAATCATTGTTGTCCAGATTGGAATGGATAATGTCCCGGATATCATAGGGACGGTTGGGATCAGGGGGCACAATGTTTCTCAGATTCTCATCCCGGCGCATGGGATCATCCCCGGTTTCCATGCGGGGCGGATCTTCCATATTGTTGGACGGCAGAAAACTCAGCAACTGCCGGATTTTTTCCAGACAGGCTTTGTCATCAGGCGAGGCAAAATGTGCCACACCGCTGACCGAGTTATGTGCCATTGCTCCGCCCAGATCCTCTTTGGTCACAACTTCACGGGTGACAGCCTTGATGACTTCCGGGCCTGTGATGAACATATGGCCGCTTCCCTCGACCATGAAGATCCAGTCCGTGAGTGCCGGGGAATACACTGCCCCGCCTGCGGAAGGTCCCATAATGGCAGTAATCTGGGGAACAACGCCTGAGGCCATGACATTGCGGAGAAAAATATCCGCATAACCGGCCAGACTGTTGACCCCTTCCTGAATCCGCGCTCCGCCTGAATCACACATGCCGATGACCGGAGAACCGTTTTTCATGGCCATATCCATAACCTTGCAGATTTTTTCCGCATGGGCCAGAGACAGGGAACCGCCGAGTACAGTGAAATCCTGCGCAAACACAAAGACCTGTCTGCCATTGACCATGCCATAGCCTGTGACAACACCGTCTCCCAGGGTTTTCTGATCGGCCATCCCGAAATCAACACAGCGATGGGCCTTGAAACGGTCAATTTCCACAAAGCTGCCTTTATCCAGAAGGGTGTCAATGCGTTCCCGTGCAGTGAGTTTCCCGGACTCATGCTGCTTTCCGATTCTTTCCGCGCCCCCGCCTTCCATAGCGGCCCTGTTTTTCTGCTCCAGTTTATCCAGCAGATTTTTGACTTCCATGTTTTCTCCTCATGATAA
>CAZHPS010000503.1:0-4802 GCA_964534335.1 uncultured Desulfobacterales bacterium
ATACACTGAAACAGTCAGATGCGGATAAGTGAAAAGATATGAAATTCAAATACTCTGTCATTGATCCTTCACAAAACGAATTTGACAGTCTGCCACGTGTAACATTGTCACTCAGTTACAGCAGCCGGCAGGTTGATGTTTCCGGTCTGGTTGACAGCGGAGCAACGATCAGCGTGCTTCCTTATCAAATCGGTATCCGGCTGGGAGAAATGTGGGATGATCGGAAAGCGTATATTCGGCTTGCAGGGAATCTGGGTAAGTTTATGGGTATTCCTTTGGCTGTGAAAGCACGGATAGGAGACTTTGACCCTGTGCGGCTGGCATTTGCGTGGGTTAAAACTGATAATATACCGTTAATTCTCGGACAGACAAATTTTTTTATGGAATTTGATGTCTGTTTTTACCGATCAAAACTCGAATTTGAAATCAGGCAGAAATCCCCGTAATTTTATCAATAAATACCAAGCGGTCAACCGGATGCAGTCTGCAGGGTGGGTGCAGCAAAAGCCTAACCCGCCACACACAAAATTGTGAAAAAAATGGGTTTTGTTCCTCTGCACACATCCTGCGAATTCCCAATATATCCAAATAGATACTGATCCAATTTTGTTTTTTCCTGCACAGAAATTACTTTGACCATCAGTCAAAGGCATTTGGGAACCGTGTTATGGGAATCTGTTCCTGTTTTTGAAAAAACCAAAGTTGAAACATTATAATATAATGGTGGAGACGATTTTTCATCTATACGAGCAGCTTGAGATAAAAAGAGAATTTTTTTTCCCTCATGACATAAATTTTGATAACCCGGCACAACGGAAAGCACAGGGAATTTTTAATGCAGGATATATTTCGATGACTTTAATTTGTCTGATATGCGTATTTGGTATATTGATTAAAATAGCATTTAATGGGCTGAATGCCTATAAGTCAGGAGAATAAAAAAGATGAAAAAAAATAAAATTACAAAGGAAGATTTGGTTAATCAGATAGAAAACTGGAGAAAACGCCTGTCTGACCTTTACAGTATTATTACTGAATGGCTTAAAGATGATAAACGGTATTCCGTTAAAACAACGGATACGGTTCAGATATACGAAGAACTTATGCAGAAATATAAAATCAATCCTCAAAATTTTCCTGTCGCCGATATTTTAAAAAACGGAAAACTTATCCTGAGTATCAAACCTTTCGGTCTTTGGGTAATCGGAGCAAACGGACGCATAGATATTATCACAGGTAAAGGTTCTCAGATGCTGACAGATATGTCGGAGCAGTTTCAGGCTCCTCAGTGGACAGTATTCTCTCCTAAAAACAGAAGAAAAGGACTGCCGTTCACAAAGGATTATCTGCTTGGAATAATGCAATGAATATTTTTGAGGAATTGGCACTTCTGTATGACGAAATTGACAGATTTTATGCAATCGGAGAACTCGAATCCAGAGCAAAAGGTTTTCACAGAAAAGAATCCCGATTGCGGCGGAAAAGAGAGCTGAATGACCACGCATATACCATTACCTGAAACATTTGCAGAGGTTCAGATTCATATCTGAATTCCGCACAGAAAAACTCTGTGTCACTCTGCGGAAACTCTGTGTTACTCTGCGGTTAAAATCCGCCCGGCAGAATTACCAAAATGTTTTAAGTATCGGTATATTTTCTGTTCATGTTTACAAGGCTTGAGGACAGAATCAGAGAGCAGAGCAGTAAACTGATTAAGAGCAGACAGGCTGGCATACAAAATTGGAGAACAAGAAGTGCATGGGATATTCTTCCCAAAGAAAAAAATTCAACAGAAATTCCTTTCGGAAAAAGAGTCGCACTTCTTATCAGAAAAGGGAGTTCCGATTACAGAACAGTCATGGAGTATTACAAGTTAAGAAATACGATTGCTCACGGCGGAAATTTTACAACACCGATTAGTATTCCTACAGTTCTGAGTGAAATGGAACGCCTTTACAGAATATTAAATGCTTAAATGAATATCTGACCAAAGGTTCAAGCGGACGGCTACCGCCGCCGCTTAACTCGTTGTCGGCAGGCTAAAAAACTCATAAAATTAAAAAGGAGATAAAAAAGATTATGGAACAAATTATTGTTCATGTTAAGGATAAATTCAAAGCAAAAATGCTGATTGAATTGTTGAATGATATGAATTTTGTCAGCGATATAAAAACTGTTGAACATGATATTGATAAAAATTACAAAATTGATTTCTTCAGTTTTGCAGGTATTTGGGCAGACCGGGATGTAAACCTTCAATCTATCCGTCAGCAGGCATGGCCGAGGCAGTGTTTATGATTTTATGTGACACCAGTATAATTATCGAATTCTACAAAAATAATTCACAGATAATCAGTGAACTTCATTTCATCGGACAGTCAAATATTGCTATAAGCGCTATCACAAAAGCTGAATTGTATTTTGGAGCGATTAACAAAGCTTAACTTAGAAAGATTCGGAAACATCTTTCAAGCATCAGGCTTTTCCCGATTGACATTTCGATTTCAAAAAAATTTATATCTCTGATGGAAAACTGTTCTCTAAGTCATAAATTATGTATTCCTGATGCCTTAATTGCCGCAACTGCTTTAATTTATTCAATAGAATTATATACTTTAAATTCAAAAGATTTTCAGTTTATCGAAAATATTCAACTGTACAAGCCGATTGGTCTGAAAAAAAAATAATATTGGAAATTACAGCGTGCATAAGAATTGACTGCCTGCCAACCCGGAGCACCAGAGGATTCGGTTTTGCTCCGCTACTCTCCGCAAAACCGAACCGTTGAGCTTGTTGTTAGTTTTATAAAGAAAGAATCTATACTGATCCAATTTTGTTTTTTCCGGCACAGAAATTGCTTTGACCATCAGTCAAAGGCATTTTGGAACCGTGTTATGAGAATCTGTTCCGGTTTTTGAAAAAACCAAAATTGGATCAGTATAATATATAACTTATTAAATTTTCAACTTTTTACTATATGTCATCAACAATTAACTGTAATTATTTTGAGGTTAATCAAAATGAATTTTAATCAAATGCTTGAAGCCGCACAACAGTTTTCATATGAGGAAATAGACTTGTTTATAGAAATTTTATATAAACGTCATATTGAAGCACGACGGAATAAAATTGCTATAAATGCACAGGAAGCTATTGAGGCTTTTCACAGGGGTGAGTTAAAAACTGAAACTGCTGATAATTTAATAAAACGCCTTCATAATTCTCTTAAATTCCAAGAGGAAAATAATGATTCAGATAAAGTCAGCTCCGCATTTTGAAAAAGCCTATCGTAAGTTTATAAGGCGTTATCCTTTCTTGCAACGTAAAATTGATGAGACAATTCTTAATATGGAGGAAAATATAAATAATCCTTTACTTCACACACATAAGTTAAGTGGTAATTTACAAAAATTATCAGCATGTACATGTGGTTATGATTGTCGAATAGTTTTTTCAATTGAAAAAGAATATGATACAGGTAAAGAATTTATAATTCTTAGAAGCTGTTTTAAAAATATCCGGGGCCAAAAAATTTTGGGATTTTGCCAAATACCAAAGCCTGATTTTGCCGTATTCAAACGGGCAGTATCTCTTTTGCCGGATGGATTTCTTCCCGGAAAAATCAGGGCTGGATATTTTTAAAACAGCTTCTTATTGATATTGGTACTCATGATGAAGTCTATTGAAATCAATATTCTAACCAAGCGGTCAACCGGACGCGGGCTATCGCCTACGCCGGTTACCTTGCCGTTATGCACATGGGTAACTGAGGCTGACTTTGATTGTTATGCCGTTTCATGTTTCACAAAATAAGGCTGCGATAAGAACTGGATACATTTATCTGCTTTGAATATCAGGCATAAACATGAAATTTGAGTGGGATACAGAGAAAATGATTTCATTGAAATTGGTGACAATTCCCCATCGGCAGTTTTCATAACGTATCATTTAATTCCACAACTGATCCGCAGCAGCATTCAGATTTTTCGTATCCGGAGCCTTGAATTCCACAATCACCGGATCATTTCCGTCTCTTTCCTTTTTTTGGAGTAAAAACCTAAAGTGCAGTCTGTTTTTCCGGTTCCGCCGCCTTTTCCGGCTCATTTCACTTTGCTCTGCCGGAAAATATTGTAGTCTGAAGGCTCATCATCCCTGCTCCTGTACTCCGGCAGATCATGAAACACATCCCTTTCAAATCCGGGCCAGTCCTTTTCCTCACTGTCGGTTTCCGGCTTGAAATCCTTCACATAGTCAATCCGTTTCTTAACAGTTTTCCTGTATTTTTCCAACTGCGCTTCATCAATGCCGAGTTCGGCTTTGATTTTTCCCATCTGCCTGCGGAAAAAACTGTCTGTGAACAGATTTGCCATGATTCATTCCTTTCTTTGTTCAGTTTTTCTTTTTCACATAAAAATTTAATTTATGAAATCAGCGGGTTTTTTCTTCCTCCTTTGTTAAGTCCGGCAGGAGACGGAGTGCCAAAATGAAAGTTTGGCAGATACCTGAAAAATCATTTCACTGTTCCAAACTTTCAGTTCGGAACTCCCGCATAAAAGTGGGAATATCAGAACACCTGTCCGAAGTCAATTGATCTGTGTCCAAGTTTGCTGCTGAAAAATGACCACCTTATACAAAATCGATTTCAAAAATTGAAAAATGCCTGTGTTTTTTAAACACGGAATACACGGAAATTTTACTGTTGCAATTTTATATTAATTGATATATTGTACAATAAATTGATTTAAATGATAAGTAGGGTTCCATAAATTTTCGTGTATAAAGTTTTCAGGATGTCCGGATCG
>CAZHPS010000504.1:0-4787 GCA_964534335.1 uncultured Desulfobacterales bacterium
CTTCAAACGGTGAAGTCAGAGCGTTGAGGGACAGAGACACAGCCCATGCCTGCGTGAGGGTGAAGGTGCTGAGACCGAGTACAATAAGTGTGATTACGCTGATCTTTTTCATGAGAATTCCTCCTGATTTATATTGGTGTTTTTATAAAAGGGACGGTGTGATGCACCATCCCGTGTGAACTTTGGTTTGCACTGAACCATGCCGGTTTACGGGCATTCGCAGTTTGCATTTGTGCAGATTGTTACCAGCTTTCTTGCATCCAGAACCGTTATCAGTCCGTCTCCATTCAGATCGCATTCCGGGCATTCGATCAAAGGACGATTCAGGAAGGTTCTGAGTATGGCAGCATCGTTTTTACCAACACAGCCGTCTCTGTCAAGGTCGCCTAGTGCGAACAGATTGTAAATGACTGCTGAACCGTTGGCATTATCTGAAAATGAAGGATTTTGGATATGGCCTATTATAAAATGATCTTCGGACAGAGCAACAGACCATCCGTAGAATCCGAGAGATTCAGATATAGGAGCAAGATATCTGTCAATTTTTTCAAAAACATTGTTATCCTGTCGTTTGTACAGAAAAGCTGCTCCGCAAAATGGTGCATTAGCTATTCCAGCCCTGTATCCGAAAGAACCTACTATAGCATAATCTTTTGTAATATCAACAGAAGTTCCATAATAGACTGCTTTGCCGTAAGCATCATACTCAGTGAATTTCTGCTTCTGAATCCATTGATTCCCATTATGTTCAAAAATATATACGGAAGATGTGTTTTTATCTCCGACAATGGCAAAACCATCTGTTATAGCGACATCTCTTCCGAAACATACTGTTGATTCCATATCATCTGCAATCAGTTGGGTCTCCTGTACCCATCTTCCATTCTCGGTTCTTCTGTAGATTAACGCACCGGAATTTTGAGAACCGATAATGACATAATCTTCGTAAACATCTGCACATTCTCCGTGATTTTCTGAAATAATGGTATCACTTAATATCCACTCACCTCCATTATAATCATAGATATTAACGATTTTTACTGTTACGCCCTGAAAATCGGTCTGATAACATATGACAAAGGTGTTTCCATGAATCGCCAGATCAAATATTCCTATCATTCCATATCCGGGCTGAAATAAAGATAATACTTTGGTTTCATTCATATCCGTCCAGCCATTTGCTGGTTTTTGAAAAATATAGGCTTTTTCATTTCCGGATACAGCAATAAAATTCTCAGAAATGGCAACATGACTGCCAAAGCGATTTTCTTCGACATCTCCGGGTGTCAAAAGGGCTTTTTCTGCCCAGCCCTTATTAGTTTCTTCAAATACGACGCCCGCCCCGGACATACCAACAATAGCTGTATTATCAATAATATCAGTGCTTATACCGAATCCAGTTCCTGTAATGCCGGGTGTGATAATGGTTTCGGTTCCGGCCTGCACACCGGAGGCACTGAAAAGAATCAATGCCGTTATAATGATCGTCAGAAGTTTTTTCATGGTTTTCTCCTTTTCAAAAAAATGATGGTTAATAAAAATGAATGAATTAAAGATTATCCTGCATATGGTTTAATAAATGGCTGCCACCTCCTTTATTTTTGCCTGATGCTTTTCGGCATTTTTTTCATCTCACGACTTTTACCCTTTTGTCTGTATGACGAAGGCAGTTCAAAAAGTTTGCCAAAAAAATTGTATTTTTGAGATTTTGTTAAAGACTGTCCGAAGGCTTGTCCTATATAATGAAACAAATCATCATTTTTTTTGAAACATATATTAATCTTTTAATTTTTTAATGTCAACTATTTGTTTTTTATTAAAATATATTTCTGTCTCATATTTATTTTTCATGAAACAGTATAAAAATATATTGAAACAAAACATTTTTCAGTGTATGAAATTATAGAATGGGTTTTTGTTTCAGATTTGGGGAAACTATGGCAGAAATAAACTGTCGTAAAAAAATGGGCATAATCTTTAAACCAAATGGTGATGTTTATGAAAAAAATAAGCATAAATGGAAATATCAGAAAAGCTGTTTTGAAAATGGTTCCATCTTCTCAATCGTTTGATGATTTGCAAAAAAACTTTCCGGATTCGGCAGCCAAAATCTTGGTCAGATCTTTTGAAGGAGGTTTGACAAATCAGGAGGACGAAAACGAATTCAGGAATTTTATTGATCAGCATTTCAAACGGGAAGAAAGCAGCAACATCAATTTTTCTTTCAAAGATATATTGACTGAAATCAATAAAGATACTTCGATAAGAAGATTGGTGGAAATGGATTTTAAAAGAATTGCGGATTTTCTTTGTCTGGAACCGATCAGCAATGCTTTAATCAGCAGACTGAAAATGAATTATAACACAACTACAAAAAAACAGAAGAACTTATTAAGAATATTAAGTTTCTGGATTGGGCTTAAAGAAAAAAAATATTTTGATACCGAACTGAATTATGAAATTCTTTTAAGACTTCCCAAAAAATCTCAACAGAAACAGAAAAGAATGGAAAAAGAAGGTGTCAGGGTAAGTTTTTATCTTGAAGAGCAGGGGGATATTATCACTTCATCGGACATCAGATGGCTTAAAAATGAAATAAGAGAGTGCCTTACCGATTTATCTTTGACACAGCATATTGCGCATAAAGATATTATATCCCATTCGCTAAGAACTGACATTCTTTTGCCTAAGAGAGATGGACGTTCAGGCGAGGCCCGCTTATATGATTTAGCCATCCGATGGGCTTTGGTATTGGCACATCAGATGTCAGTAAGATGGTTACTTTCTGACCATTCAACACCCTATAAAATTTTGGTGATAGCCATTGTTGCAAGCAAATTTACGGATACGGAATCTGTCAGCAAATCCCTTTTATCTGTAAAAATTGCAGAAGATAATCTTTTTATCCGATTGAATCATTTTGCCCGCTTATGTTCTCGTCTGACAGATATAAAAATATCTTCTGAAAGCAAGGAAATCATTACATCAGATGGGAAATATTTATCAGTTCACTGGATAACGTCATTTTGGAGTTTTTTTTATTTTGATTTTGTAAAACCTCTTCTGCATAATGATTATCTTCCTGATAATATGGAATCTTATCAAATTTTTCAGAAGCAGCTTTTATATACATTCAGCCATTATGATATTAATGAAAATAAAGATACTTTTAAAGCGATTACGGCGATCAGTAAATTTCCGAATAATACTCTTCTGTTGATAGAAATTGCAAAAGTATGTTTTTTCCGTAAAATGTTAAAAGAATCTCTGATAATTCTGAATATTCTTATTGCATCAGAACCATTTAATTTTATTGGAAGAATATTTCGGTTATTAATTCAGAAAACTTTGGCAAAAACACAATCCGATTTTTCCATTGCCTTACATTTATACAGATTCGCCGAAGAGGAAGGGATTTTTATTACTGAAGAGTACCCCTATGATGAAGATGTATGGTGTCAGCTTGGACTCATATATCAGGATATAGCCTTAGATATATTGATATTATTAAAAAATAACAAGCCAATTTTCAGGGAAGATGGCAGAGAACTTTCAATTGCTGATATATCGGACTATCTTATGAAGGCAGAGAAATGTTTTATGAAAGGTATGGCAATAAGTATACTGGGGGATAAAACAGTTTTTCTTTTGATAATTAATATAACCTTAAAAAATCTTCTTCAACATATAGATAATATCAGTTTTCTGTCTGATATTGAGAGTATCTATAAACAAATCAGTTCTGTAAATATAGAAAGCCTTATCAATGACAACAGAGAGATAATTGATAAAATGGTGAATATAAATAAAATCATCAGAATTCAAATATTAAACCTGTTTAAAGCCAAAATGATTGATCCGGATTCAATACTGAATACCATGTTTGCCACCAATTTGTTATTCAGGAATTATTTGCCAACAGCTTACTTCAATATGGCACATATCATATGGGATTTAAGTTTTTCTCTGGATATAAAATTGGCAAAAAGAGCATTGGATTTGATTGATAAAGCAAGCAGTATGGCATCTGAACTGGATAAACCTAATCTTGCTGTTTATTCTGTTATAAGGGCCACATTGCAATCTGCTGATGAATTTATAAAAATTGTCAACAATACAAAAAGAATACTGTTAAAACTGATAGAGGATGATCTGGACAAAGGAGATGATTATATTATCAGTGAAGAGAAAAGAGCGTTGTTTAATCTGTATTTTTTTAATATTGAACAAGAAATGGATGATGATGTATTATTCAGTTCATCTGAAAGAATTGAACCGGTAGCAGGTGAGTCTGCCAAAATTGAGATACATCCAGGACAGAAGGAAAGATAAAGACTGTGAAACTAACCAACTGTAACCACTATATTAAAAAATCATTTCCCTGCGGAAAAAATTCTGAAATACTGAACCAGTTATGAGCAGAAAAAACAGTCCCGAACGGCAGTCTTCCTTTCTGACCATAGAGGATCGCAGACGGCGGAAAAGGGAAATCATTCTCATTTTCGTTATTATTCTCACGGTTGCTTTCCTGACCTATATGGAAAACCGGATTGTCACCTTTGGCGCGGAGTTTCCGGTTTCCAATGCGATCCTGATGTTCATCCTCATCAATGTCAATCTGCTGCTGCTGATTCTGCTTATTTTTCTTGTTTTCCGCAATCTGGTAAAACTGCTCTATGACCGGAAGCGCAAGGTCATGGGAACCAAACTCCGCACCCGGCTGGCTCTGGCCTTTATTGTGCTGACCCTTTTTCCCACCACAGTGCTGTTTTTCTTTTCCATCAATT
>CAZHPS010000505.1:0-4759 GCA_964534335.1 uncultured Desulfobacterales bacterium
AAATCCGGTTTTTCTGAAAATTTTATGCCCGAAAATTTATGGAACCTTACTTAATTGGAGACGTGAAAGAGAGGCAGGCATGATACACAATGACAGGCATATCCGGCTGTTTCAGCAAAAACTGCTGCTTTGTCTTACGCTTCGGCGATTTGTGTTTTTTGCGGCTGTATATCTCTTTTTCTGGGGAACAGCCACACTGATTCTTCGGGCAGTACTTGGGATGCCGGTTTATCAGATTCTCTGGGGCGGAATTGGCCTTATTCCTGTATTTCTGACTGCATTTTTTATGGAAAAACAGAAACTGCCCGGACATTCGGCAGTTTCCGCACTGCTGGATCAGTACAATCAGATGAATGGGCTGCTGATGGCCGCTGATGAGACCGATGCATCTCAGTGGATAGAGGCAGATCGTGAAATCCGCTCCCCTTCGGTACTCTGGCACGGGAGGAGGGAATGGAGCATACTGGCTATGTCCCTGATTTTCCTGTGTGCAGCCGCGTTCACTCCCCGGTATATCAACCCCTTATCTTCCGGCAGTTCTCTGGATACCGGTCAAATGTCTGAAAAACTGGCAGCCGGAATTGACGTACTGGCAGAGGAAAATATTCTGAAAAAGCCGGAAGCGGAAAAGATAAAAGAGGAACTGGAAAAAATCGGCAGCATGGCTGAAGGAAAAGACCCTGCCAAAACATGGGAATCTCTGGATCATCTGGAAGAAAAACTCCGTGCAGAAGGCCAAAAGGCAGAGCAGGATATGTCTGAAAATCTCCGTTCTTTTGATCGCATGGAATCTCTGGCCGAAGCACTGGCCGGAGAAAACGGGCTGAAGCCTGATGTTCGCTCGGAAATTATGAAACAAATGGGACGGGAACTGTCTGAAATGCTTTCATCAGGGCAAAATGCAGGGGGCGATTCTGCCGAGCAGGTTCTCAGCACAGATACGCTGGAAGCATTGGGAAAGGGAGAATTGTCAAAAGCGGAACTGGAAAAACTGGGAACCGGAATGCAGAAGATGAAAGAACAGATGCGCTCCAGACTCGAACGGATGGAAAAAGCCGGACTGTCCCAGTCTGAACCCGGCAAATCTCCATCAGAAGGACAGGCAGATACATCAGAACTGGCTGCTTTTCTGAAGGAAAATGCTGAAAACCTGAGTGCGGAAGATGTTCTGCATTTTATGCCCGGCAAAGGCGGCACAGACAGGGGCCGGGCAGATGCCGTGATGACATGGAAAGAAATGAGTCCCGAAGCAACTGCGGGATTCAAAGAGGAAACCATACCCCTTTCCGAAGTCAGTGCAGCGCAGGAAAATCTGCTTATGGGCATCAGCAGGGGAAAACCTGAGCAGAATGCGGATGCTTTGCCGGTTTCACCCGGTATGCTTTCCGACACTCCGGCAGGCAGTGGATCAGCCATTATCCGCAGAACCCTTCCCCGGCACAAAGAAGCCGTGCGCCGGTATTTTGATCCGCAGGAAAAAGGGCAGAACGGGGAAAAATTCATGTTTGATGAAGTCTGGTCAGGGTGGGGATGATAAGTATAGTATTTTCCTCAACTTTTGTCCTCTTTGCAGAAAACCGCTCCGCTTAATTTCTGCACTCCTCCATCAGGTTTTGGAGAGGACAAAACTTGGTAAAAGAACTGTTGCTTCATTTCATCTAAAATTGTTGGTGCATTTCATGGCAGTACCGGAATGTCGGATTACGCTGACGCTAATCCGACCTGCAATTTTAAGTGAAATGAAGCACTATAGCTTTTAAGATAATTATTTTGGAGTGGGTTGGGGTGAGGAACAAACCCTAACATGCTTAAATTGTTGATGTTCGTTCCTCACCCCAACCTACAGGAAACCCCAAATTATTTTCTTAAAGCCTATATAAACTTTTTGAAAAATCCGGTTTTCCGGAAAAACCGGATTTTCTGAATAAACGAAAAATTTCGTTTGCCTGCTTACTGACACAATGGGAAGCAGTGATAAGAACAGGAAAAAAATGAAACATATCAGAATTCTGCCACAATCTCTGCAAAAAGCCGCAGAGGAGAAATACAAGGAATACTGCGCATCTGCAAAACAGGCAGGGCTGGAAACTGTTTTGGATTCCCGATCCGAAGAATTGCTGCAATATGTGTTTGCAGTCAGCGATTTTGCGCTCAGACTTTGCGAGCGTCATCCGGAAATTCCCCATGATCTGATCCGCAGCAGTGATATGTACCGCGCATACGAACCGGATGAATATGCAGCGCGGATTTCCAAATTACTTGAAGGTATAGCCGAAGAAACCGGGCTGATGCGCATTCTCCGTATTATCCGGCAGAGGGAAATGCTCAGAATTGCGTGCCGGGATCTGGCCGGTATTGCTGATTTATGGGAAACCATGAAAGATCTGTCCGCGTTTGCAGATGCGTGTGTGCAGGGTGCGCTGTCTCTGCTTTACCAATGGGAGTGCGCACAGTACGGGGTTCCCTTTGGAAACAGCGGAAATCCCCAGCAGATGGTTGTTCTGGGCATGGGCAAACTGGGCGCTGGCGAACTGAATTTTTCCTCAGATATTGATCTGATTTTCGCGTATCCGGAGATCGGGGAAACCCGAAACTGCCCCAAAAACATCAGCAACACGGATTTTTTTCTGCGTCTGGGACGCAGCCTGATTCGGGTGCTGGGAAATCCCACCGCAGACGGCATTGTGTTCCGGGTGGATATGAATCTGCGTCCTTTTGGGGAAAGCGGCCCATTGGTTATGAGTTTTGATGCTCTGGAAAATTATTACCATGAACAGGGACGGGAATGGGAGCGTTACGCGTGGATCAAGGCACGGGTCATCGCGGGAGACCGGGACGCGGGAAACCGGCTGCTCAAAGCCCTCAATCCCTTTGTGTTCCGGCGTTATGTGGATTACGGCGTGTTTGAATCCCTGCGGGACATGAAACAGAAAATTTCCCGTGAGGTTATGCGTAAAGGCATGAAGGACAATATCAAACTGGGCGCGGGCGGCATTCGGGAAGTGGAGTTTTTCGGACAGGTGTTTCAGCTTATCCGGGGAGGACTCAAGTCTGCATTGCAGGAACGCAGCATAATTTCTGTGCTGAAACTTCTGGTGCAGGAAAAACATATCCCCCGGACAGTCTGCGATACGCTTACACAGGCCTATGAATTTCTGCGCTATACTGAACACCGTCTGCAGGAATTCGGGGATGCCCAGACCCATACCCTGCCCGTCGATGCAGGGGGAAGGGAAAGGCTGGCTCTGTCTCTGGGATTTCAGGATGCAGATTCTTTCCGCAAAACTCTGGATCATCACCGGAACATGGTTCACCTTCATTTCAGAAGTCTGCTGAAAATGGGAAATGCGGAAAATCCCTCAGACACCTGTCCCCAGGTATGCACAGAAATATGGCAGAATCCCGCGAAAGCCGGAGAAAATTCGGATATGCTCAAAACAGCGGGTTTTGATGATCCCCAGGCCATACTGCATCTTCTCAAAGAATTCCGTGAGGATTTGGCCGTGCACGTTCTCAGCAGCGAAGGCAGGGAAAGGATAGACCGTTTTATTCCGCTGGTGCTTGCGCAAATTCGCAATAAAGATCAGGCTCCTGTGATTCTGGATCGGATTCTCCGGCTGGTCAGATCCATCCGGCGCCGCACCAGTTATATTTCCCTTCTGCTGGAAAATCCTGATACGCTGAATCATCTCATACGGCTGGCCGAGAGCAGCGCGTGGATTCTGTCTTTTCTCTGCACCCATCCCCTGCTTCTGGATGAACTCATGGACAGCCGCACTCTGTATATGGCTCCGGGCAGAGAGGAACTGGAAACAGATCTTGCCCAGAGGCTGTCCCGCACAGATCCCGAAGATTTGGAGCAGCAGATGGATGCGCTGCGGGTCTTCCGTCAGGTCAATGTGCTGCGGGTCGCGGCTGCGGATATCAGTGATGCCATGCCTCTGATGCGCGTCAGTGATCATCTTTCGGATATAGCCGAAACTGTGCTTGGACAGGTGCTGGAACTTTCCTGGAATCATCTGATGAAGCGGCATGGCAGACCTGAATGCAGTCATGAGACTGAATGCAGTGACAGGGGTTTTGCTGTGATAGCCTACGGCAAACTGGGCGGACTGGAACTGGGATACGGTTCTGATCTGGATTTGGTTTTTCTGCATTCCGGAACCGGAGGAGAAACACAGGGCGGAAAAAATCCCATAGATACCATCACTTTTTTTGCGCGTCTGGGGCAGAGAGTTCTGCATCTTTTGTCAACCCATACAGGAACCGGCAGACTGTATGAGGCTGATATGCGGCTGCGTCCCAGCGGATCTTCCGGCATTCTGGTATCTTCTGTGGAAGGATTCCGCACTTATCAGAGAGAAGAAGCCTGGACATGGGAAAAACAGGCACTTGTCAGAGCCAGACCCATTGCGGGTGATCCTGGCATTATGATCCGTTTCAATGAAATCCGCAGTGAGATTTTGTCGCAGCAGAGGGATGAAACTGTACTCCGCAAAGAAATCCGGGAGATGCGGGAGCGCATGAAAAAAGAACTGCTCAAAACAGAACCCGGTATTTTTGATCTGAAACAGGGAGACGGCGGAATTGTGGATATTGAATTTCTGGTGCAGTTTCTGGTGCTGCTCCATGCGCATCAGCATCCGGAAATTCTGACCTGGACAGACAATGTGCGCCTGATCCGAACCCTGTGGGATGTGGGAATTCTGGATGAAATCACAGCCTATTTTCTCCGCAAGGCATACCTGACATTCCGGGC
>CAZHPS010000506.1:0-4752 GCA_964534335.1 uncultured Desulfobacterales bacterium
TTCCAGGTTTTTTTGAATGGATTTGGGACGGCGGCCACATGCTGTTCATGGGTGCGCTGTGGTATGCTTTGAGCATCATCGGCATGGGTATGACCTGGTGTGTTATCAAGGCTGCCATTGACACTGCACAGTGTGAAGGCGGACATCATGGCGATCACCACGGCGGTCATCACTGATACTGCTAAGATACCAGATTTGACAACTTTCTGAAAGTTGTCAAATCTTATCGGAACAAAAACGCCCGTTTCACTTTTGTGAAGCGGGCGTTTTTTATATCAACATGAGTTCGGTATAAATAATGCTCAAGACCCCTCACCTCACGAACCTCATCTATCATTTTTCTGTCTTTTCGCTTGACATAAGCCGTCCTTAAAGATATAATTTATTTACTTAGATATACTGAAACAATTTTGGTTTTGTTTGGCACGGAAATTGCGTATGTGCCGGAATATGCTTTTTCAGTCTGTCCGAAGGGTTTTTCAGGCCGGAAACGGATGATTTTTCCCCGTCAGACTGTCAGGCAAAAAACATGCCAAAGTAAACCAAAATTGTTTCAGTATAAAACAGAAATATTGAAAAAGGGAAAATTTGTCAGGACAAAGTTTCCCTGATAACTGGTATTTTTTGGGTATTATCAGGGAAACTGACCTGATAATCAATGGTTAGGTTTTTTTCAATTGAAATTGAGCATTATACAAAAAGCAACTTAATAATAACACTGTCTATGTAAATAAAAGCTTTGTGGGGTTCTGCTTCGCTATACTCCATAAGATGAATTTGACATTGGCCAAAAAAATAATAAAGGAGGTTAGAATGAGAAGGATTAGAACATGTTTTGTGTTAATGGTTATCCCGGTGCTATTTATTGTATTTTTTGGAATATTCCCATTTCTTGATATTGTTCATGGTGATGAAAATATATATCAAATTATTTTAAAAAATGAAAAAATTGACCGAGAAAGCGGAAGTAAATGGGTTGATATTTATTTTATTATTAACGGTAACGAATATTTGGTTAGTTCAGATACTTGGATAATAAGTAACTATCAGGAATACAAAAATAAAGGTAAAAAATTAATAGGTTGCTCTATGGGGGAAAAAGGAAATGCTCTTGGGTACAATGAATATTGGATCGAAAAATCAGGAGAATACCTTGTTATCAAAGGATATTACGTAGGAGGTAATGCTCAAACAGAGAATTATGAGACAATTAATAAAATAAAGAATGCTATGACAAAATCCAATAAAAAACCGATTGGAACAGTAAAGATGCCTTTTGCAAAAAAGATTGTAAAGCTTGAGACAACTGATATAACTATGGCTTCAGATAAAAAATTAACAGGTTTTATTGAAAATGGGTGGGATTTTAAATTGGGATGCTCAGTGAAAGAAATTATAGGTAATCTGGGAAAACCAAAAAATATTATAAAAAAAGGTCCCATGCATGGCGGTGAAATAACTGGTTGTCCAAACACATTTAGATATACGTTAAAATATGAAGGCTTGGAAGTAACAACTTTTGAAGTAAAAGGAGGAAAAAATTGCTTTATCATAAAATGTCCTTTTGAGGTGATTATTACAAACAGTAAATATAAGGTTAAATATGGTATTGGAATAGGTTCTACCAAAGAGTCTGTTCAAAATGTGTTGGGTAAACCTCATTATGAAGAAGGAAATGCCATAATATATTTTATTGATCCAGAAGATGGTATAACTCCAGGTTCTGTTAAAATTTATTTTAAAATAAATCATGTTTATAAGATAGAATGGTCTGAATAAACATATGACCAAATAACGAAGGGATCACCAATATTTTTTCCAAAAAGGAAAACCGTTATTTTATAATAACTGAAGTTTTGCACCATAAATTACCTATATAATCAAAAGGTTAAATAAGAATAGGGAATGCGAAAATTTAAAATTTTATGCGATGTGAGTTAACTATTTGAGTTTATTAATCACAGAAAAATCAATCTTTTAAATTTTCAGCTAAAACCCTTTGGAATATAAGCATTTTAGGTGGTGCGAAACTTGAGATAATAATTTCAAATGAAATATGAGAAAATAATGATATCCCATGTATTGATAAAAAAGTTCGTATCAACAATAACAACAAACAAAACCTAACCCGGCGCTGAACTCGGACGCAAAAGGGTTCCGGTCGCTAGCGCTCCCTCCACCCTTTTGCGCCGGTTAGCTTAGCGTTAGGCTTTTTGAAATTAATATCATTATACATTCATTGTGTGATCTATTTTTATAAAAAATCAAAGTTCTTAGAAAACAGATAGACAAAAATAATAATCGAAGACTTAAATCTCATTTTCTACCACATTTACAATAAGTATTATTAAAAATACTTTAAAAAATTAAACCAATTGTAAAAGTAAACTTTGCTAAAGAGAAATAAAATATATAATTAAAGGAGCAGCAGTATGATAGAAAAACATGATAGATGGTCAAAAGCAGAGATAATCTCAAAGATTACATCGGCATTAATTCTTCCCATTGTTTTATTAGTAATAGCTAATACTTATAACAAGCAGCAACAGGAAACAGAAATTTTAAGAAATAAAGCTGAAAATAGTGCCAATCGTTTAACTACAATGTTGAAAAGTTTATCAAGCGAGAATCCTAAAGAACGAGAACTTGCCATAAGGGTAGCTGAATTTTTTAGTAAGAATGACCAACTTCCAAATGAGTTAATTCCCGTTCTCCTATCAATCGCAAGTAGTGATCCAAATAAAGATGTATCAAGCGAAGCAAGACAATCGTTAAAAAATATGGCAAAAGAAAATAAATCTCTTGCTTCAGTTATAAATGAAGGGCTTACGATTCTTCCTCAAATAGTGTATATACAAATTGCGAATGAAAATCAGCGTGAAAAAGCTCAAAAACTCCAAGCGGATTTACGCAAAAATGGATATTCAGCACCAGGCATTGAAAACGTAGGTGATGAAATTGGTTCAAAACCTACTTTACCCCAAAATACTGAAGTTCGCTATTTCAATGTTGAAGACAAAAATCATGTTGAAAAAATAATTGGCATTTTAAAATCAAATGGCTTTCAAAATGTTAGTCCAGTCCCCATTCGCCTTGAGAAAACAGAGCCAATTGAAATATGGTTCTCACCAAATGATTAACAATGCTCTATCAATGTCATTGACTTAAACTGATGATATAATATCAACTATTTAAAGATGTTTTTACTAGTTTTGCTACTTATTCATAGTCATCTTTTGGTATTTTTAAGTAAACATTTTTAAGTCAACGACATTGAATGCTCTATTACAACAATTTCATGCAATTAATCTATCAATTGTGACAATTGACTTTACTCTCTGAAACAAAATATGAACTTAATAAATATAAGCAATGTGTATTATACAAAAGCCTAACCCGGCGCTCAAGCGGACATTTGAGGTTCCGCTATCGCTCCACCTCAAATGCCGTTTAGCTTGTCGTTGTCAGGCATAAGGCATTGATATTTTTCCACAAAAAAAGGTTGAAAAAGAGACCGGAATATGGTAAATGGAACCCCGTGACCCGTTCCGCATAACATCCGTTGATGCAGAACGGGTCACGGGGTTCCGCTGTCCTGTCCGCCCGGATGCTTTTTCAATTTTTTGTATGCGGAGTTGAATCAGCAGGCAGCCCGCCACAATCAAAAGAACATGCCAGACTAAAAATGAACCGGACGCAAAAAGATACACCTGTTATTTTGGTATTATTCCTGTCTGAAAACACAGCCTGCACAATCACATGATATTCAGCGGTTTAACAGTCTTTTATGCTGAATTTTTTCCGGAAATGTGATATAATCACCCGGCGATCAAGCGGATTCGGTTTTGCTCCGCTACGCTCCGCAAAACCGAACCGCTGAGATTGGTGTTATGCCGTCAAAAGCGTAAAATACAGATAAAGGAGATGAAAAATGACAACAGCAGAACTGATATTAAGAGTACCTGAAGATATACTGTACACTTTGAACGAAACAAAAAATGATTTTATAAAAAAGATGAAGCTGTTTACAGCAATGGAACTTTACAGAATGCAGAAACTGTCAATGGGCAAGGCATCGGAACTGGCAGAAATGAATAAAACTGATTTTATGTTTGAACTCGGAAAACATGAAATACCTGTAATAAACTATGATACAGATGACTTTAAGGATGAAGTTGAATGGATAATGAAAAAATGATTATTTCAGATTCTTCACCTTTAATATCGCTTGCGCTTATAGGAAAAATGGACATTCCTGAAAAGTTGTACAGAGAAATATATGTACCTCCGGCTGTTTATGAGGAAGTCATAAGGAATGACAAACCATTTTCAGAAGAGTTGAAACTGTTTTTGAACGATAAGATAAAAAAAGTCAGCAATAAAATGGCGGTTGAAATACTGTTAAGCGATATCGGAGCGGGAGAGGCGGAGACAATAGTACTGGCACTGGAACAACAGCCTGATATTGTTTTAATTGATGACCTGAAAGCAAGAAAATTTGCAAGAATAAAAGGAGTTAAAATAATAGGAACAATGGGGCTGCTGCTGATGGCAAAAAAAGAAGGACTGATAAAAAAGATAAAACCGTTAATATCAGAGTTGGTATCAAAAAATATAAGAATAAGTACAAAAATAGCAGAAATTACATTACAGGCTGCCCAAGAGCATGGGTGAACACAGGCATAACCCGGCGTTCAGGCGAATTTGCGGGATTCCGGTCGCTGCGCTCCCTCCACCCCGCAAACCGCTTAG
>CAZHPS010000507.1:0-4748 GCA_964534335.1 uncultured Desulfobacterales bacterium
AAAATTATATAATAAATTTAATATAGTTATATCAAAATCCTAAAAACGTGTTAATACAAAGCCCTTCTTATGATCATTTATACATGCAGCAAATGTTAGCAGACTATCATAGTGGTAAGAGTCTGACATCTCCTAAGAGTGCCGCACAAAGAAAGTTCAAGGATGGGCTTGACTTAATTCACTATTGGGCCTCTAAGCCCAGTAGTGCGATCTCTTATTTGCTATCAGATGGGCTGCAAACCAGTGTCATTAGGTTGGACGCTCATTACGGACTAACTTCATTCCTGACGCTCAATGACCGAGGAAAGCAACTTACCGTTCTTGAACGATTGAAATCGCTTATGTTGCAATCTGTTTTTGAAACGTGCAGCGCTAGCACATTGACAACATTAGCGAACAGATTTCATTCTGCATTTGGACGAATTTACAGAATATTAGATAAGTTATGCCACATAGGTTTATTTCATGACGATGAAGAAGGTGATCGAGAGATGGTAAAATTGCTTTCTTCTTATCTCCGATTAGATACTGATGCCAAGTCAATTTGGCAAGGTGGTGATGCAGCATATGAGGAATTCTTTAGAGATACACTCTCCACCACCAGTGCTAATATTCCGTTGACGCTTACAAATTGGCTTACAGGAATTGAAGAAGTTGCTGAAGGTTTGGAATATTTGAATAGTTGCCTTACAAGTTCAAGCACTGGTCCAAGCATATTCTTCCCCCGTAGAAGTAATCTTGTTGATGATTATAAAGCCATATTTTTATCATTAGGCCTGCAACCACATTTACTTGCACTACTTATAAAATTCCGTATTCTGACAAAAGTAGACTGGCATACTCGTTTTCCTATCGTTACAGCGCCGCTAACAGCTTTAGTTAAAAAAATTAATGATTACCTGCATAACATTAGCCCCAAAATATCTCATAGCGAGGTGCTGAAATACATAAATAACCTACAAAGTATGCTAAAAGAAATTAAGCAAAAACATGAAATATCAATGCTTGAAGTTGTTGAGCGTTTACAAATTCTCAATTGGAATTTAGGGGCGCGTTGGTATGAAACTTTTAAAAAGTCATGCAAGACAAGTCTTGGTACATCTAATCCGGCTGATCCGGAGAAAATTGTCAGCTATTGGTTTAATTGGTGTGGCGGACATGACTTTTTGGATAATGTTCTAAATGGATGGAATGATACAAATTTTAGGTATTTAACATGTGAAATGGAAAGAAGTTTTGGTCAAAACATACACAAAAGAGTTGATTTGCAACTTGAACATATTCTTTCACAGTCCCCCGATGATGAACCAAGATTTAAAGCTATTGGTGGTTATACCTCGTTTGGTTATGCCGATAAGGAGGAATATACTAATCAAGGTGTATGGCGTAGTGGCAATCTGACATGGTTAACGGCTTCTTGTAATGCAAGTCTCGGAAATAGTATGCCAAACGATAAAGCGGTTGAATATACTTCCTGTGTTCGGCATAGCGGCGGTAGTTTTTCAGGATCATCCCATATAAAAATAACTAATAAAGTGGGCTCAGAACTAAAGCCCATTGGATTGAGCTATAGAGATTATAGATGGTTTATTACATCGCGCTGTGCAGAGTTAGCTTTATTTTCACTCGGAAGATTCATTTAATCAATAAAATGACATAACCCGGCAGTCCAGTCTGTAGTCTCCAGGGTGGGTGTAGCGAAAGCGCAACCCACCACACACAAAGTTGTGAAAAAAACGGTGGGTTTTGCTCCGCTGCACCCACCATGCGAATTTCCAATATATCAGAATATATACTCATCCAATTTTGTTTTTTTCCGGCACAGAAATTGCCTGAACTGTCAGTCAAACGCGTTTTGGAGTCCGGTTATAAGAATTTGTTCCGGTTTTTGAAAAAACCAAATTTGGATCAGTATATCCACCCGGAACTGTTTACTGATTACAAGGTGCTGGTTGATATATATGTTTGTTTTTATTATATAAATCTGAACAGAACCAATATCACTCTGCTGTCTGAAAACAATATGGAAAAATTACAAAATGGTTTTAGGTTCTGTTGACATTTTTATAACATCCTGAATTATCTCGTTCCCACGCTTTGCGTGGGAATGCAGATCGGACGTTTCACGTCCCGTCTGTGCTGTTCCCCGGTCACGGGACGCAAAGCGTCCGGAAGGCATTCCCACGCAAAGCGTGGGAACGAGAGGAAATGTCAACAGAACCTAATATGTTGAAAAAAATTCTTACAATAATTGAAGAAGTAAATCCGTGAGAATTACAACTGATTTTATACGCTCTGAAACCGGAAATCAGAATTATGAAATTTCCCTTCATGCGGATAATGAAAGACTCAATGATGAACTTACAGTCAGTCAGATGGAGTCTGTTCTGAAAAACGGCGAAATTATCGAACATTATGAGTCTGATACAAGGGGAGAAAGCTGTCTGGTGTACGGCAGGACAGATAACGGTACAGATGTTCATATTGTCTGCGGAAGAAACCGGCAGGGGCATCTGTTTATTATCAATGTCTATATTCCGGGAATGCCGAAATGGCTGAATCCCCGTATCAGAAACCGGTAGGTGAGGTATATTCTTATGAATAAATATGATGATTGTTACTATTGCGGCGGATTTGTCAAAGAAATAAATACGTCCCGTGAAATATGGTGGAAAGGAAGTCTTTATATCTTTGAGAAAGTTCCTGTGGGAATCTGTTTACAATGCGGAGAAAAAGTACTGAAGCCGAAAGTGGCGAAAGATATTGACTTGGTTTTGAAAGAGAAAAGCAGACCGCAGAAAATCATTCAGGTTCCTGTATATGAATATGGACAGGCTGCTGCCTGAAAAATAGCATAACCAAGCGTTTCACCGGACAGGCGGCCAAGCCGCCCTGCCGGTGAACTTATTGTTGACAGCCCGGCAAGAATCGTGAGAGAAGTCGCACCTGAACTTGATACACTGATAACAGAAGAAAATCATCAGACCGCAGAATAAGAAAGCTAAAGCAGGGGTATAATTATGAGCGATAAACACAGGAAAAACGGATTGGAATTACCAGCATTTGATCCAAAAGAAAGTGCTGTTTTTGCTGCGAAAATATTGAGTGATTTAAAAATTAAATGTGTTTTAATTGGCAGACTCGCAGTATGGTATTGGCTGCCTGACCCGGCCGGTCATGCTTACACTAAGGATTTGGATACAGCCATAAAGAAAACAGACAGACAAAAAATTGTAAAACATTTAGGCAGTCTGAAATATAATATCAGAGAGCTGATGATTGGGGGGATAAATGTTCACAGTGAGGCAGATAATATAAATGTTGATTTTATTGACAGATACTCCGTTGACGAAGGTGACCTGAGCAGGTTATTCGAAGAGGCAATTGATTCGGCAGCAGAAAAGATAAACATTGGAGGAGCAGAATTTTACGTTATTTCTGTTGAACACCTGACAGCTATGAAAATATCAACTTTTGAAAGAAAAGACGAGGACGATGTCAAAAATTTGCTTGAATATGATTTTGTTGATATTAAAAAGCTGCGTGAGATAGTTGACAGAAACATCGCTCCAACCAGAGTGAAACTTGAACAAATATTACGGGAAGTCGGACACCCAATGGCTCACAGGAGAAAAAAATATTATTAATAACCCAAGTTAGCAGTTATAAAAAATCGTAACGATTTCAAGTGGCATATTTTTATGCAGAAAACAGGTAGAATTTATAACCTTTTGTTTTGAAAATATTTAAAAAATTAAACTCCTTTATAACTGGCAACTTGAATTAAATATAACGTGAGTTCGATGAGTTATAATTAGAAATCAACATATTATCCTGTAAGCAAATTTCGTGCCAAACATGAAATTACAAATATATGCTGATATTTTAATCTGTTATTCTCTTAAGACTGTTTGTCTCTTAACCCATTAATTCGACATTAACAATCTGTAATAAATGATAAAAAACTCGTCGAACTCACGTTAAATATAATGTTTCAGCTTTGGTTTTTTGGGCATGATTTTTGCAGTGCAGTCAGTACGGAAAAAAATTATCCTTTCTGACCTGAAAAACCATTCGGACAGACTGAAAAGATATGTTCCCGCACATCTGCAATTCCTTTGCCGTAAAAAAACCAAAATTGGATCAGTATACCCATTTTTATCAATAAGGAGCAGATATAATGTTTAACATATTCAAAAGGAAAAAAAGATCACCTGTGATTGAACAATTAAAATCAAACCCCATATTTGAAATGCATAATAGATATTGGACTCCTGCCCCTAAAGAAAAAAATTATTTACTATCAAAATATCCTGATAAACTGAATGACAAGAATCGACTCCGCTTATTATACCGATTCTCTATTGATATTATATAAATAATGTGTTATAAAAATGACGGATGATTTCAGGATGACATTTTTTTAAAAGGAGAAATGAAAATGCCGAAAAAGAAAATATATAATGTGTCAGAAAGTGCAGAACAACTTATTGATATGATAAAAAAAGAAAAAAAGGGACGTTTCCGTGACCGTCTCCGTCTGCTGTGGTTTTTCAAAACCGGAGAGGCGGAAACCATGACCCGTGCAGCTGAGCTTTGCAATGTTTCCCGCCTTACGGCGGAGGAATGGTTCCGCCGCTATGAAGCTGGCGGAATCACAGAACTTCTGCATTTTAGGCTATTTATTAAAAAAAATATACCAAATCAGACAACCTCATACGGACTGATCAAAATATCCCATTTGGGTA
>CAZHPS010000508.1:0-2487 GCA_964534335.1 uncultured Desulfobacterales bacterium
CTTATCCAAAATCCCTGTAGTTATAAGAAAGGATTTTTCATATTCCTGAAATCCCTTCTTATCAAAAATCCCTGTAGTTATAAGAAAGGATTTTTCATATTTTTGAAATCCCTTCTTATCCAAAATCCCTACAGTTATAATTTTGTTTTCATTAAAAATATATATATCTCAACCCGGAGGTTTGATTATGCAGCAGGAAATTTACAGTCTCTGTTTTATGTGTTCCATCCGCTGTCCCATAAAAGTGACAGTGAAGGACGGGCAGGTGGTCTGGATTGAGGGCAATTCCCAGGCAGGCATGGGAACCAGTCTCTGTCCCAGGGGAGCGGCAGGCATTGCGCTGCTCAATGACAAAGAGCGGATTCAGTCGCCCATGATTCGCACCGGTGAACGGGGCAGCGGTCAGTGGAGAAAAGCAGGCTGGGACGAGGCTTTGGATTATGTTGCGGACAAACTCAAAAAGATTATGGCAGAACACGGCCCCCAGGCTGTGGTTTTGGGGGAACGTGCTAATCTGGGAACCCATGTCAGCAAAACCTTTCTCAAGGCACTTGGTTCCCCCAATTATTTTTCCCATGATGCCCTGTGCAAAGGTTCTGCCAATACCGCATTCCGTTCCCTGTTCGGATACACAGACGCGCAGATGAATGTGGATATGAAAAATGCAAAGCATATCATTCTCTATGGCCGCAATCTGTTTGAGGCCATACAGGTCAAACCGGTGCGCGCACTCATGGACGCATTGGAAAGCGGAGCAAAACTCACTTATATTGATCCCCGCGTCACTGTCACGGCCACAAAATCTCACCGTTACTGGATGATTCGTCCCGGCACGGATCTCGCGATCAATTATGCCCTTATGCACGTCATTCTCAAAGAAAAACTCTATGATGCGGAATTTGTGAACCGCTGGGTTCTCGGACTTGAGGATCTGGAGCAGTTTGTGCAGCCTTATACGCCGGAATGGGCGGAAAAGGAAAGCGGCATTTCTGCCCGTGAAATTGTGAATCTTGCACATGACGCTGCAAAAGACAGACCTGCTCTGTTTCATTACGGATACCGCTCTGCCCATCACAGCAATGAAACCTATATGCGCCGTTCCATTCTCATGCTCAACGCGCTTATGGGCAGCATTGAATGCAAAGGCGGAATTTTTTTCAAAAAAGGGCCCGGAGATGCAGGCGGAAAAGCCGCGCGCAAACTCACGGATCAGAATTTCCCCAAAACAGAAATGCCGGTGCGTTTTGACAAGGTCGGAACCCCGGATTTTCCCCTGCCTGATCCGGTTCACGGCCTTGCCCAGCTTTTTCCTCATGCGGTTCTCCATGATGATCCCTATCCTGTCCGGGGACTCATCGTCAACCGTTTTGACATTATCGGTTCCATGCCGGACACCCGCCAGACCCGCAGGGCATTGGACAAACTGGATCTGCTGGTTTCCATTGACATCAATTATACCAACACAGCGTGGTATGCGGATGTGATTCTGCCGGAATCTGTTTATCTGGAACGCACAGACTGCGTACAGCAGGCCAACAGCCTCAAACCCCAGATGTATCTTCGCAAACAGGCCGTGACTCCGCGCTATGACACCCGTGAGGCAGGCATGATCTTCAAAGCTTTGGCTGAACGGCTGGGCATTGGGCAGTTTTTCCCCTATAACAGCATGGATGATCTGGTGCGCTGGCAGTTGGAGGGAACCGGTTTCACTCTGGAAGATTTTGCCGCAAAAGGCTTTGTGAATTACAGCAAAGAGGAAATCTTCTGGAATCAGAAACAGGGACTGAAACTCAAAACCCCGTTAGGAAAGATTGAATTCCGTTCCTCTCTGCTGGAAAATGCGGGATTTGCCTCTTTTCCGGCCTATGAATCCATGCCATCACCGCCCGAGGGAAAATTCCGTCTGCTTACGGGCCGTGTCGCGCTGCATACGCATGTTTCCACCCAGAACAATCCCTATCTCAGCGAGATATTCCCGGAAAATCTTCTGTGGATCAACGCGGGAAAAGCAAAAAAAATCGGCATTGCCAATGGTGACAAAGTGCATGTGGCCTCTGCCTGGGGCGAAGGGCAGATCAAAGCCTATGTCAGTGATCTGATTCACCCCGAAGCAGTGTTCATGGTTCACGGATTCGGACATCAGGCAAAGAAAGCCACCCGTTCCTACAAAAAAGGGCTTTTGGACGCAGACCTGCAGGAAAGCATTATTGACAAAGTCGGGGGAAGTCCGGCCCTGCATGAGACCTTTGTAACTGTCAAAAAGGCAGCATAAGGAGGAAAATCACAAATGAGCAAATATTATCTGTTTCAGGACACAAAAAAATGTATCGGCTGCCATTCCTGCGAGATCCAGTGCAAAAGCAACAAAAATCTGCCTCCGGGTCCCCGGCTCTGTCAGATTGTCACGGTAGGCCCCAAACTGGTGGGGGGCGTTCCCAAAGCCGCATATGTGTTCATGCCCTGTTTTCACTGTGAAAAACCCTGGTG
>CAZHPS010000508.1:2587-4710 GCA_964534335.1 uncultured Desulfobacterales bacterium
GTGATGGCAAAACAGAATTGTCCGGTCAATGACACCATTGCCTTTCTGGGCAAAGCCATTGCCTCGGGCCGCTTCAAAATTCCCAAAACCCGGCGCATTGCCTCGGAAGTCATGGAACTCATGGAGGATCTGGCCTGGGGACGGGGCGGTCATGATCATGTGCCGGTACTGGAATCCCGTGCAGAGGAACTCCTGTCCAATGCCTCGGATGCGGATGCAAAGCAGGCTGCGGAAGATGTGCGATCTGCGCTGCACCAGTATCATGAGGTTTTTGTCAGTCATGCAGAAACCCATAACTGCGCGAGCGGAGCATGTGTGAAACTTGCACCCGCGCCCTGTCAGATGACCTGTCCCGCAGGCATTGATGTGCCAACCTATGTTACGCTGATCGGCATGGGAAAGGACGCGGAGGCCATTGAGGTGATCCGCAAAGACAATCCCTTTCCCTGGGTCTGCGGACTGGTCTGCACCCGGCCCTGCGAATTCATGTGCGTAAGAGGACGCATTGACACACCGGTTTCCATCAAATTCCTCAAAGCATTTGCCGCAGAACGGGCCATGTCTGAAGGCAAATATGTGAATCCGCCCAGAGAAGCTGACAAAGGCAAAAAAATCTGTGTTATCGGCGCAGGCCCAGGCGGCATGAGCTGCGCGTATTATCTGGCTGTGAAAGGCTATTCTGTCCGGGTGATTGAAACCCTTCCCTCAGCCGGAGGCATGACCCTGATAGGCATTCCCCGTTACCGTCTGCCCAGAGAGGTCATAGACCGGGAAGTCGCGATGCTCGAAGAACTGGGCGTGGAATTTGTCTTCAGCACCCGTTTTGGCAGGGATGTGACTCTGGATCAGTTGAAAGCAGAAGGATTTGACGCGTTCTTTTTTGCCATTGGCGCGCACCGGGCATACAAACTCAATATGCCCGGAGAAAAAGAATACGGTGTCACAGATGCCATTGATCTGCTCAAACGCGTGGCTCTGGGCGAACGCCGCAGACCCGGAAAAAAGATCATAGTCATCGGCGGGGGCAATGTCGCGATTGACGCGGCCCGAACCTGCGTCCGGCTGGGATGCGGGGAAGTCACCCTGGCCTATCGCAGAACCCGCAATGAAATGCCCGCAGACGAGGAGGAAGTGGAACAGGCAGAGGAAGAGGGCGTGCATTTTTCCTTTCTGACTGTACCAACAGAGGTAATCGGTGAAGGAAAGAAAATCACGGGACTGCGCTGTCTGCGTGCAGAACTGGTGAAACAGGAAGGCAGTGACCGCATGTCGCCGGTTCCGGTGGAAGGCAGTGATTATATCATGGAAGCAGATGTGATCATTGCCGCGATTGGTCAGCAGGTGGATACGTCCTGCATGTCTTCTCTGGCAAATCTGAAATGGACCCGGCGCCATACCATTGATGTAAACATGGTAAGCATGGAAACCTCAGAACCCGGCATTTTTGCAGCAGGAGATGCGGTGACAGGCCCGGCCACGGTCATTGAAGCCATTGGCGGAGGCAAGCGTGCCGCTATGGCAATTCACCGCTGGCTGTCCGGCATTCCCCAGCCCCAGATGCCCCCGGTTCCGGTACGCCGGGGACGGATCGAGTGTCTGGAAGTGCCTGCCACAACAAAGATGATCCTGAAAAGACCGGAAATGGGTTTTCTCAATATTGACCGGCGCAGAACCACATTTCAGCAGGCAGAACTGGGATACACGGAAAACGATGTGCGGGAAGAGGCAAGACGCTGTCTGCGCTGTGATATTTGCCGCAGATGCGGGGAATGCGTGGAAGTCTGCCGGGACAAAATGAAGATTGACGCATTGCAGATGGGGTATCTGGATTTTGATCATCCTGTGAAAACTGATTTCCGGCGCACAGAAGATCGCTGCATCACCTGCGGCGCGTGTGCGAACAACTGTCCCAATGGAGCAATGAAAATAGAGGATCAGGATGGGGAGAGAATACTGTCTCTGTGCGGAACCATCCTCAACCGCCAAAAACTGCTGCACTGTGAGAATTGCGGCGCGATTATGGGGCCGAGAAGATATGTGGAATTTATCCGCAAACGCATCAGTCCCAAAGGCGCAAAAGCAGAGCAGAGTATGCTTTGCGATGCCTGTCTGCGGAAAAAAAC
>CAZHPS010000509.1:0-4701 GCA_964534335.1 uncultured Desulfobacterales bacterium
AAACAAATTATAATCCCGGAAGGGATGACATTGCTGAATGATGAATGATGGGTATCGGATCAAATCCGTTGATCTGTCCCTGATGCCCGGTCGGTAAAAAATCCGTAAGGATTGATATTATTATAGAAAAAAATGAAAAAACAAATTATAATCCCGGAAGGGATGACATTATCAGCCGATTTGATCCATTATCGGATTATGAACAAAAACAGGAGGAAAAACAATGAAAATACTGTACATAAGTTATGCCAAACACGGCGGAGGCTGGTGGATTCACACCAGTGAATTTCTTGCCGCAATCCGCTCCCTTCACAAAGATGTCCTGTCCTATACACCCCTGGCTGTTTCCCCGTCTGCCGGAGCTACTTCATTGAAAAAATCAGAATATGTCACCGGCCCTTTCCGGGAAATGCGCTATCTGGCTGTGGTTTTTCTGCGCCGGGCATTGGGTGAATTGCGTGAAATGAGAAAACACCGGCCTGATGCGGTGATTCTGCGCTGGGGACGGTATCTGTCCGCGCTGCTTCTGTGCCGCATGATGAAAATTCCCATTCTTGTGGAACTCAACGGCCCGATTCTGGAAGAACAGTTTGCACCCAAAGCAGAACGCTTCCGCTGGCTGCCCTTTTGGCAAAGGTTTGAAAAAACTGTTCTGAAACTTCCCTCCCATATCATGGTGGTTTCCGAACCACTGCGGGAGTATTATATCAAATGCGGCATTCCGGAAGAAAAAATATCGGTTCTGCCCAATGGCGTGGACACAGCCCGGTTTCATCCCGCGAATGATGGCCGGAACATACGGGAAAAACTGAATCTGCAGGACAAAACTGTGGTTGGATTTTCCGGACATTTCGCGCCCTGGCACGGGCTGGATTTTCTTATTGAGGCCATGCAGGAGGTTATGCGTTCCAGAAAAGACATTGTCCTGCTTCTGACTGGTCAGCGCAATACACGTGTGGATCTGCCGGAACTGCCTGAAAATACGATTATCACCGGACTTGTTCCCCATGAGGAAATGCCGGATTATCTCGCTGCTGTGGATATTTTTGTCGCTCCTTATCCGCAGATTGATCTCTTTTATTTTTCTCCCCTGAAGATATTTGAGGCCATGTCCGCAGGAAAAGCTGTGCTGGCCTCCGCGCAGGGGCAGATCTGCGAACTGATTGAACCGGAACAGAGCGGTCTTCTGTATCCAGCCGGAGACAGAAAAATCTTTCTTCAGCATCTGTACCGGCTGATTGATGATGCCGCATTTCGGAAATATCTGGGGGAAAATGCACGGCGCAGGATGGAAGAACATTACACCTGGGAACACAATGCACAAAGGGTTTTGCATCAGTGCAGAATGTCTGTCCAAAAATGATTTGCGGTCTGATATTGCGTGCGGCAGTAATTTCACTGATATGCTTTGCTGCAATTTCAGCATCTGCTTCGGAAACAGAGGAACTGCGGCAGATATGCCAAAAACATCCGGAACGCATTGCCGCGCTGTTTCAGAATCTGGATTTGAACCGGCCTGATCTGCGTTTGGTGAAACAGGCTACGGAAAAGCAGGATATGGTTTCTGCCTGCCGTGAACTGCTCCGGCATTTTCAGCACAGTCCCGCGGGAGAACGGTTTCGCAAAAAGGATGCAGAAAAAAATGTCATTTCTGATGCGGAAAATATCCAAAAAGACATCTTCACATTTCTCAACCGTGAATCCCGTGTTCCGCGTCTGGAAAACAGCAGACTGAACTGGAGCTGGCAGGGGCCTGACAATGATCCGGAATGGGCTTGGCATCTCAACCGCCATACCCATCTCCATATTCTTCTGGACGCGTGGGAGCAGACAGGCAATCCAGCTTATGTGCAGACCATTGACGCTCATATTCAGGACTGGATTCTTTCCCATCCTGCGCGGGATCAGGAAAGTTTCAGTCCCCAATGGCGGGGAATAGAGGTTTTTCACCGGCTCTGTTACTGGCCCCGCGTGTTTTTCCGTCTGTCCCGTGAACTTTCACCGGAAACCCTGATTCTTATGCTCTCGTCCATTATGGATCACAGCAGGTATCTGATGCGTTTTCAGTCCCAAAGCGGGAACCGGATTGCAATGGAAATGAACGGGCTGGCAATTGCAGCCGAATGCTGGCCTGAATTCCGGGAATCTCAGGCATGGGGAAAATTTGCGGCAGAACGGATGCTGTCTGAAATCAGGCAGCAGGTGTATCCGGACGGCGTTCACAAAGAACTGAGTGCGCATTACCATCTGACCGCGCTGGACAGTTTCATGAATCTTTTTCATATCCGCACGCGATCCGGGCAGAGAATTCCGGCAGAATACAGGAACAGACTGGAACGCATGTGGCAGTATTTGGCATATGTGATGCGGCCCGATGGTTTTGGCCCGCGCAGCAATGATTGTGTGAAAGAAAATTTCCGTGAACCTGTGCTGAACGCTGCCCGGATTTTCAGCAGGCCGGACTGGGCATGGCCGGCCTCGCAGGGAAAACAGGGAAAAAGACCGGATGGGGAACTTTCCCGCATGTTTCCCTGGGCTGGGCAGTTGCTTATGCGCAGTGCCGATGGCAAATCCCACTGGGCTTTTTTTGACATCGGCCCCTGGGGAACCGGACATCAGCATCAGGACAGACTGCATCTTTCCCTTTTTGCTTTTGGCAGGGAATTGCTGAGTGACCGGGGCACGTACACGTATAAACAGGATAAATGGCGGGAATACTTTACCGGTTCTGCTGCCCATAATGTGATGCTGATAGACGGAAAAAGGCAGAACAAAGGGGAAGAGGAAAGCCGTTTTCCTGTGAATTCCAAAACATGGCAGATTTCCCCAACGCAGGATTACGCGGGGGGAAGTGTTTCACAGGGTTTTGAAAACACGGAAGGACAAGCTGTTCACAAACGCACGGTTTTTTATATGAAAAACCGGTGCTGGCTGGTGGCTGACCGGATGGAAACAGATCGTCCCCGGCAGATACAGGCGTTGTGGCATTTTCATCCGGATTGCACTGTGGAAAAGCAGGGAAAAACCGTTGCTTCCACAGACAAAGGAAAAGGCAATCTCCGCATTGTGCCGCTTTCGGATTTTCTCTGGGAAACAGATGTGATAAAAGGACAGACAGAACCGGAAATTCAGGGCTGGCACAGTGAGGATTACAATCTGCGTGAACCTGCACCCACTGCCGTGTTTTCAGCACATATCCAAAAATCTGTCAGTTTTGCATGGATACTCATGCCTGCAAAAGGGCAGGTTCCGCAGATTCATGCAGAAATGATTTCCGCAGATGAAAATGCTGTGCATATTCGGATTGATGGGGAAAATGCGGAGGAGGTGACAATTCCTTTTTTCTGAAAGGATTTTTGATAAAAAAAGATTGTTGATTGTCTGAACTGTGATTCGTCTGATTTTTCTGATTACTCTGATTTTATCCGCACCTTAATCAGACAAATCAGAATAATCAGACAAATCCGGGTTCAGACAGCCTGCACATTGTCTGAACCGGGATTCACAGGATTAAAGGATTTGCAGGATTGTCTGATAACTGCAGGGATTTCAGATAAGAAGGGATTGTTTAATCTCTCAAATCCTTTCTTATCGAAAATCCCTGCAGTTATGACAAATTGTCTGAACCGGGATTCACATGATTAAAGGATTTGCAGGATTGTCTGAACAGGATGATACAGGGGGCACAGGATTTTTTTGCAATGGAGGTTCACAATGAAACTTGATATTACCATCGAGATCCGTAAAAAAGGCCAATGGTATATTGCCCGATGCCCGGAACTGGATTTCATCTCTCAGGGCAGGAATCAGGCCGAAGCAAAACAGAACCTCCTGGAAGTGATTGAAATTCAGTTTGAGGAAATGAAAGAAACAGGAACATTGGATGAATATCTCTCTGAATGCGGGTATGAAAAAAAAGACAGACTGTTAATGATTCCGGACAGGATGTTTGTTTCAGAAACATATTCACTGCAGGGTGTATGAATCATGCCGAAAATTACACCTGTAAACTGGAAAACCCTGATACAGATCTTTGCACTGTTCGGATGTACGTATAAACGCAAAAAGGGATCACATCACATTATGACCTGTCCGAATGCGGGACGGGCGGTTGTGATACCTGAGTATGATGAAATTGATGCGGATATTATCAAAAACAACATGCGTACAGCCGGAATGAGCCGGGATGAATATTTTCGATTGCTTCAGGAAATCTGAACGGCAGCAGATATACCATTACTTGAAACATTTGCAGAGGTTCAGTCTGCTGATATTGCTTATCAGCGGTTTTCCGAATAATGCCCTGACAAATCAATCTGATTTCACAGCCTCCCCCCAAATCAGTTCAAGACAGCGGATTGTCTGAACCGGGATTCACATGATAACTACAGGGATTTTTTATAAGAAAGGATTGGTTGATTGTCTGAACCGGGATTCACAGGATAACTACAGGGATTTTTTATAAGAAAGGATTGGTTGATTGTCTGAACCGGGATTCACAGGATTAAGGGATTGACATGATTGTCTGAACTGTGATTTGTCTTATTCATCTGATTTCTCTGATTTTATCCGCACCTTAATCAGATGAATCAGACGAATCCGGGTTCAGACAGACTGCACATTGTCTGAACCATGATTCACATGATTCACTGATGTTACGCCTTCAATTCCTGTAATTTTTGAAAACTGGCTTTCAGCGCA
>CAZHPS010000510.1:0-4662 GCA_964534335.1 uncultured Desulfobacterales bacterium
AACAGATTTCATATGCAAAATTTATGCCAAAGAAAACCAAAATTGGATCAGTATAATGTTAATTAACTGACGTTCCGTATTATTGTCATTGGCAGAAGGTAGCCGGGGCATATCTTCAATGTATTTTGATTGTTGTTTTTGAAAATTCAGGTTCAGACAATCGAAACAATGAAAGGAAAAAACCATGCAGACAGTTATTTCCATTCGCGATGAACTGGTAAAAAAACTCAGCAGGACATACTCATGACGCATTTCAAAAATCTGGGGGAATTTGTGGAGTATCTGATTGAGGAAAAGATAAAAGAAACGGAACATCTGAAAAATGATCCGATATTCCGTATGCGCGGGATGCTGAAAGACAAAAGCGGAGGCACAGAATTGTTTATGCAGGATAAACAGTATGAAATTCAGAAGGAATATGCCGGATGAATATTTTTGTCACAGATGCCTGTACGCTGATTGCGTATCTGTTTGATGAAACCGGAGCAGATATATTTGAACATCTGCTGATTCAGGCCCGTCACAACGAAATCAGGCTGGTGATGCACGCTGTGAATCTGGGAGAAGTGTATTATGATATTCTGAAGAGGAACGACTACGCAACCGCACAAGTGACATATCGCAGTATCAGACAGTTGCCAATCCGGTTTGAAGATCGGATTGATGACCCGATGATTTTCAAAGTGGGTGAACTGAAGAGTTCATACCGCATTTCCTATGCCGATGCCTTTGCATCCGCGCAGACTCTTCTTCTGAATGCCAGACTGATTACAACAGATCATAAGGAATTTGAACCGCTGGAAAAGGCTGAAGTACTGCCGGTATTTTGGTTACGTTAAAAAATCAGCATATTCTTACTCCATCTGCCGAAGCATGTTGTTCAGCGCATTGATCAGCTGAGCATGTTCCTGTTTTACGGCTTCACAGCCATGTTTCCTTTTCGTCCGTTCCCACACTCCTTCAGCGTGTTTCCTCTTTATTTCACTGAGCATGGATTCCTTTGACTTTTCCAAATATGCCAAAGCCTGATCCCTCAGCAATGACAGGGATATTTCCTGATTCTCATTTGTAACGTGAATTGCAACGGTAGGCGGCATCTCTGATCAATTCAACAGCCTGCTCTTTCATGGCATTCACTTTTTTGCGTTTGGCAAAATACATTCCGCCGATAAGGGCAACGGGAATCAGAATCCCTCCGGATGCCAATGCTGCACCCATTGAAAACACTGCTCCTGTTGAAATACCGGTAAGAGAAGCCAGTGCCGCTGAACCCAACAGGGTGGGAGTACTCATCAGAGAACCCATCAGCACTGCGCCGCCCACACCGGATAAAACACCGGCTCCGGCATAACCCGCACCGGAACCTCCTGTTTCCTTCAGATGCAGCGCACTTCGGAGACTGTCCTGATACATGCCGAATGTGGTATTGTTGAATTTATTCATTATTTCCTGACAGTAACAGGCATAAGCCTCAATTCTTTTGGCAATGGACTGACCCGTATTTTCAACAGCGGATTTGATCTGATCCGTATCATTCATCTGAAGAATCCTCATGATGCCTTCTTTTTCCACTCTCAATTTCCTCGCGAGTACGGTTTTCGGTTCTGATGATGTCGTCTTTGCACCTGTTTTCAAGTGAATTCATCTTTGTTTAGAGTGAATTCATTTCTGTTTCCAATGAACTGACGAGTTCATCCATTTCTGACACTTCTCTGTTCACAAGGCTCATCTGATATTCAATCCTAAATTGAGCGATTTAATCTTGAAAAATTCAAAAATATCAGTTATAATAAATAATTAAAAGTTGATCAATATTAACACGCCGGGTATCAGGAGACATATCATGTCCGAAACAGCAGAAAACAGAATAAACAATGCTGAAGCAACCGGTGAAAGACTGACCGGACGGGGATGCCTCACCTTTTTCGTCCGTTATCTGACGAACATCGGCATTTTTTCTCTGCTTTCCGATCATTTCGGGGATCTGCGCAAAAATAAAAAAGGTCTCCCCGTCACCGAACTTTTCAGACAGATTTTTTGTTGGTTTGCAGACGGAACATCCCGGCATACAAGTTTTTTAGATCACCTTTCCGAAGATGCGGGATATGCCGGGCAATTGAAACGTCCCAGGACAGTACGGCCTCCTCCCGCACCGTAAAACGTTTCTGCAAATCCTTTACCATATTCAAAGTGTGGATTTTCCGGAAAATTCTGCAGAAACTTTTCATATGGCGTCCCAGAATGAAACAGCCGGATGTCATCCGCATTGATATTGACACCATGGTGATGGACAATGATGAGGCGGATGTCCGTCACGGTGCCGGACCGGCTTATAAAAAAATAAAAGGGTTTCAGCCTCTTCAGGTCACATGGGACAGATATGTCACTGATGCCGTGTTCCGGGGCGGAATCCGACACAGCAGTTATAAGGACACAGTAATCAGAACCGTCAGACATCTGACAGACGCAATCCGCCGTGAATACCGTTCCGATGCCGTTACCGTCCTGACCTGTGACGCAGGTTTTTTTGATCAGAAAAATTTCAGGAAATTTGAAAATAACAGAATTTTCTGTATATACCATTACTTGAAACATTTGCAGAGGTTCAGATTCATATCTGAATTCCGCACAGAAAAACTCTGTGTCACTCTGCGGAAACTCTGTGTTACTCTGCGGTTAAAATCTGCCCGGCAGAATTACCAAAATGTTTTAAGTATCGGTATATGCGGTGCTCCTCTGACAAAGGATATCCGGTATATTACCGCAGATCAGACAGCGGAAAATTTCGGTCGTCTGAGAAAAAAAGATCAGACATGGGAATATGCCGAATACGGTTACAAATGTGATACATGGGATAAATACCGTCGCTTTGTTTACTGCCGTCCTCAGTATGAAAACGGTCAGATGCTCCTGAATTCCGAAAGAAAGGAGACAGTTATGGTAACAAATATCAGTTCCGGTACGGTGACAGATGAAACTCCCGTTTCCGTGCGCGGTATGATCAGTCCGGAAGGTCTGATTCCGGCATATCACAGACGGGGAAACCATGAACTGATCAACCGGGGACTGAAAGACTTCGGTTTCGAAGAACTTCCTTTTAAAAGATTTCCTCCCAACGCCGCACTGTATTATATGATGCTGACCGCATTTTTTCTGTCCGAAACTTTCAGAGAGGATATTCTTCACCCTGTGATTCCTTTGCAGAGTTATGCCGTCACAGTACGACGGCGGTTTATTGACACTGCTGCCAAAATTGTTTCACATTCCGGGCGGATCACGGTAAAATTCTGTCCGGCGGTCTTTGACAGACTTAAACTGAATAAAATATGGGAAGCCTGCAGCTCACCTCCCGCCCGGCGTTATGACTGACAGAAAATACATGAAACAGCAGTTTCATAACCGGTATCCCAGACCGGAAAGGCACAGGAACGTTCTTTTTCCGACTTTTTTCTTCCGGATGCCGGAAAAAATGTGCATAATCTGAGAAAACGTCCATTTATACACCGGTTCATCCGGAATAATCCCGGATTTCTCACTTATTCGTGATAATATCATTAAAATGTTTCAACGCACATTGAACATGAACAAAAATCGCTCAATTTAGGTATTAATCGAATTAAAATTGGGTGATATAAGCAAAATGTGTGTCAGAAAAATTGATATTCCAAAATTAATTTTAAGGGCAAAATTTTATTTTAAGGTTAAAAATCAATCTTTATAAATATTTAAAATTGTTATAAATTATGAAAAAATCGCAAAAATTTTTATTCGTATATCAAAAAAAACTTAAAGTTTTCCCCAAAATCTGTCATATTGCTGTGAACCTTTGTCAGACAGTGGCTTATCCGGTTTGCTGACCGTAAGAGCCGGTAATCAGAATATTTTTCTTTACATTTGCATTGCATTTTGGTAACTGTGATTTAAAAACTCAAAAATGCAAAGGGGAAATGTTATGAGATTCCATTTTTTCAGAGACGGCCTTCTGAATAAAATATGTGTGAAATCAGGACTGAAGATGCTGTTTTTTTTGTATCTTATGTCACTGATGCCCGAAACCCGCAGACATTCCCTCTCCTTTGCATCCGGACTTTCAGGGATCGGCGTTCCGTCTTTCAGCAGGTTCCTGTGCGGCAATGAAAAAAATATTGTCAGTACAATAGACCTCTTGCAAAAGTGGGAATTGCTCCATTGATTTTATTGGATAAAAATTGACTTTGGAAAGAGGTCTAATGAATGATCTGTCGAAAAAACAGGCACGTATATACCCGCGTGCACTGACTGTGTCAAAAAAAGCACCGCGGAAAATTTTTGTCCTTATTGATGATGTTCTTCAGAAACGGTGCAGTCTGAAATCTGAAAATGTGCAGAAATTCAGCCACGGGCACGGATTTGTGATCGGGCATCAGTGGACAAATATTGTTCTGTTTTTAAACGGAAAAACAGTTCCGCTGCCTCCGGTTCCCTTTTACACGAAAAAATACTGCCGGAAAAAAAACATAACATACAGAACTTCGCATCAGCGATCTGCTGAATATATTAGACCTCTTGCAAAAGTGGGGATTGCTCCATTGATTTTATTGGATAAAAATTGACTTTGGAAAGAGGTCTATTGACTCTGTGAATTTAAACGGATATACCGGTCCGCATGTCAGCAGTGATGTG
>CAZHPS010000511.1:0-4659 GCA_964534335.1 uncultured Desulfobacterales bacterium
TTTTGATTAAAAAATTGATTTGAATTTGCCAAAACTCACCTTGAAAGGGCTGGTATAAAGTCTTAACGCCTCTTCCATTAAAACAAGGATTGAAACTATGTTAATGAAAACTGAAAATGAGTTCAATGCAAATGTCTTAACGCCTCTTCCATTAAAACAAGGATTGAAACAGGGGTAGGATGGACGGCAAAATCTTTGGAGACCCTGTCTTAACGCCTCTTCCATTAAAACAAGGATTGAAACCAATAAGAACTAACTACCCTATAATCCTAACCACTATCAGTCTTAACGCCTCTTCCATTAAAACAAGGATTGAAACCAGTCTTGCCAGGCAAAGCAGGGTCTTCGGAATTCGTCTTAACGCCTCTTCCATTAAAACAAGGATTGAAACAACCCAGAAAAAAGAAATCCGGGATTCAGCATATCGGTCTTAACGCCTCTTCCATTAAAACAAGGATTGAAACCAGGCAATATGGATAAAGAAGGCCGGGTTCAGACAAGTCTTAACGCCTCTTCCATTAAAACAAGGATTGAAACTCAGTTACCCCCCCCTGAAGGGAGTGGCCTGCAAAAGGTCTTAACGCCTCTTCCATTAAAACAAGGATTGAAACATTATATTCAGGGAGGCATTGACATCGGCATTCACAGTCTTAACGCCTCTTCCATTAAAACAAGGATTGAAACTCAGAAATCAGGGGAATGCAGTTTGTGCAGTTCATTTGTCTTAACGCCTCTTCCATTAAAACAAGGATTGAAACCATACGGACAGGAAACCGTGTCAGAGGCACTGAAAAGTCTTAACGCCTCTTCCATTAAAACAAGGATTGAAACAAACCTCAATGATGTTCAGGATACAGAAGCGTGGATTGTCTTAACGCCTCTTCCATTAAAACAAGGATTGAAACTCCTGACGGAATCGGAATACATTCCGCCAGTTTATGAGTCTTAACGCCTCTTCCATTAAAACAAGGATTGAAACTGTTTGTATTTCGGCAGTTTGGGACGGCCTGTGAAATGTCTTAACGCCTCTTCCATTAAAACAAGGATTGAAACTATTTTTTCCTTTTAGAAAAAAAAATTTCAGGAAAAGTCTTAACGCCTCTTCCATTAAAACAAGGATTGAAACATTTTTATTCTCTGGCTTTGGAAATTCCCGGCAGTGTCTTAACGCCTCTTCCATTAAAACAAGGATTGAAACACAATCTTTGAAACTGTATTCTTTGGCAATCCCATTGGTCTTAACGCCTCTTCCATTAAAACAAGGATTGAAACTTTATGAATGCCTGATTTTCACGGGTTCCCAGATAACCGTCTTAACGCCTCTTCCATTAAAACAAGGATTGAAACCAGGGGTTCCGGATTTATATTTGCAAAGTCAATGGGTCTTAACGCCTCTTCCATTAAAACAAGGATTGAAACGGGAATTGAACAGGATATTGAATATTGGAAGATTGCGTCTTAACGCCTCTTCCATTAAAACAAGGATTGAAACCCGGGAACTATTCTGCTGTCTGCGGGTATCCGTTCTGTCTTAACGCCTCTTCCATTAAAACAAGGATTGAAACGCAGCAAGCGGACCCGCAGCAAGAAAGGCAATCGCTGTCTTAACGCCTCTTCCATTAAAACAAGGATTGAAACGCCGAATATCAGGCAATTTCAGACAGTACGAAAATAAGTCTTAACGCCTCTTCCATTAAAACAAGGATTGAAACTCAAGTCTTTCAATGTACCATGACGGGAACGATAACGTCTTAACGCCTCTTCCATTAAAACAAGGATTGAAACTCAAAGAGCAATCAAAACTTTCCAATCAAACTAAAGGTCTTAACGCCTCTTCCATTAAAACAAGGATTGAAACGAGAACCGGCTGACGCGGACCGTATTGCAGAAGCAGTCTTAACGCCTCTTCCATTAAAACAAGGATTGAAACCTGTGGAGCATACAATGAGGATTTCCTTTTTTCCTGGTCTTAACGCCTCTTCCATTAAAACAAGGATTGAAACGAAAATGCCGGAAAACAATATCCGCCCTCCAGCAAAGAAGTCTTAACGCCTCTTCCATTAAAACAAGGATTGAAACCAGAGGTTATTTTACCGATATAACCGATGTCTGAATGTCTTAACGCCTCTTCCATTAAAACAAGGATTGAAACAAAGAATACCGATAACCGCACAGTTCATAGTCAAATGCGTCTTAACGCCTCTTCCATTAAAACAAGGATTGAAACGAAAATGCCGGAAAACAATATCCGCCTGCCAGCAAAGTCTTAACGCCTCTTCCATTAAAACAAGGATTGAAACTATGAGGGCATAAAGGTTCCGGGAACATGGAATGATGTCTTAACGCCTCTTCCATTAAAACAAGGATTGAAACTTGAATTTCTGTATGGGGATGACCGCAGGCCACTGAGTCTTAACGCCTCTTCCATTAAAACAAGGATTGAAACAATATCAGATTCAATTTTCTCAACAAGCTCAAAAACGTCTTAACGCCTCTTCCATTAAAACAAGGATTGAAACATTCCCCCGAATTCGATGGAATTAAAATTATTCTCAGGGTCTTAACGCCTCTTCCATTAAAACAAGGATTGAAACGTTTCCACTATGATTTCTCCGCGTGCATCCAATGCTGTCTTAACGCCTCTTCCATTAAAACAAGGATTGAAACCAGATATGGGATTTGACTTGCTTTTTCAGCAGATACGGTCTTAACGCCTCTTCCATTAAAACAAGGATTGAAACAACTTTCAAAAAAGCGTATTGAAAAAGCATTGTGCAAAGTCTTAACGCCTCTTCCATTAAAACAAGGATTGAAACATATTTTCAAATGGTTTATTATTGATTTGCATATCCGTCTTAACGCCTCTTCCATTAAAACAAGGATTGAAACCCATTTTCCTGCCGTCAGGACATTTTTCGTTAATCTGTCTTAACGCCTCTTCCATTAAAACAAGGATTGAAACTCTATTGCCAAACCTGCCAAACTTGCCATGACTTACTGTCTTAACGCCTCTTCCATTAAAACAAGGATTGAAACCAGGTTCACAAGTTCCCCACTGGAATTGTAAATCGGGTCTTAACGCCTCTTCCATTAAAACAAGGATTGAAACCTGTGGATTTCTGCGCCATACTCTGCACAGATTTCGAGTCTTAACGCCTCTTCCATTAAAACAAGGATTGAAACACAAATCCACGGCCGGATGGGCCGTTATAGAATACTGTCTTAACGCCTCTTCCATTAAAACAAGGATTGAAACCTTTTAAGGAAAAGGATATATGGGCACAGGCAAGAGTCTTAACGCCTCTTCCATTAAAACAAGGATTGAAACTTTCAGATGCCGGATTTTCCGCAGGCGGAGCGGTCTCGTCTTAACGCCTCTTCCATTAAAACAAGGATTGAAACAACCGGAAAAGAAATCAGCGGAATCAGGATTGATTCGTCTTAACGCCTCTTCCATTAAAACAAGGATTGAAACCGCAGCGCGGGCTGGGCGGGTATTTACCAAAGAACAGTCTTAACGCCTCTTCCATTAAAACAAGGATTGAAACTAATTGATGAAATGCCTGTTATCAATTACTTTACAGCGTCTTAACGCCTCTTCCATTAAAACAAGGATTGAAACTCCACTGCAATTTTTCCACTGCAATTTTTCCACTGCAGTCTTAACGCCTCTTCCATTAAAACAAGGATTGAAACATACAGTTAAATGGGTACGGCTTAAAAAGAATTTCGTCTTAACGCCTCTTCCATTAAAACAAGGATTGAAACCAGTAGGAATCCTGCGGAAGGTTCCCTGCGGAAGGTGTCTTAACGCCTCTTCCATTAAAACAAGGATTGAAACCAGAAAGGCCTTTATCCCTATGGCCACAATTCATGGGTCTTAACGCCTCTTCCATTAAAACAAGGATTGAAACAATACCAGTACAGTCTGCGTAGGGTCAATGTGAACAAGGTGTCTTAACGCCTCTTCCATTAAAACAAGGATTGAAACATTATGGTTAGACCATTTCGGATTGTCCTGTCCATATGTCTTAACGCCTCTTCCATTAAAACAAGGATTGAAACCTGATAACGGTTTCGGTTGAGTTCCTTTGGAGTTCCGTCTTAACGCCTCTTCCATTAAAACAAGGATTGAAACATGGTTTCGCAGCCCCTGAAAAACTCCGGGCATTTTGTCTTAACGCCTCTTCCATTAAAACAAGGATTGAAACACCGAAACCGTGCAGTGTCCATGCCATACGGAGGGAGTCTTAACGCCTCTTCCATTAAAACAAGGATTGAAACTGCTTATGAACATTCCGAAATCAGTAAAGGCATGGGAGTCTTAACGCCTCTTCCATTAAAACAAGGATTGAAACTCTGCGGAGGTACGGGAAAAGTTGGCATCCAAACTCGTCTTAACGCCTCTTCCATTAAAACAAGGATTGAAACGCGATTACGTAGCTCTCACGGCAGAGGGCTGTGACAGTCTTAACGCCTCTTCCATTAAAACAAGGATTGAAACCTGACCACTTTGGAATGCTGTAAACAGGGGTTGCTGTCTTAACGCCTCTTCCATTAAAACAAGGATTGAAACGGCTTTATAGCTTAGCGGAACCTTTAACATTAACACGTTTTTAGGATTTTGATATAACTATATTAAATTTATTATATAATTTT
>CAZHPS010000512.1:0-1361 GCA_964534335.1 uncultured Desulfobacterales bacterium
GCCCCTCTCAAGAGGGGAATATATAAAATTCAACGTGGTCATGTACTACTTTTCCCGTGCGGTGCGGATAAAACATCCTCCGCCGCCTCCGCTGTCGGCGGAATTTCCGTTTTCTGCAAATCCGCCCGGAGGCATAGGCGGAGAATCTTCTTCATCAGCATGGGCTGAATCCGGAGCCATTTTTCTCCATATGCGTTTTCCAATGCTGTTTGACAGGTCAGAGCCGGATATTTTTGCATCACTGAGCATAATCTGTTTATCTGCCCTGAATTTCAGCCATATACCCTGCTGCTTCACTTTCACCCAGTATCCTTTGCCCTTTTCCAGCCTGTCTGCATCCGAAGAATATCCATCTTCATTCCACTGCCAGAGTTTTTTGCTGATATAGGGATTGTCTTCCGGCAGATCCGCTATACGGATGCTTTTGCACGCAGAACCTATGACAATTTCCACATCATACCACAGATAATCAGCAGAATTCGGTGCAGCCACCATATTCCATCCCCCGCCTGCAGACGGATCAAAACCGAGTTTCACATTTACATTTTCCCCTGTGGTGACCGGAGCTCCGGTCTGCGGTATATCCCCACCGTTGCGTGTCAGGAACCAGTATGCCCGGCCCGGTTCAAACTCCAAATCCGGCCCGTATTCAATATACTCACCTGTCTGAGGATCATAGGTTCCGATGCGGAAATATCTTGTGTCATAGCTTTCACCAATCATGCCGGACAGTATTGTTTCAGATGCGGGATCTTCCGGCAGGTACGGGAAGGAAAACATCCGGTAATCTGACACCTGTGTACCCGGATTCGACCGGACGGTTTCATCTGTCACATTTTCTCCCACAATCAGAGTCTGTTCCTCAGACCAGGAAACCCTGCTGCTTCCGGAATCCCGGAATCCGGCTTTCCATCCGTATCTCAGACCGGGCAGAAGCCCTGTAACTGTGTATTCGGTCAAATCCGTTGCAGAAGCATGTTCCTCAACAGTTTCCCCGCAGGAATTGTCTGTTCTGTAAACCACCCAAAGGGTTTCCAGATGAGTGTCTCCTTCCGGATCACTGTAAGGAGCGGTTTTCAGTGTTATGGGGCCGGGCGGATAGATTTTGTTTTTCGGATTCAATGGCTTTGGCGGATCAGGTTCTTTATTGTTTATGCAGTCAGGCGAACCGTCTCCGTTTTTGTCCGCGTCCGAAATGCCGCACCCGCAGACGCCCGGTGCTGTTTTATCGGGATCATCCGGGCAGAGATCTTTGCAGTCCGCAGTGCCGTCTCCGTCTGTGTCTGCATCTGAAACACCGCATCCGCAAATACCCGGCTCTGTTTTGGCTGCATCATTCAGGCATTGATCTTTGCAGTCCG
>CAZHPS010000512.1:1461-4654 GCA_964534335.1 uncultured Desulfobacterales bacterium
CAAATACCCGGCTCTGTTTTGGCTGCATCATTCAGGCATTGATCTTTGCAGTCCGAAGTGCCATCTCCGTCTGTGTCTGCATCTGCCACACCGCATCCGCATATACCCGGCTCTGTTTTGGCAGGATCGTTCAGGCATTGATCTTTGCAGTCCGCAGTGCCGTCTCCGTCTGTGTCTGCATCTGAAATGCCGCAGCCGCATATGCCGGGTTCTGTTTTGGCAGGATCATTCAGGCATTGATCTTTGCAGTCAGCAGTGCCGTCTCCGTCTGTGTCTGCATCTGAAACACCGCAGCCGCAGATACCCGGCTCTGTTTTGGCAGGATCATTCAGGCATTGATCTTTGCAGTCAGCAGTGCCGTCTCCGTCTGTGTCTGTATCTGAAACACCGCACCCGCATATGCCGGGTTCTGTTTTATTGGAATCAGTCGGACATTGATCTTTGCAGTCGGCCAGCCCATCTCCGTCTGTATCTGTATCTGAAACACCGCATCCGCAGATGCCCGGCTCTGTTTTGGCAGGATCATTCGGACAATTATCTTTGCAGTCCGCAGTGCCGTCTCCGTCTGTATCTGTATCTGCCACACCGCATCCGCATATGCCCGGCTCTGTTTTATTGGGATCATATGGACACAGATCAGTGGGATATGGGTCAGGGGGATAGGAGGAATCAGGTATAAATATCACTGTCACCACCTTGTCTGAATCCATTTTCACAGATGCACTGTTCCCGCTGCTTCCCATTACCCCGCTCCATCCGGACAGAATATAGCCGGAATAAGGATAGGCGGTCAGAGAAACAATTTCGCCTGCGGGAAAATCTTCATAACAGTCAGAAGGGCAGGCAATGCCTGAACCGGAAACACTCCCGCTTCCGGATATGGAAACGGTAAGTCTGTACCTTTGTCCGAAACTGACAGTCACAGTGGCAGGAAGACTGTATTCTGCACCGTCATAAAGTTTGAAACTCACGGATTTTGAAGCAGTTCCGGTTGGTGCAACTGTGCTGCTGTAGCGCACGGCCCGGATCAGATCACCGACCATTGCCGCAGTTACAGCATCAGCATTAGCATTAGCTGTTTCAAAAAATACCTTCAGAACAGTGTTTACAAAATCAATTCCGATATATCCCACAGGAATATTGTTGTAAAATACAGTGTTACTGGCATCGGCAAATATACCGGTGCCACTGTTTCCATCTCCATCCGCATCATTGCTGATTTCCAGCACATCATTGGCATCCCCTCCCAAAATTTCAGCAGACAGATACCCATAAATGAAATTGCTGTTGTTTGCATCAGTCACTGCAGCGTCATTTCCCTGATCCAGTCCAATGGGCAGTCCTGTGTATGTAACCATATCACCGTCAAGATGGAGAATCACGGGCGGAATATTGACTGCTGTGCCTGTGCCTGTCAGATTGACAACATAGGGATTTTCATCTGCATCATTGTTTGCGATGAAAATGCTGGCAGTTTTGATTCCCTCACCTACAGGAGTAAAAGTGACGGAGAATGTGGAATTTCCCGAACCCGGAATCGGAGAAATCAGACTGGTTTCATCAATAACAAATTCCAAAGCATTTGTACCGGATATGCTGATTTTGGAAGGCGTTCCGCTCAGGAGCAAATCTGCTGTTCCGGTATTGGAAATAAGGAACACCACAGGTACGGAGTCTGTATTGATAACAGCATCTCCAAAATCAAAAGAGCCGCCTCTGGCAATGGATGTTCCGCTTTGTGAAATATTCATGTCCGGAGGATCAATTTCATAGGCTCCGATGTCCACCCTGCCGTTTTTTACCCTGTCAAATCCCTCGCCCCGCTGATCATAACTGGGCAGATCCGTTGCAGAAGGGTTTCCTGCATCTATGGCAATGCTGCCGGACAGCAGCGCATGGGTCTGTGTCGGGCCTCCGTTGTCCGCAAGAGGAGCGATATTCAGGGAAGTCTGATTCCCGATAATGTCATTAATTCCTGATGGATAATCAAACATGGATTCCACAATATTGTAATTGGATGTCACGGTTCCGGGAGAAAGGTTGTACAGATCATAGGAACCGGAATTGTCCGCAACAATTGTATTGTAGACTGTCAGTGTACCGGTATTGAAAATACCACCACCATTGTCAGGTGCAATATTTCCGATAAAAGTGCTGTTTCTTATGTTCAGAATGCTGTTATAATTGAAAACTCCTCCACCTTCTGAATTTGCTGTATTTCCGGAGAAGGTGCAGTTGTTCACAGATGGGTTGCCGGAACCTTCATTATGTATTCCACCGCCGTATGAAAATGCTGTATTTCCGGAGAAGGTGCAGTTGTTCACAGATGGGTTGCCGGAACCTTCATTATGTATTCCACCGCCGTATGAAAATGCGGAATTTCCGGAAAAAGTGCAGCCTTTTATAATCGGACTGCTGTTATAATTGAAAATTCCTCCTCCAATCCCTCCTCCCTCTATGTCCGTAGCGGTATTTGCTGTGAAAGTGCAGTTTTCAATGGTCGGGCTACCTCCGTTATTGTATATTCCCGCTCCATCAAATGCAGTATTTTCTGTGAAAGTGCAGTTTTCAATGGTCGGGCTGCCGCCGTTGTTGTATATTCCTGCTCCCTGCGCTGCTCCATTTGCAGTGAAAATACAGTTTCTGATGGTCGGACTGCCGCCGCTGTTGTACAAACCCCCGCCCTGTGAACTTGCTCCGCCTCTGATCGTAAAACCATCCAGAACAGCAGAGGAATCCACTGTGCTGCATCTTACGACATGTTCATTGCTATTTCCTCCGTTAACTCCGTTAAGGATGGTGACATTTCCTGTCCAGTTTCTCTCTGACAGCGAGGTTTCTGTTCCGCTGAATCCACCGTAAATTCCCACACCCTGAACCAGAGAAAAGGAATCCACCGAGGAAATACCTGGGGAATAGGTTCCTGCCGCCACCCAGATTTCATCCCCGGACAATAAGGAAGTACTGGTCAGGGCCGATTGCAGCCCGGTAAAGGCATTTCCCCAGGAAGTGCCGTCATTTAAACCGGTTGCACCCTGTTTGACATAATAAACCGCAGCCTGAGCCGGAGAGCAGACAGTACCAGCCAAACCGCTGACCAGCACACAGAGAAAAAACACCCGCATCACAGCGGTCATGTTCATGGATTTCAGAAAATGAAGTTTCATGACATCCTCCTTATTTTTCAGGTTAA
>CAZHPS010000513.1:0-4654 GCA_964534335.1 uncultured Desulfobacterales bacterium
AAAAAATGAGGTTTGGAGTCCAAAAACCTCTTGACATTTAACACAGTCGCTACGAACTACGAACTCACAGGAATACTCACAGAACGCGGAGCGTCCCGGAGGCATTTCCACGCGGAGCGTGGGAACTAGTGGGAAATGGCATTGACGCAGAGCGTGGAAACAGGTATCTTATGAGATTTTCCGCTGTTGGGACAAACAGCAAAAGGAGTGTTTATGAAACGATGTATGATTTTTGCGCTGGCTGCGGTGTGTCTGGTGCTGCCGCTTTCGTATGCGGCTGCGCTGACCGGGGATGTGAACAATAACCAGAAAGTGGAGATGGATGATGCCATTCTTGCGTTGCAGGCTGCGGCCAATATCCGGGTAATTGCAGATGCGGATCTGGGCGATGCGGTCTCTGCTTTGCAGATTCTGGCCGGGATTCAGATTGTGGAGGGCCGGGCGGTGCTGGGGCCGCTTTCGGGTGCGGATGTGAACGTGTTCCGGCTCCGGGATTTTGAAACCCCGGTTTATTCCACACGGACACAGACAGACGGACGCTTTACGTTGGTGCTGTCCGGCATTGCTTCGGGTGAACCTGTGCTGGTGGCTGTGACCGGAGGAACCGATACGGATGCAAATGATGACGGAACACCCGGCCCGTCCGTGGCAAATGCGGGAACCATTTATGCCCTGCTTTTTCCCGGAACCGGCGGGGAATTCAATGTCACGGCTCTTTCCGATATTGCCTGGCGGTACACGGAAAATATGGCCGGGGATGTGAATGATGATGGGCTGAAGATCCGGATGAATGATCTTGCCATGATACTGTTTCAGGAAAATACAGATCTGAACGGGGATCAGCAGCTTGATCACAAAGATGTTCTGTCTTTTAATCCTTTGGACAGCACTCATCGGAATGCACTGGGTTTTGATTTTCAGAATTTTTTCTCAGCAGGGGAAAGCGGAAAATCCCTTATGGATTGCCATCATGAGAATCTGAAGGAAATTCTTCCCGCTGTGCTGGAAGAACTGTTCGGAACCCGTATGACCCGGTTCCCTGCGGCAGATACACGGAACGCTGCGGCAAAGGTCAGTCTGACACCGTTCGGAAAGGGCAGTGTCACAGACAGCACCGGGAAGATAAACTTTGATTCCGGAAGAACAGCGGATCAGAACACCCTGTACGGTTTTTACACCAGGGATGAAAATGTGAATGCGGTTCTGACTGCGGTTCCTGCACAGGACAGCAAAATTCTCGGATGGGAAGGATGTGACAGTGTTTCTGATGATCTGACCCGATGCGAATGCTCTCTGGGCATGGATCGGGAAATTATCGTGACATTCGGATACAGGGAAGTGCAGACAAAAGGCCATTTTGCAGATTTGGGCAGGGCATTGGTCGAGCGGAACAATGATGAACTTCATGTGTATGCCGCATACAATGATACGGAAATGGCTGCAAAACTGGCTCAACTGTCCGAAGGCTCTTTTGTTGTCGGTTATGCAGGTGGCGGATTTCTGCTGAAGGTGCTGCATGTGAACAGAATAAATGATTATGAGTATATTCTGACCACCAGCGAGGATGCCAGTCTGGAAGACATCATTGCACAGGGAACAGGCACACTGACCCGGAAAATGACCCACGGTGATCTGGCTGCCGAAATGAACAGCGGCGCACGTTCAGCACGGGGAACTGAGGGTTTTGAGGGCATTGAGGGCGTGCGGATGCTCAGTTCCGATAATCCGGATGACGATGTTTTCAGCATTCAGATCGGAAACCCGGAATCCGGCAGGACAGAAAGAAGCGATACATCCCAGAACTGGGATGATGATGTCAGTTTTGTTCTCAACGACGGCAACTCCGAGGTTGAGGTAAGAATCAGGGGACAGTTGGATCTGGAGGTCTTTGTCAATACGGCAGTTTCCTTCAGCGTCAAGGGTTTGGAAGAATTCAGGCTTGTGCCTGAAATCCGCTCAAAGGAAAAACTTGAAGTCACTGTTTCAGGTGAACTGAATAAGGAATGGGAAAAGAAGCTCGGAGAGATGAGTTTCGGGAAAATCGGATTTTCCATCGGTCTGGTGCCGGTATGGGTTTCTTTTCAGTTGAAGATTTCCGTATGCGGGGAAGCCAAAATATCCGTTGCAGTGACAAGCGGTGTAGAAGCCGAAGCCGCGATTCAGGCAGGTTTCAGTTATCACAGGGAAAACGGTATCAGTCCTGTGACCGGTTTCAGCAATTCATGGAAATTCATCAAACCGGACATACAAAATGATATGACCCTGAGAGCCTTTCTGAAACCGGAACTGGGGGTTCTGCTTTATTCGGTTACAGGGCCGTACATCTCTTTTGAACCGGGGCTGGAACTGCGCGCAAAGCTGCTGGGCGCGGATGAGGTGGAAAACAATTGCAGGGGAGGGGTTGACATTTCCGCTTTCTTTTCTCTGGAAAGCAACTGGGAATGGTCATTTTCAGAAGACACCAAGATCGGAAAACTGCTGCATCTTGAATCCATTGAAAATTCAGAACCTCTGTTCAAAAAAGAATGGCCGATTGACCGGTGGAATTATCCCGGAACCCAGTGCGGTCTGAAACCTGCCAGGCTGGATGTTACCGGTGAAAATATTTTCGGAGCGATCAGCTATGGTACGGGAAACACGCTTACAAAACAGTTTGTCCTGAAAAATACGGGCAACTTTGCTTTGGACTGGAAAATTGAGCATCCGGCAGACGGTATCCTGTCCCTGTCCCAGACACAGGGAACCCTTGGCGAACTGCAGTCTGCAACTGTCACCATGTCGGTGGATACCTCAAAACTGGGGATGGGTGTGTATCTCAAGACTTTGAAATTTAAGAATGCCTCAGGTTCCGTATGGAGCAGACTGTCTGATTTTCTGAGCGGCAATACTTCCCGGATTGTCAGTATTATTGTAATGCCGCCTGCCATATCCGCACCGGTTCTTGGCACGCCGGTTTCGGTATCTCCGACAAATGTGCGCCTGTCATGGCAGTATCCTGACCCCGGCACACTGAAATATGTCAAAGGATATTATGTGTTCCAGTCCACAGACAATGAAACATGGGAGATCCTACCGGACGGCATTATAACAGATCCGTCACAGACATCTTTTGTTGTTGACAACCTGTTTCCCAATACCACCTATTATTTCGGCGTGGCGGCTTATGACAGGAATTCTTTTCAGTCAAATCCCTCAAATACGGTGCAGTTCAGCGTTGCCCCGATTGCAGGCGGTGAAATTCCGGCACCGCCCGCAGGCATTTCAGCACTTGCCGGGGATGGCCGGATTTCCCTTTCATGGAATGCTGCTGACGGAGCCGTGTATTACAATCTTTATATGGCTTCCGCATCAGGCCCGGGCAAAAGCAGTTATGCGACTCTGCCCGGCGGCATGAAATATGCAGAGGTGCTCAGTCCTTATGCAGTAACAGGTCTGACAAACGGAACAGCATATTATTTCCGGCTGACTTCTGTAAACACCTTTGGGGAAAGCGCAGAATCCGCAGAAATTTCCGCAGTGCCTTTCAAAGCCGCGGCTGTTCCCTTTCCGCCCGGTTCCCTGCTTGCTGTTCCGGGAGACGGTCAGGCAACCCTGAGCTGGCCTTCGGTTCAGGGCGCTTCTCTGTACAATATTTATATGGCAACTGCTTCGGGTGTAAGCAAAAGCAGTTACCTGTCATTGCCGGGAGGAAGAAAAATATCCGATGCAAAATCTCCCTGTGCTGTGTATCCTCTCAGCAATAATGTCACGTATTATTTCAGAATCACCGCAGAGAATGTGCTGGGGGAAAGCATGGATTCAGGAGAGGTGTCGGCAACACCGAAAATATATACCCCGCCGGCCGGTGATATTACCAATTCCCTGGGCATGACCTTCAGACGCATTCCTGCAGGGACATTTATGATGGGCAGTCCTTCCACTGAACCCGGAAGAGACAGTGACGAAATCCAGCATCAGGTGACTTTGACCAGTGATTTTTACATGCAGACCACAGAGGTGACGCAGAAGCAGTGGCGGGATGTGATGGGAACCAGTCCCTCGTATTTCAGTGCGTGCGGGGACAACTGCCCGGTGGAGTATGTAAGCTGGAATGATGTGCAGACCTTCATAACCGCCATGAACGCCAGGGGCGAAGGCACGTACCGGCTGCCCACAGAGGCCGAATGGGAATATGCGGCCAGAGGCGGAAGCACAACGGCCTTTTACAACGGAGCCATTACATATACCGGCAGCACACCGCTTGATCCCAATCTGGATGCCATCGGCTGGTATTACGGCAATTCGGCTGTCAGTTATACACCGAATTATTCCGGAAAAGGAACCCATCCGGTTGCGCAGAAGCAGCCCAATGCTTATGGTCTGTACGATATGTCCGGCAACGTCTGGGAGTGGTGCCAGGACTGGTACGGAACTTATCCGACCACTGCTGTGACAAACCCTGTAGGCCCCAGTACTGGCTCCGCCCGTGTCCTTCGGGGCGGTAGCTGGCTCAACTACGCCAGGCTCTGCCGGTCGGCCTACCGTTACGACAACACGCCGTCCGGCAGGGACATTCACCTGGGCTTCCGGCTGCTTCTCTCTCCCCAGGTCAGCAGGTAGGTTGTCTGAACCGGGATTCACGGGATTAAAGGATTAACCGGGATTTTTTACTCGT
>CAZHPS010000514.1:0-4642 GCA_964534335.1 uncultured Desulfobacterales bacterium
TCTGCGGTTAAAATCTGCCCGGCAAAATTACCAAAATGTTTTAAGTATCGGTATAAGTATATTTTCAATGGAGAATTGGTATAACAGTTCTGTCAGGGATTTGTTTCTGACAGAAGTGCCAGTTCTTCAGCAGAAAGCCCTGTGTATTTCATAATGCGTCCCATATCCAGACCGTTTGCCAGCATGCTGCGCGCTGCTTCCAAAAACCGCTTCTCAGCCTGATCAGCCCGCTGCTTCTCCTGTTCCGCCCTCCGCTTCTCCTGCTCAGCCCGCTGCTTTTCTGCTTCAGCCTCCTGCCTGGCCTTCTGATAAAAAGGCAGGACATAATGCCGGTAAACTTCTTTTTCCGAAAGTTTTTCCAGAGAGGGCTGCGCATACAGGTCAGAAATTTCAAACTGAAATTCCGGCAGAACTTCGGATCTCACAATGCCGTCTTTTCCGGGTTTCATCTCTGTGTATTTTCCCTTTTTGTTCAGGCGGTAAAATGCTGTTTTCTTTCCCCTTGCATCAAGGATGTAATATTCCCTGACACCGCCGCCCGCATATTCCCTTTTCTTCTGAACAGTATCCCGCACAATGTCCCTTTTTGAGGAATAGGACAGGGATTCCACGCACAGATCAAATGTCCCCCTGAAACTGCTGTCACCGGGATTTGCCGTCACGGCATTGTCATGCAGAACCACTCCCAGATCAGGTTTGCGGATGCTGGTGTCATGCGGAAGAGCGAGACGGAATCCGATCTCAAAATTTGACATAATCCCTATGGGATATGCTGAAAAATAGCATTCCATGAGACTCAGAAACCACCGGTACATCATACTGCTCTGAAAATCCGCCACAGGTTTTTCCTCCAGATATCCGTTGTTCCATTCATAACTGAAATCAGAATCACCCTCACAGTAATTGTAATACCTGTCCCAGTATTCCTCCTCGGATACGGCCAGTCCGTCAAGTGACCCGGATGGTTCGAAATCCTCTTTCGCGGAAATCCTTATTCCGGAATCCTGCGATCTTACCCTGTCCAATGCCCGGAGTGTCTTCATATTTTTTTCTTCCCTGCATACACGGTGACAACCTGTCTGTCTCAATCCGTCCTCAGAATCCGGAGTGCAGAAACTGTGTTTTTGCAGCCATCCGGAATATCTGTCAACTCATTGAAAAAAACAAATCATTGTGCCTGTTCCCAAAACAGCGGATTCCTGATTTGCAGATCATCCGGAGGATTCGGCACTGCATCCTGACCGGTGAAAATAAAGGTGCTGACATCCGCACCGCTTCTCTGAAAACAGGGTGTCTGTGTCCATTGCGCTGCATCCAGCAGACTGGTGGAAAGTTTGACCAGTCCCTGGCTTACATCCGCCTCCGGGGAAATAATATTGACAGTGCCGTCAATTCCCAGTTGGGATGAAGCATCCACAACACTGGTTCCTGAAGAAACAAACTGATCGGTTTCAATCCGGATATTTCCGCCTTTTCCCTCATAGGCATTGGCACGCAGTTCGCTCCGGTTCATAACGATAAATTCCAGAAAATCCGACAGGGGATCAACAGAAATGTCACCCGCGTCATCCGCCCCTTTTGCAACACTGGTGGCAACGCGGCTGTCTATGGTATAAATCATGTTTTGAGACTCCAGAGAGATTTTGCCTCCGCCTGCATTCAGTGCCTCGGTGGTAATGCTGCTGTCGCGCATATAAATGGAATCCCCGGCCTGCACAGAAATATTTCCGGCATTCCCGGTCCCACCTTTGGAGTTTGAGGAAATGTAGGCCCCGTCAAAAAGTTCAAAAACATTGCCTGCCTCAATCCGGATATTTCCCCCTGCACCGCTTCCCTCTGTTTCCGTGGTGATCGTGCTGTTCCGCAGATAAACGGAATCCCCGGCCCATACGGAAATATTCCCGGCATTTCCTGCCGCATTCTCTTTGGAGTTGGAAGAAATATAAGCCCCGTCAGCAAGTTCAAAGGTATCACCGGCCTCAATCCGGATATTTCCCCCTGTACCGCTTCCAAAGGTCTCACTGCCGATAAAGCCTTTTTCCTCAAACCGGATACGCTCCGCCTGCATAAGCACATCCCCTGCATTTCCGCTGCCCAGAGTACCCGCGTATATCTGACTGTCCGAAACCGTGATCGATTCCGATGGTTTCCCGTCCAAACCGCGAAGTATAAGTGTACCGCCTGCGCCATTTGCTGTGTCAATGGAAATTTTGCTGCTGCCTGTCAGGTTTATTTCCGGGCTTTCGATAAGAATATCTCCGGATCCTGATCTTCCGGGTATTTCCGAAGTGCCGGATGAGGAGGCAAACACCTCGCTTTCCTGATCCGTGATCAGAACAGATTCCAAAGCGTTCAGACGGATGATTCCCCCGTTTCCCCCTCCGTCTGCGGAAGAGGAAACCTTTCCCCCTGAGGAAATTGTCAGTTTTTCCGAAAAAATGGAAACATTTCCGGCATCCCCGGCATCTGCGGCCTGATTTGTGGCATTGGCAAAAACCCGGCCTCCGTCTGAAACGGTGACAGATTTCGCTGGTTTTCCGCCAATCCCGGAAATGGAAATATCCCCGCCTCTGCCCGTGGAGGTGGCGTCACTGAAAATATCGCCCGCGCTGATGGAAACCGTATCTGCCTGAATGTCTGTGATGCCGCCATTTTCACTGCCTTTGGTGTCCACATCAATGACGCTTTCATTTTCCAGAACAAACTGACCGGCCCGGATAAAAATATTTCCTGATCCGATTCCGCTGGCTCTGATTTGGGAATGATCAGAAAGCGTGACATTTCCCAATGTGCTGAAGGCTGAAACATCCGGGCCGGTTTCTGAAAATGTGACCTCACCCGGAGAACTCAGGCTTACCACTGCCACTGTTCCACCGGGTGCACCAAGACTTCCCAGATTTTTTTCCACAGAACCCTCTGTACGGTATGTACCTGCAAAAGAAATATCTCCGCCAGTTACGGAAAGATTATGCAAAGGGGAAACGGTCAGACCGGTACGGATGTCTTCCCCAATCTCTCCCCTGCCTTCAAAACTGATGTCCTCAGGACTTTTGAGAAAACCGAATGCTTCAGGCGGAGCTGAAGACAGCACCTCGTTTTCCTGCACAGTGCTGTAAAACCGCTCATCTGCCCCCATACGCAGATAATCCGCTGTGCTTACATGAAAGGAACCTCCGATATCCAGGGCAGCGTTTGGGCCGAAAATGATACCCGATGAGTTGAGCAGATAAAGGTTTGCCCCGGAAATCTGCGAAGTGTCTGTAAGCACGCTGCGCAGTGTTCCGTCAATAAAGGACTGATTCCCTCCGGTAATCCGGGAGATGATATTCCGGATGCTTTCAGAAACCCCGAAGGTTGCGCTTTCCCCGGTACTGATGTTGAATTTGCTGAAACTGTGGAACAGGTTTGTCCCGGCCTGATGACCGTACTTCATCTTGATGTCATAATTTCCGTTTGCCGTTTCAAGCTGACCGAACGCGCCTGTGGAACCGTCCATCACCACCTCTGCATGAAGGCAGGGTTCGGAAATCATCTGACAGAATGCCGCAAGGATGAAATACACAAGTATCTGTTTCATAAGAATCTCCTTTTGGTTTTGTTGGTTTGCCAATTTTATTGATGTACTGTTCAGCAGAAACCGTTCTTTCGTGCTTTGTCTGTGCGTGCCGATCATGTCCGTTTGTATGAGACAGTGGGTTAAATCCGTTGATCAGCATCGCATTCTGCAAAAAAACTCTGTGTCACTCTGTGCAAAACTCTGTGTTACTCTGTGGTTAAAAAACAGACGATCAACGGATCTGACCCACTATCTTTGTATGAATAAACTCATGATTTGGCGGCAGTCTGTTCTCCGGTTTTCCGGTTCAGGGCGTTTCTGTAAGATCCTTTATCTTTGACAGTGGCATAGGCGGGAACCGTCCCGCATCCGGAGGCAGGACAATGCCCTGACTGCGGAGCCAGTTGGCACGGGTCACAACAGCCGCGCCTGTCAGAAGATTCATAGCCACAGTCACGGTCTGACGGTTTTCAGGTTTTTCCAGAAAGCTGCCTTTGGTCCATTCATTAAACGCACCAATAGCCGGGCCGCACCATATCTGATAATCCATGCGCCGGGCCGGATCTCCGGTGATTGCCCAGCGGGAAGACTGCCCCAGATAGGAACGGAACACCAGAGCCATTTTGTGTTTCGTGTCTTTTTCTGCCCGGATATTCTGCCTGGGATCGCGTCTTTCAAAAAACGCTTTGGTTCCGGCCCATGCTGCATCAAAACTGCACTGAAAAAAATCCCGTTCCAGAATCTGCCGCTGTGAAAGGGGAATGTCTTCATAACGATCATGCCGGTTATAGAGATCAAGAAGTTTGGCAGCGCGCAAAGGAAACATGGTTCCCCTTTTGAGAACCTGCACCTTTACGCCCATTTCAAACATGTCCGCAGCCGGAGACATAATCACATCCGCCTGCCGGGCATCTGCGAGCATCTGCCGCACAGCTTCGGATGTGCCTGCCTCAGTGCAGGCCTGATTCACTGATCCGGTGACCAGATAGGCTGCTCCCATAGCAAAAGCAGCGGCTGCTGATTCCGGTGTCGCGATTCCTCCGCCCAGTCCCACGCAGGGAATCCGGGAATAATTGTATTTCCGGG
>CAZHPS010000515.1:0-4603 GCA_964534335.1 uncultured Desulfobacterales bacterium
TCGAACTTATCAAATAATTCATCATATTGCAAAAATTTAAGCGAATGGACAGTGACAAGACGCTTCCATTTTTTTTCTGAAGGATTGCTCATATTATACTCCGTTTATTTGGTGCCGGATACTCCTGTGCATTGTTTCAACTGAAACTGTGGCAGACTGTATTGGAATCTGGCGGAAACAAACAAAACCTCAGTCAAAAAACTGACTGGAAAAACTTTTTATGCAGAAATCTGACCGGACATAACCGGGTTCACTTCATTTTGGTACTCATTCCATCTGCTTGGGCAGTTTTTTCAGGCTGTCTGTCAGAACTTTTCCCAGAACTGCCACGGATTCCATATCCAGATATTTGCCTATGCTTTTGCGGAAAAGTATGGAACAGTGTGCGGGAAATTCCTCGTCTCCGTCATTGAAAATCAGAAGAACCGGTATCCGGGGGAGTGCAGTGAAGTGCATGGCAAGATCACAGGAAATCTTTTCTCCATGCACAATTCCGCCAAGTGCTGCACATGCTTTTTTCAGATCATCTGTCCTGCCTGAAAAATGCCGGGCAAGGGATTTTTCCACATCTTTTGCAAAATAACCGGTCAGCGGGCCTGCATCCGGAAATTCCCTGTAGGCTGTCCAGTCTCCCAGCTCCGGAATTTCATCCGGGCAGAGAAGAATATGCTTGAACAGTATAATACATTGGGAATATCCAGCCCGCTTTCCTGAACTATGGAAGATTCCATCAGGTGAAATCCGGTACTCATCACTGAAAAACAATATGCGCAGACCATTTCCATCTGCTTCTGCACCCAGTATTGCTGCTTTGCGGATCAGACTGGTTTCCGCAATCCGATCCACATAAAAACGGTAGTTTTTTTCAAACACCTCATTGGGTTCTGTCATGGCGTTTTTCTCCTGCTGTCTGAAAATCTGTTTCATAAATTAAAAAACCTGCTCATCCAGTCAGATTTATAAAACTGTTTTCATATTTTTTGCAAGTCTTCTGTTGAAAAAAAATTCATATTATGAAATATCAGAAATCTGTAAAACCATACAGGGCAGTTTTGCAAAAAAGAACACCGCCCGCACCCCGGCGCGGGTCTGAGTGAATAAGCATTTAAAAACAACTGATTCCGGCTTTTGCCGGAATCAAAGAAAAACAGAAATCCGTGTGGTTCATGGCTTTACTGTTTTTAAAGGAGATAAGGAATATGATCGGCAGCGAATTTGATTCAATTGATTTTACCGTGAAAACAGACAGTCTGTACCGTGAGGAAGAATATTCGGATATGAATATGGCGACCATCAAACGCCTGATTCCGGTCAGACCGGACGGAAAAGAGGACAAAACCCGTGAAGTGCTTTATCTGGGATATACCCAGATAATGACGCCTGCCGGTTCTTTTCCCATTCAGTGTCCTTTGGAAGCCAAAAATCTCAAAGATGCCATTGCGGAATATCCCAAAGCAATGCGGGAATCTCTGCATCTGGTTTTTGAGGAACTGAGAAAACAGGAGGCAGAGGAGTCCCGGATTATTGTTCCTGATGTTCAGCCCGGCGGGAAAATTTTTTTCTGAAAAAGCAGCATAAACTTCCAGCTTATGCTGCCATCATATAGGTTTTAAGAAAATAATTTGGGGGTTTCCTGTAGGTTGGGGTGAGGAATGAAACATAACAATTTCAGAATGTTGAACTTCGTTCCTCACCCCAACCTACTCCAAAATAATTATCTTAAAAGCTATAGCAGCATAAGCTTCCAGCCTGTGCTTCGATCAGATTAACACAATCTTCCGGCCTGTGCCGCTGATAATTCTTTTCTCAACAAGGAGAGAAACTTGAAAAATTCTTTCTCACCCGGTGCAGAGAGCAAAGAGGTTATACTGGATCATATTTACCGGGTGCATGAAAAACTTGCGGTTCCGGAAAATATCGCGTGCAAACGCGGGTGCAGTCACTGCTGCACCTGCAATGTCACCCTGACCGGACTGGAAGCCATGAGAATGGCGGAATATATTCTGGCAGGGGGAAAAGCAGAACTGCTGATTGACAGATTAAAGGCAGCGTCAGGCAGAAAGCGTTTTCAGCCCGGTTTCACAACCAATCAGATGGCTGATTTCTGTATGCAGGGGCAGGAACTTCCGGAAGAGGAAAATGATCCCTCGTGGGGGCCATGTCCTTTGCTGACAAACGGGGAATGCCCGGTTTATCCTGTACGGCCTTTTGGATGCCGGTGTATGGTATCTGCCAGGAACTGCGGAGAAACCGGGTATGCGGATATGAGCGAATTCACGGCTATGGTAAATGAGGTGGTTCTGCAGTATATTGAGCATGTGGATGCAGGCGGATATTTCGGAAATCTGACCGATATGCTGCTGTATCTGCTGGAAAACCGGAATCTGCAAAATTACCGGGACGGCATACGGGGAAACATGCCAGAAAATCTGATTGCCAACCAGCCCCTGCGCGGTCTGATGGTTCCCCCGGAATTCCGGAAGAAAATCCGGCCCATTTTGCAGGCATTGGAAAATCCGGAATGAATATTGCCCGGCTGATAATGTCTGAACCTCTGATTTAAGTAAAGTTCCATAAATTTTATACCGATACTTAAAATATTTCGGTTATCCTGTTTCCGTAACTTCCGAACTCCGAAATAAACTTAATATAATTTAAATAAGCCGCGAATGACACGAATATGCACGAACTGCACAAAACATAATTCGTGCAATTCGTGGCTGTACCATCAAATCTTCTGAGTAATGGTATATGGCATAAAATTTTCAGAAAAACCGGTTTTTTGAATACCAGAAAATTTTCGGCTGAATACGTAATCACCCAAATCAGAGTTCAGACAGTTCCAATTCCCAAATGTTCGGTTTGAGATTTGGAAATTTATGCACAAATACCGGACTTATCCTGTAGGACATTTTGGATTTTATTTGCAATTTTACAGGGAGTGTGACCTATGGATCTTATCACAGAGCAGTTGCACCGTTCCCCGAAACTCGGTCTGTATTACCGGGATATTCGGACAGTTTTATACGAAGAGCGGAAAAAGCGGAAACAGTTTTATGCGGATGTGCGTGAAGATGAGAAATCTGAATTTATTAACGGGGAGGTTATTGTGCATTCACCGGTAAGAATTGAACATAACATAACAGGAAAATTTCTGCTGGAGTTGCTGGATGTGCATGTCCGCCTGAACGGCCTTGGATTCACAGGGTATGAGAAGATGATGATTTCACTGACCCGCAATGATTATGAACCGGATGTCTGTTTCTGGAGCAAAGCAAAATCCAAAAAATTCAAACCGAAACAGACACAGTTCCCTGCTCCGGATTTTATTGCGGAAGTGCTTTCTCCGGCAACAGAGGACAATGACCGGACAGTCAAGTTTGAAGACTATGCGGCCCACGGTGTGAAGGAATACTGGATCATTGATCCCGCATCCCGTGCAGTTGAGCAGTATTTTCTTCAGGAAGATGAATATGTTCTTCATATGAAAGCAGATTCCGGAACACTGAAAAGCAGGGCTGTGAAAGATTTTGCGGTCCCGGTTGCGGCCCTGTTTGATGAAACAGAGAATCTTGCTGTATTAAGAGCTATATTATCAAAATAACATGAAAATTATGAAAGGATTCAGTATGCCGATTCAGACAACCTATACCTATGCCAAAAAAGAATTTGCGAAACTGTGGGATGACGTGATTTATAATCAGGAAATCGCCATTGTCAGAAGACGCGGATCTGAAAATATTGCCATTATACCGGCTTCGGAACTGTCAGGTCTTCCTGAAACAAACCATCTGCTGAAATCTCCCAAAAATGCAAAGCGGCTGATGAATGCTTTGGAAAGAGCAAAAGCAGGGGAGGGACCCCCCCAATCTGTTGATGCATTGAAAAAAGAGGTCGGGTTTGAGTAAAAAGAAAGCAGGGCTGTCAGAAGGCAAATCCGAAAGGGAAGCCGTATTTCACCCTGAATTTCGTGAAGATTTGAGATATTGGGTAAAGACGGATCGTAATACTGCTTTACGGGCATTTACGCTTATTGAGGAGATCATCAGAAATCCGTTCACAGGTATCGGTCAGCCGGAACCTTTGAAATTCAATCTCATACCAAATCGCTATTGATTTTATACAATCCAAACATTTTTTTCTGTCTGATTACAGAAAGTTCTTTTTTTGATAAGTATGTTTTCAGCAGCGATTTGGTATCAGAGGAGCATGGTCCCGCCGGCTGACGCAGGAACACAGGATGGTTTATGCTGTCAGCCATAATCGTATAGACTTTATACAATGCAGGTATCATTATGATTAACACAATTCATAATGTCTGAAAATGCGGAGGCGTAATTGTTATTGTTAAGGAATTGATATAATCAGGTTCAACACCAATGACTTTGACAAAGGCTGGCAGGACGGTCTTGCCCAGGCACGCAGGGGGAAAAAAAGAATTATACCAATTCTCTATTGAAACTATATATTAATTGCATCCAAAATACAGGAAAAACCGGTAAGAGATGCTGTCATTTTGCTGGAACATTTTTTCAGAATATCTGCCGCATATACCATTACTTGAAACATTTGCAGAGGTTCAGATTCATATCTGAATTCCGCA
>CAZHPS010000516.1:0-4590 GCA_964534335.1 uncultured Desulfobacterales bacterium
CTCAGGGAACCCCGCCTTTATAACCCAGCAAAAAAAAACTGTCAAGAACTTTTTTCAACCTCATGCAGTTTTTTTTTATTTCAGACAAGAATTCAAACCACCATCTAAAAAAACTGCCGGAACAAAAAAATGATGCTCCGTGAAAGATGTGCGGATATATACACGCTGTTTTTGTTTATGTCAACAAATTTTTTTTGAAACTTCAAAAAAAATTTGCCTTTAAAAACTGCCAAGGTTCAAACCGGCTGACAATGCCATGCTTCCGGAATTCCGCAACACTGATCATCATTATTATCTGACAGACAGATATGTTTCCCATGTGTAAAATCGGATCAGCGGATTTGAACCTCTGCCAAAAAAAACACGGATTTCTGAAAAATGGAACAAAATTCCGTACAATCAGAAATCCGTACTGAAAAACCATATCTGAATGTGCCAGTTATACCAAATTTCCATTGACTTTATACAATACAATCACTTTTTCTGTTTAATTACAGAAAATTGATTTTTTTCAAAAGCATATTTTCAATGGCGATTTGGTATTATACCGATTCTCCATTGATTTGATACAGTACCGTCAGTTTTTCCGCGTGTGCAAAAAACCGCTCCGCTTAATTTCTGCACTCCTCCGGATCAGTTGCTGATTGTATAAAGTCAATGGCGAACCGGTATTATCTTCCGGAAAACAGGAAACAAACCTTCCTCAAAAAAACAAAAACCGTTTTGCCTGAATTCCGGGAATGCCGGATTCAGGCAAAACGGTTTCGCTAAATACAGAAGACAGGTCAAAATGTCAAGGCTTTTATCTCTTATGCACTGAATTTTAATTTATGATACCGTTTTTTCCCTGCCCGCAGCAGTATCTCTGATTCCGGAAAATCCGTATCCCTTACCATATTATCAGGAGATGTGACACGCTCTCCGTTGATATAGGCTCCTCCCTGGGCGATCAGTCTTCTTGCCTCCCCTCCGGAACTCACAAGTCCGGCCATAAGAAACAGTTTGAATGCGGGAATTCCTTCCTGAAAAACAGCCCGGTCTGTCATGGACCTCGGAACAGAAACATCCCCGTCCTGTGTTTGTCCTCTGGGTATGGTGCTGGAAGGCAGAATCGTTTCCGGAATCTGCCGGGAACCGAACATGCCTGATGCGGCATCATATGCCTTTACCGCCTCCTCTTTTCCGTGAGCCAGTGCAGTGGCCTCAAATGCAAGCACGGATTTGGCAGCATTCAGATCAGATCCTTCCAAAGATTCGGCATCACGGATTTCATCCATAGGCAGAAAGGTGAAAAGGGAAAGAAAACGGCATACATCCCGGTCATCAGTATTGATCCAGAACTGATAGTAATCATAGGGCAGAGTCCTTTCCGGGTCCAGCCAGACTGCTCCCTGATGGGTTTTTCCCATTTTGATGCCGCTGCTTGTGGTAATGAGCGGAAAGGTGATCCCGAACGCGCTTTTCTGACTGCTTTTCCGTATCAGATCTATACCGGCCACAATATTTCCCCACTGGTCACTTCCGCCCATCTGCAGCATGCAGTCATAGCGGCCGCTTAATTCAAGAAAATCATATGCCTGCAGAATCATATAGTTGAATTCAATAAAATTCAGCCCTTCTTCGGAATCAATGCGCATCCGGTAGCTTTCTGCCTTAATCATCCGGTTCACGCTGAAGTGACGGCCTATATCCCGCAGCATGGGAATATATCTCAGTTCTGTCAGCCAGTCCGCATTGTTCAGCATCAGTGCTTTTTCTCCGCTGAAATCAATGAAGCGGGAAAGCTGTTTTTTGATTCCCCTGACATTTTCGGCCACGATCTCTTCTGTAAGAAGCTGGCGCATCTCTGTCTTGCCGCTGGGATCCCCCACCAGACCTGTCCCGCCCCCCACAAGGGCAATGGGACGATGCCCATGCCGCTGCATATGGGCCAGGGACATGATAGGCACCAGACTCCCCACATGCAGACTGGAGGCTGTGGGATCAAATCCGATATAACAGCTCCGGTTCTCACCGGCAAGATATTCCCTGAGTTCCTGATCATGGGTGGTCTGCTCAATAAATCCCCGCTCCCGCAGCGTATCCAAAACATTCATCATCTGATTTTCCTCATTTGTTTGCATATTCAACCGCTCTTGTCTCCCGGATCACCATTACCCTGATCTGTCCGGGAAAGGTAAGTGTTTCCTCAATTTTTTTCACAATGTCCTTGCTGATCAGTATGGTCTCCTCATCTGAAACCACAGTGCTTTCCACAATCACCCGGATTTCCCGGCCGGCCTGTATGGCATAGGAATTGACAACACCTCTGAAGGAATTTGCTATCTTTTCCAAATCCTCCAGTCGTTTGATATAATTTTCCAGCAGTTCTTTCCGGGCTCCGGGCCGGGCTCCGGACAGACTGTCAGCGGCCTGTACCAGTAAGGCATAAACCGATGAAGGGGGAACATCCTCATGATGAGCGGCAATGGCATGAACAACAGCAGCGGCTTCGCTGAATTTTTTTGCCAGCCTTGAACCAATCAGGGCATGGGGTCCCTCCACCTCATGATCAATGGCTTTTCCGATATCGTGAAGCAGCCCCATACGTCTTGCCATTTTCTGATTCAGGCCAAGTTCTGTGGCCATGATTCCGCACAGAAAACCCACTTCCACCGAATGCTGCAGGACATTCTGGGCATAACTGGTACGGAATTTAAGCTGTCCCACATATTTGATGAGTTCCGGATGAATGCCGTGAACCCCAAGATCAAATGCTGCCTGTTCCCCGGCCTCCTTTATGGCTGTGTCCACTTCCCGGCCCACTTTTTTCACAATGTCTTCTATGCGTGCGGGATGAATGCGTCCATCTGAAATCAGACGCATAAGGGAAATCCGGGCAACCTCCCGGCGGACAGGATTGAATCCGGACAGAATAACAGCCTCGGGAGTATCATCAATAATCAGGTCAATTCCTGTTGCTGCCTCAAGAGCCCGGATATTCCGGCCTTCCCGGCCGATAATACGGCCCTTCATTTCATCGTTGGGAAGCTGGACTACGGAAACCGTTCTCTCTGCGACAAAATCACCGGCATACCGCTGTATTGCGGTGGCAATGATCTTCTTTGCTTTTTTGTCAGCCTCCTCCTTTGCCTCGTTTTCAATCTTCTTGATCAGTTTTGCCCCTTCATACCGGGCTTCATTTTCCATTGCCCTGATCAGAAGTTCCTTGGCCTGTTCCGTAGTCAGTCCGGAAATTTTTTCAAGCTGTTTTTTCTGTTCATCTATCAGTTCGCCGTATTTCTGCTCGCTTTGCCCAATCTCCTCTTCTCTTTTCTGAACCTGTTTTTCCAGAGCGGCAATCTCCTGCTCCCTCTGGGACACCATTTCATTTTTGCGGTCAAGATTCTCCTCTTTATGGATGAGCCGTTTTTCCAGTTTCTTCAGTTCAGTCCTGGTTTCCATTGTCTCGGCATCAAAATCGCTCTTCATTTTGAAGAGTTTGTCCTTTGCCTCAAGATGCGCCTCTTTCAGCAGTGTTTCCGCCTGCCGTGCTGCATTTTCCACCATACGTCTTGCATCGTTCTCGGCAGTTTCCAACTTCTGTGAGGCAATCTTTCCTTTAAACCAGCAGGCAACCGCAAATCCGACGCCGATTCCGATGATGCCCATCAGCAAACTGTATCCGTTCATTATATACTCTCTCCCTGATTCATTATTGATCCCATTTCACCAGATCTCACGTCGCGTTATTTTTTCCGAACCCTGACATTTTTAAAGAGCAGTTAACACAGTGCCTGAAAATCAGCAAAATATGCAATGCTGCAACCGCAGAACTGTTGACAGACCGGTAAACAGTGTCTGATCCGGAAAAATCCCCGGATATATTCCCCCGGATGCCTGTCATCATCCATTTCTCAAAACAGTCCGCACTGAAACACAGCAGGTTCCAAAAACGGAGCCGTTTCTTCGGTGAAGCAATTGTCAACATGCCCCGCGCGGCGGGTATCAAATGATTTTATGGGAAAAAAAAGGTATGCTGAAAATGAATATTGCCGAGATTGTTTCAAAACGGCTGCGGAAGGGCATGGATCATCTGAGATAACTGATTTTTCTGACAGTTCACCGGGTATCACCCGGGTGAGTCTGAAACACTTTCGGAGGCAGCAGGGCTTCTGTACCGGATATATTTTCTTTGTGAAAGATTCAGGCAGGCAAACAAAATTTTCCGTGTATTCATAAATATCCGGTTTTTCCGGAAAAGCCGGATATTTATGAAAACTTTATATCCGAAAATTTACGCTGACCTGCTTATTATCCCACAGGATAGGAATCAGGAATTTTTTCAGACATGAATCCGCACTTACCTTCTGACAGTGACGGAAAACACACAGGATATCTCTTCAAAAAACCGTGCCCGGCAGTCGGATTCTGTCTTTTTGAATTTATCATATTTTACAATTTATACACAATAAATTCAGAACATTATCAACTGAATAATTCCTGAAAACATGACATCCCCCACAGCGCAGAGTTTTCACATGCATCTGTGGCAGAATCCCCCGCACTGTGCCGTGTTGGCAGGTCTTTGAACCATGTTTCCATGGCGGT
>CAZHPS010000517.1:0-4587 GCA_964534335.1 uncultured Desulfobacterales bacterium
AGCGTAAGCGTAATCCGACACCTGATTATTTAAAAATTAAGTTGGTTGTGTACTAGGCTGGGGTGAACGGAGTGAACCCCAACATCCTGATTCAGTTGGAGTTCACTCCGTTCACCCCAACCTGCAGGAAACCCCAAAATTATTTTCTTAAAGCCTATACATGCCAAAAATGTGCCCATAGGCAGGTTCTGCTCCTGCCAGACACACCTGCCCATGATGTTACGTCAAAGGGCAAAGGAATTCCGGACTGAAAGTTTGTGATTCACATAACATCCTGTATGAAATATGAAAAATGGCTGGTGATGGGCTTTGTGTCTCTGGGTTTCAGCGGCAGACGGAAATATGGTGGCACAAAGTTTTTTTGATGAAAAATTTTCAGATTTTATGCTGATCAATTATGCAGACCATTAAAATTTTGACATAAAAGAGCAATTCATGAAACATGGACATATTATCCGCGTGCTGCTTCTTTTCCTGCTGTTCTCTTCCTGCTCCTTTTTCGATCCTCTGGTGCGGAATAAACCTGAAGGGGAAATGCCCGGCACTTATTCCATAGGCTCCGCACAGGGGGAAAGAGCGAATAAGTGGTGGAAAACCTTTGATGATCCTGAACTTGATCAGTTAATTCAACAGGCATTGAGCGAAAACTTCAGTCTGAAAGAAGCCTGGGCCAGGCTGCGGCAGGCTCAGGCTTTGGCTTTGAAATCAGGCGCAGATCTGTACCCGGATTTGAATCTGAACGCGGAAACTTCCCAAGGACGGCAGCGCACAAAGGGAGATTCCGGAACCTCCTCCGGTTCCGTAGAAAATTACGCGCTGGGTCTGGCCAGTACCTATGAACTGGATTTATGGGGCCGGATTCGTTCGGAAAGGGAAGCAGCGCGGCTGTCAGCTTCGGCCTCTCTGGAAGATGTGCGCACTGCGGCCATGACACTGGCTGCGTCAGTTGCCCAGCGATGGGCCGGTATCATTTCCCGGCGGATGCAGAAGCAGTTGCTGGAAAAACAGTTGCAGACTGACCGCATCTATCTGGAACTGGTGGAACTGCGTTTCCGCAAAGGCATGGTCTCTGCACTGGATGTATATCAGCAGAAACAGATTGTGGAGGGAATCAGATCCCAAATTCCCCTGATGGAAGAGCAGGAGCAGTTGCTTCTGCATGAACTTGCCCTGCTGGTGGGAAAAACTGCCAATTATCCAGTGCAGATCAGCCGACTATCCCTGCCTTTTCCGGAAAAGGTTCCGGCAGCCGGACTGCCCGCGGATTTGCTGTCCATGCGGCCGGATATTCGCGCTGCGGGGCTTCGTTTGCAGTCCGCTGACTGGGACACTGCCGCAGCCAAAGCAGATCGTCTGCCTGCCCTTCGCCTGTCTGCAACCGCTCGTTATGCCGCTGATGAACTGGATATGATTTTTGACAACTGGCTGCTCAGTCTGGCCGGAAACCTGAGTGCCCCGATTTTTGACGGTCAGCGCAGAAAAGCTGAGGTGGAGCGCACCCTGGCAGCGGCAGATGAGAAACTCTGGGCATACCGCAACACTGTGTATACAGCGTTCAAAGAGGTGGAAGATGCGCTGGTCAGTGAGGAAAAAAGAAGACTGCACATCCGTGCACTGGAACTGCAGATGGATGCTGCCCGAAGAGCTTTTGAGCAGGCTGGCGAACGCTACCGCAGGGGACTTTCAGACTACCTGCCGGTACTGACCCAGATTGTGAGTGTGCAGAATCTGGAGAGGAATCTGATTGAACGTCAGACTGAACTGCTCCTGGATCGGATCAGCCTGTACCGTGCGCTGGGCGGATCGTGGATGAAAGATATGGAAAATGGATACAAGGGAGAAAAAAAATGAATGCAGAAGAAAAGCATACTGTTACAGCAAATGAAAAAAACACTTCATCATGTTCCTGTCATGAAATCCCCCCGCGGATGCGTTTTGCCCTGAAAACCCTTTTGCCCCTGCTGCTTGTCAGTGCTGGCATTGCAGGCGCGGCCTGGCTGAAAACTACAGGACCCAAACCCCGGAAAAGCGAACCGCAAAATCTGGTTTCCCTGGTGCAGATCAGTCCTTTGGAACAGACACGGGAACAGGTAATCGTGGAGACTATGGGAACCGTGATTCCCGCGCAGGAAATGGTACTGAAATCACGCGTATCCGGAGAAGTCATGGAAATACATCCGGAATTCATGGCAGGCGGAATGCTGAAAACCGGTGAAACCATTTTGAAAATTGATCCCCAGGATTATGAACTGAAACTCTCCCGTATGCAGAGTCAGGTGGCAAATGCAGTATATTCCCTGAAAATGGAAATGGGACATCAGGATGTGGCAAAAAGGGAATGGCAGCTGCTGGGCAGCAGAAAAGCAGGGGATTCGGATAAGGAACTTGCTTTGCGGAAACCCCATCTGGAAAAGGTGAAGGCTGATCTGGAGGCAGCACGTGCGGAACTGAAACAGGCGGAACTGGATCTGGAAAGGACTGTCATTCAGGCTCCCTTCAATGCTGTGGTCAGAAGCCGGAACATAGAAAGCGGTTCCCAGATTTCCACACAGGAACAGCTTGGGGAACTGGTGGGAACTGATGAATACCATGTGCAGGTCTCGGTTCCCATTGACCGGCTGGGCAGAATTGCCATTCCCCGTGAAAACGGCCAAAGCGGTTCCCAGGCCAGCATTGTTTACGGCGGAGGAAGTTATGAACGCACGGGTACGGTAATTAAACTGCTAAGCGATCTGGAAAACAGCGGACGCATGGCACGGGTGCTGATTGCGGTGAAAGACCCTCTGGATTTCGAAAATCCCCAGGCAAACCGTCCGCCCATGCTTATCGGTGAATATGTACGGGTATCAATACAGGGCATGGAAATGCCGGATGTCTTCCGCATTCCCCGCACAGCTCTCCGGGACAATGACAGTGTGTGGATTGAAAAACAGGGAAAACTTCTCATCCGGCCTGTAAATATTGTCTGGCGGGACAGCCATACGGTTTTTCTGGCTTCAGGTGTGGAAAAAGGGGAAAATCTCATTGTTTCCGACATTCCCGCGCCCATTGAAAACATGCCGGTGCGTATTTCCTCTTCCAGTTAATGAACGCGTATGCAGATTACGCTTACGCTAATCCGACCTGCCTGTTATTATAATTTAAAATAGTTATACTTGCAGATCGGATTAGGCCAAAGGCCGTAATCCGACACCTGATTATTTAAAAATTAAGTTGGTTGTGTACTATCCTAAAAAGCGAAAGATTCGAAATTGAAATCTAAAACAGTCGGTGAAGCGGATTGCCCTGTCAGTCTGCCGATTACCTTTAAGTGATTTGAGGGAAACAGTTTATGATTCAAAAACGCATGACAGACTATATGGTAATCGGCAGGTTCAGGAACAGCGACAATGTCAGATCTCTTATTGCGGCAATCCGCAGCAAAGGCAAAACCTGCTATGATTTCACAGCCAAACCCGCTGATCCCAATAATCCTGATGCACCTTTTGAAGAGCAGATGAAGGTTCTTGAAAGCCACCCGGACTTTCTCAATGATCCTGTTCACCGTTCACATTACCAAAGAGATTTGGCCGGTCTCAGAAATGCAAATGCCATAGTTCTGCTGCTCCCTGCGGGCACTTCGGCGCATATCGAAGCCGGGATTGCCTTTGGATTGGGCAAAAAGCTTGTTCTTATAGGCAAACCCGACAAACCTGAAACTCTTTATTTTATTTTCGATGAATATTTCAAAACCGTTGACGATTTTTTGGGAACTCTCTGAATGCTGAGGGTCTGATTTTTTAGGAATTTTTGAGAGATGAAAAAACAGATGCATAACCGGATGCCAAATAACCCGATTCTTCAGTTTTCCCGGCTCCGGCCTGAAACAGATGCTGATATTCCCCTGCCCCGGTATATGACGCCCAATTCGGCAGGAATGGACATCTGCGCGGCAGTCAAAGGGGATACCGATATTGCACCGGATCAGATTCTGATGGTTCCCACAGGATTTGCTATGGCACTTCCCCCCGGTTTTGAGGCACAGATCCGCCCCCGGAGCGGGCTGGCATCAAAACACGGTATCACTTTGATCAATTCTCCCGGCACAATTGATGCGGACTACAGGGGCGAAGTAATGCTGCCCATGATCAATCTGGGAAAGGCTGTCTATACCCTGCGCCGGGGAGATCGGATTGCACAGATGATCATCTCACGTGTATGGCAGTTGCAGACTGAACTGACAGACAGGCTGGAGCCAACCGAAAGGAATTCCGGAGGATTCGGGCATACCGGAAAAAACTGAAAAAAGTGATTTCTCCGATTTCCGAAACATCTGCTGTTTCAAAAGAAAGCCCGGTTTTGAAGGTGGATGAACTGCGGTCTTGAGATTACGCGTGGGAAAAATCAAACCAGGTAAGATTTGGCCGGGACACGAACATCAGACACGCTGACCTCCGGTATCGCCTTCGGAGCCTGTTCAGCGTAAACATGCAGAAATTTATCTGAATATCTTTCTCCTGATTACCGTAAAACCGCTGTCTGGTGTACGGATTTATATACCATTACCTGAAACATTTGCAGAGGTTCAGATTCAGATCTGAATTCCGC
>CAZHPS010000518.1:0-4574 GCA_964534335.1 uncultured Desulfobacterales bacterium
GTTTATAACATACAATACAACTTTGTTCAGGTTATTTTGTTACAAGCCCTTAGGGATTATCTGCCGAAACTTGGAATGTGGATGGAAAGAGACCCGATTGGGGAGGAAGGGGGAATAAATCTGTATGGATTTGTTGATAATAACAGTATCAATATAATTGATTATTTAGGGTGTTACCAATGGGACAAAGATTGTGATTGCTATTTAACGACAAATGAAAAGAGTGATATTGAAAAAATATTATCAAAAACAAAGGAGAAAATTGATAAGCGAATATTATTGGGATGGACTTGGGAACGAAAAGATTTAAAAGGAAAACATGAAGTTGATTCTTTAACTGTGAAATATGGAAATAAGCTTTCTTATGCATTAGATAAAAAGAGTAAGATTAAAATAAGGTGCTGGAGTATATTTATGTGCAATTTTTCCAATGTTGGATTTGCGGCCCCATATTTGGGAGAAGTTTTGGTTTGTATTGATAAAATTAAAAAATTTGCAGGAACACGGATGATTGCTCAGGTTATTATCCATGAAATGGTTCATGCTGTTGGAAAAGTTGGTCATGAAGAAAATCCGCCTGACAATCCAAGAGAGTGGGAAGATATTTTTACAGAAAAAGATTATCTCAGCATCTTCACCCCAAAAATATACAACAAATTAAAAAAACATAATATGCTTCCGAAAGGAAAATATGATTATTCAGAATTTTAATGCATTGATAAATTACAGAAAAATATTTTTCATACTCACATGTTTCTATACATTCATAATTGTATTGTTGACTGTGAATCATTTTAGAGTTGAAAGAAATATTATATACTGATCCAATTTTGGTTTTGTTTGGCACAGTTTTTGCCTGACAGTCTGATCGGGAAAAATTATTCACTTTTGGCATGAAAAACCCAGCGGATGGACTGAAAAGCCCCTTTTTGGCGCATAGGCAATTTCCGTGCCAAAGAAAACCAAAATTGTTTCAGTATAAGATATAAAAATGATATAAATCAATTGGAATCGATAAAATCTGCGTTGGATGTTTATAAGTCAGATATTGGGAATTATCCTGAAACATTAATCGAATTAGACTCTTTTTTCAAAAAATCAAAATATATTTCCAATTTTACAGAATATAACTTGGAGAAATATAAATATAAAAAAATTGCCGATAAACAATATGAGTTATTTTCTGAAAATATTTACCTGCATGATGAATACTATAAAAAGCATAAATTATTTAAAATAATTAATATTGTATGTGTTTCTGTTACATTTATTTTATTATTGATTTTTGCTAATAAAAATACTGCGAAATTATTTTTTTTTGCATTATCCTTTTTTATATATACTGATCCAATTTTGGTTTTATCCGGCATGATTTTTGCCTGACGGGCTGAAAGTGAAAAATCATCCGTTTTTGGCCTGAAAAACCCCGCATACGGGCTGAAAAAAACTGTTTTGGCGCATATGCAATTTCCGTGCCAAAGAAAACCAAAATTGGATCAGTATATATAATTTTCATATGTCATGTCAGTATGATATTATTTTTTCAGCTAAATGAAATTTTATTATATATTTTAATCTTTATTTCCTTATTGTTATTTGTCAAATTTTTTAGAATTTTTTTTGTAAAACACAGCATATTGAATTTTTTGATATTAATTACTTCTTTTAATTCTTTATGTATATTTTTGATTATGATAAGCTGATTCTATTTTGAAATAAATAAATTTGAAATTTAAAATACAATATTATTAATATATTATTTGTATTAACGGCATTTCAGATTTTCATCAGTTGCATTGATGCAGACAGCAGCATTTCTGCCCATTCCGGAAATGTGAACGGCGACAGGGCTGTGGATCTGGGCGATGCTGTGAGGAAATCACCCGTGTGAACGGCAGTGACAGCAGCCGGTATTTTGTGTGGGGACTGGATTTAAGTCAAACCCTGCAGGGGGCGGGCGGCATCGGCGGACTGCTGTGCATGGCAAACGCAAACACTTCGTATTATTACCTTTATGACGCCAACGGAAATGTCACTCAGCTTGTGAATGCCGCAGACGGAAGCATTGCAGCCCATTATGAGTACGACCCGTTTGGGAATTTCACAGCAAAATCAGGGCCGTATGCCGATGCCAATCCGTTCCGGTTCTCCACAAAGTATTTTGATGCGGATACAGGGCAGTATGATTTCGGGTTGAGGGATTATTCGGCGAAGCTGGGGAGGTGGACATCAAGAGATCCGATTGGGGAGCAGGGGGGTGCGAACCTTTATGTTTTCGTGGACGACGATCCAATCAATGAAGTTGATCCTTATGGTATGAGGTCAAGGAGAAAAAGAAGCCCCGACCGAGGAGAAACCAGACGCAGATTCTGGATAAACGGTTATTTCGATTCTAAAGGATGGGAACTCTTTTCACACTGGATCTGGGGTGAAGGTGAAGATTTGCTTTTTGATTTTAATCAAAGTTGGTCTGATTATATGATGGCAAACAAACTTCTTAAAGAGCAGCTCCAAGCTAAATTGAAATTGGAAACCGCCTCAAGATTATTGGGTGAAATTTCAGGGCCGGTGAATTTAAAACTTAACAGCATTGAAATTGAAAATGGCTATCGTACAGGATATGAAATGCTGCATGGTCCAAACAGGGATGTTGGCGGTTTTACAGTTACAGGTGCTGAACCCAAACGCAGTAAAAATGGTTGTGGATTTAAATATAACCTGACATATACATGGAATGATTTGATTGATCCAAATAAAAAATATGTTGCGGATAAAATTTATTCAGAACTTATCAGAAGTATTCCTTTTAGCAATCCTGAAGATTATTATGTAAGGATAAAATGGAAAGCTGATTCTGAGATATACAGGAAAAACAATTTGTTATTAGAAGGGATCGGATACCCTTTTTGAGGTAATTTTATGAACATAAAATCTAATATTGTTATAATGTTATTTGCTTTAACGGTATTTCAGATTTTCATCAGTTGCACTGAAGCAAATAACGGAACCAACGATGTTAATGCAAATATGGAAGGCATAATCAATAAAGAAGGAATATACAGTTCATACACAAAAAAGTATGAACTTATTGTTAAAATTGACAGTGACTGCATAGTAAACTATTCAGTAACAGGAAATGACACCAAAACTGTTTTATTTAGAGACAAAGCCGGCTCAAAATATCAACAGTGGTATATGATTTGGGATACCAATGATAAATTATGGGTGCACAGCAGCGATACAGGAAGCAGTATATGGTTTAAAAATCAGGAAGGGAAATGGAAAAATAAGGAAATTGATAAAGATATGGTGAATCAAATGCCAGAAAATTTTAAAAAAAATCTGCCTGATACACTTAAAAAAATATGGTATATCAACAAATAGTTAGCCTCAGCAAAGCCTAACGCACCGCCGGGGCCCCTGATTCACCTGACTGAATGATCCGTATGATTTTTCCGCCGCACTGAGGCAAAAAGCTGCGGGGATTACCGCACCGGCCCGGAAGAGGCCGTCTTTGCGCTTCAGGCTGCTGCCGGGCTGAAAACGGCTGCCGCTGCCGCACGGAAACTTGCATTTGTTTATGATTACATGGGCCGAAGGGTGAAAAAGGCCGTGTATGCGGACAACAGTCTGATTTCTGAAACCCTGTTCGTGTATGAAGGCTGGAACCTTATTGAGGAAATCACCCGGCAGAACGGAACGGAAAGCAGCCGGTATTTTGTGTGGGGACTGGATTTAAGTCAAACCCTGTAGGGAGCGGGCGGTGTCGGCGGTTTGCTGTGCATGGCAGACGCAAACGCTTCGTATTATTACCTTTATGACGCCAACGGAAACGTCGGGCAGCTTGTGAATGCCGCAGACGGAAGCATTGCGGCCCATTATGAGTACGACCCGTTCGGCAATCTCACAGCAAAATCAGGGCCGTATGCCGATGCCAATCCGTTCCGACATGCAACGCAGTATCTTGATGATGAAACCAACCTTTATGCCTATAAATTCAGATATTATTCACCGGAACTGGGGAGGTGGCTCAGCAGGGATCCCATTGGTGAAAAAAGAGAGTCTAATTTGTATAATTATCAGGGAAATGATGGAATTAATCGATACGATTTGTTTGGATTATGGACTGTAAAGGGAGTTCTGGATATTTTATGTAAAGATTCATATGGAAAAAGAATCGTAAATGAAATATTATCAAAGAGTTTTGTTTATAAATTTGAAACATACACTTTAGAAGGATAATATTATGAAGACGAATCGGAATCTATAAAAAAGAGGAACCCTGAGGAATGGGAGTACTTAGCATATTTTTATCCTGAAATGGAAATAATTGGCTTCGATTTCAGTAAGGTTAAAGTAAGAATGGAACTTGGTATCCAAGCCGATCTTACTGATGATTTTGCAGCATCTGCCCTTATTCATGAAGGTACGCATGCATTGCAGCATTCAACCTATATTGAAATGTTAAAGAGAAAGGAGAATCCAATTGAGCTAAGTGAAGAAGATAAAGAATTGGGGGCTTAGGCTATTTACTAAAAAGAATATACCAAATTAGACAGCTTCATACGGACTGA
>CAZHPS010000519.1:0-4572 GCA_964534335.1 uncultured Desulfobacterales bacterium
TCATCATCACCCGTGCGCCCGGAGCCAAAAAGATCGACATTGAGGTGCATGGAAAAGAGGCACATGCGGGAGTCGCACCGGAAAACGGAATCAATGCCATTTCCATTGCTGCCAAAGCCATTGCAAAACTGCGGCTGGGACGCATTGATGCGGAAACCACCTGCAATATCGGCATGATCGAAGGCGGCATTGCCACCAATATCATTCCCAGGCTGGTGCGGGTAAAAGGGGAAGCCCGGAGTCACAGTCCGGAAAAACTGGAAGCCATTACAGAGGAAATCCTTTCCGCATTCCGGGAAGCAGTGGAAAAGGAGAAAAAATCCCCGGAAGATGAACTTCCCGCACTGAAAATTGACCTGGAGCATGATTTTAACCGCACTGATATTCCCGAAGATCATCCTGTGATTGTTCATGCCCGGAAAGCAGCGGAAAATCTGGGAATGCGGCTTGTTCCCAAAACCACAGGCGGGGGCGCAGATGCCAATATCTTTGTGGAAAAAGGCATCATTGTGGGGGTTCTGGGAACCGGGATGCGGGATATGCACACGGTCAATGAATCCGTGGCTCTGGCAGATATGGCAAAAATGGCAGAACTGGTCATAGAAATCATCCGGCTCCATGCAGGCGCAGCCTGACAAAGCAGGCAGATATGTTAAAAAACAGAGGAGTTAGGTGATTTCCAGAAAAGAATATCCCGCCAAAGCAGCATAAGCTTCCAGCCTGTGCCTGTGAACTGAAATGGGATATTTATTTTCATAAATCACCTAAATTATGATGAACCCGTAAAAAGTCATAAATCCCTTCATTCCGGCAAAAGCATGAATCCAGTTTTTTCAGACAGTTCTGGACATCTGCTTTTGCCGGTGTGATGAACATGGTGATTTTTTGACGGTTCATCAAAAAAGGGGCACTGCCGTTTTTTCCGGGCAGGTCTTGCTTTGGCAGTGTAAATGTAATATGTTCTGCATTTATTCTGACTTTCAAAAAAAGGAATTATATACGCAAATGGAACTGACAGACAGCAAAAATGTGGAACGTCTTTTTACACAGGACAAAGAAATCATACTTGTGGGAACCGCTCATGTGTCCAGGGAAAGCACGGAACTGGTCAAAAGTGTGATTGAAAGTGAAAAACCGGATACCGTGTGCGTGGAACTCTGTGCATCCAGGTATCAGGCCATCCGGCAGAAAGACCAGTGGCAGGATACGGATATTATGAAAGTGATTAAAGAGAAAAAATCCTTTCTTCTGCTCTCAAACCTGCTGCTGGCCTCGTTTCAGCGCAGGATTGCCAGCAGACTGGAGGTCAAACCCGGACAGGAAATGCTCACGGCCATTGAAAGCGGTGAGGCTTTGGGCGCGCAAATCCATCTGGCTGACCGGGATATACGGGTCACCCTTTCCCGTGTATGGCGGATGATGGGATTCTGGGATAAAATGAAGATTCTCTTCCAACTGATTCTTTCCTTTGGAGATATCGGCGACATCAGCCAGGAGGATATTGAAAAAATGAAACAGCAGGATATACTGGAATCCCTGCTTGCGGATGTGGGCAAATCCATGCCGGTGCTCAAGCATATCCTTATTGACGAGCGGGATGAATACCTGGCCGAAAAGATATGCACGGCTCCGGGGCGGAAAATTGTCGCTGTTGTCGGAGCCGGTCATGTGAATGGCATAAAAAAGAACTGGGAAAAGGAATGTGACCTGAAAAAACTGGAGGAAATTCCGGTCAAAGGGAAACTGGCAGGACTCCTTCAATGGCTTCTTCCCCTGCTGATCTGCCTGCTTTTCATGGCCGGTTTTTTTTTCGGGGGAGCCAAAGCCGGTGCGGACATGGCGATTACATGGATTGTGGTGACGGGCATACTGGCAGGTCTGGGATCTCTCATTGCCCTGGCCCATCCGCTGACAGTTCTTTCAGCCGTGCTGGCCGCGCCGGTCACAACGCTTCATCCCCTGCTGGCGGCAGGCTGGGTATCGGGTCTGGTGGAGGCATTTGTGAGAAAACCCAAAGTGATAGATTTTGAAAATCTTTCACAGGATATTATTTCAGTCAGAGGATTCTGGCGGAACAAAGTGACAAGGGTTCTGCTGGTGGTTGTTTTTACCAATCTTGGCGCTTCTGTGGGAACATTTGTGGCAATTCCGCTCATCGTGAAGATATTGCACTGATATAATGCCAGTATGAGGATGCTGTATAACATCATTGAACAGACAGGGAGAAAAAAATGAACCCAATAGCTGTTGTGGCAACCATGAAAGCAGAAAACGGAAAAACAGAGGAACTCAGGAAAGAACTGCTTGCCCTGATTCCGCCTACCCGGAAAGAACCCGGATGTATCCGCTACGATCTGCATCAGGAACTTGAACATCCTGAAGTTTTTGTTTTTTATGAACAGTGGGAGAGTCCCGGTCATCTGGAGGAACATCTCAGCCGTCCCCATCTGGAGGCATTCAGAGCAAAAATGGACGAACTTCTGGCAGAGATGCTTGAGATCAGGGTATTGGAAATTATTGGATAACTAATTTGATTTCCAGAAAAGAATATCCCGCCAAAGCAGCATAAGCTTCCAGCTTGTGCATTGTGCCTGTGAACTGAAATGTATATTTGTTTTCAGAAATCACATATATATGTATGCAGATGAATGAATACTTTCTCTGAATTACATATGCCTGAAAATACTGATTCAGAACATCTGTTTTCGGTATCAATCCATCTGCATGGGACTATAAGCAGGCAAACAAAAATTTTCGTGTATTCAAAAAAACCGGATTTTTCCGAAAAATCCGGTTTTTCTGAAAATTTTATGCCCGAAAATTTATGAAACCTTACTTATTGTATTGTTTCAGCTTAACCTGCGGATGTATTACGGAGGAATGGATTACGCTCACGCCAATCCGGTCATGGATAATATCCACTGGTTAATCTATTGTTAAAATTCATAAATTATACAATGAAAAAAGGAGCCGGAGATGAAGAATCAGGCATATTCTGCATGGAAGACAGTCATCCTGTCTTTGTCTGTTATACTGATGGTTTCTGTCAGTGCATTTGGCGAAACTGTCCGTGTCGCTTATTTTATCACTTCTCCCCATGTTATCATAGAGGAGGGAACAGAAAAGCCGGGCGGTGCATGTGTGGAACTGTTTGAAAAAATCATTGCCCCGGAAATGGGTGTGACAGTGCAATGGGAACCGGACGCATCCTCCATACCCCGCCAGTTGGATCAACTGGAAAAAGGAAAGGTGGATATCGGTCTTGTATTTGCCAAAAACGAAGAAAGGATGAAAATACTGAACTATCCCAAAAATCCTTATTTCATCCCATCCCACACTTGCTTTTTTAAAGTCTCATCCAATTGAAAAAATTACCAAAGTTGAAGACATACTGGGTATGACACTCGGTTACGGAGCAAAAGCCTATATTTCACCTTTTATGAAAGATGAACGGATAAAATTAGATCTGGTGACTACACCCAATTGGATGGATTTGAATCTGAGGAAACTCCTGGCCGGCAGAAATGATGCCATGTATCAGCCGGAAAGATCCTCTTTCCTTTATTATATGAAAAAACAGAAACTTGAAGATAGGATTAAACTGATCAGCCTGCCGGAAACCGCAGAACTTTATACAACCTTTTCCAAAAAAGCTGCGGCTGATCTTGCACAAAAATATGACCGGGCATTTGAAAAAGTGGGGGGAACTGCCAGATATATTGAAATTCTGTCAAAATATCTGGATACAGACAGATTGTAGATTTTTATGATAACAGGGGAGGCATTTATGGCAGCAAATACCGCACTCGCGGAAAAAACACTATTCACCAAAGAGGAATATCTGGAACTCGAAGAACATTCCGCTGAGAAAAGCGAATATTACAGCGGTGAAATATTTGCAATGGCCGGGGGAAGCAGAAATCACAGCATTATCTGCTTTAATCTCAGCAGGAGAATCGGGGAACTGCTTGATAACAGAAACTGCACAGGTTTTGACAGCAACATGAAAGTGGAGATAGAAGCTGCTGAAGCCTTTGTATATCCGGATCTGAGTGTTGTATGCGGGGATACGGAATTTCCTGAAAACAGCACTGACATTATCCGCAATCCTGTGCTGGTTATTGAAGTTCTTTCCCCCGGCACAGAATCCTTTGATCGTGGGAAAAAATTCTGTTATTACAGAAGTCTGCCGTCTCTGCGGGAATATGTGCTGGTGTCACAGTACCAGCCTTTTGCTGAACGGTATTTCATGGAAAACCGGGGCAGATGGATATATGCGGTTTCCGAGGGACTTGAGGATGTTCTTGTCCTGCAGTCCCTTGACGCGAATATTCTTCTGAAGGATATTTATCAGAAAGTGGTATTTGAGAAATGATATACTATTGCATCATAGAGAGGAAAATTTATGACAGTGTACTTACTGTTTTGTCAACATATACAATTATTTGAAATATTTAGGATGTAAAATACCGCATTCGAAAGACCTGCCTCAGCAGAGTTTATAAAAATGTTTTAAATACCGGTACAGTTTAAACAGCCGCGAATAACACGAATCTGCACGAATGCACAAAC
>CAZHPS010000520.1:0-4543 GCA_964534335.1 uncultured Desulfobacterales bacterium
AAATATGATGAAATCATCCTTGCCAATGATTCCTGTTACGGCCCTTTGTATCCTTTTTCCGAAATGTTTGACAAAATGGCAGCGGAAAACTGCGATTTCTGGGGAGTGACAAAAAGCAATGCCATATTTCCCCATGTACAGAGCTTTTTTCTGGTTTTCAGAAAAGCTGCCTTCAATTCGGCTGTTTTCAGAATATTCTGGGAAAAAATTATCCCCCTGAAAGGAAAATACGAACTGGTGGATGCCTATGAGGTGGGACTGTCGGAAATCTTGACAAAACACGGTTTTTTATCACAATCCTATATAAAATTCAGCATGTTCAGAACTGTTGCATGTTCTTTGCGGCACAAATATTTCAGAATCCGCAGTATGCTGCTGAGTAAAAAAGGCAGGGAAGCAGTGGTAATCAGAGATTTTCAGGGCAATAAAAAAGCTTTCACTTTCAGCCAAAGTCTCAGGCGGGTGCTTTATTTTGCTTTTCATTTTTCCTCTTTCAATCCCATGATAACAGAGACTCTTTACTGTCTGAAAAACAGATGTCCCCTGATCAAAACAGAACTGTTCAAACACAATTTTCTGATGACTGATATGGGGCAAAATATCCGGCAGATTGAAAAAACATCGTATTATGACATGAATCTGATTTCAGTCCATCTTGCGAGAATGATGAATTTCCCATCCACTGTGAGACAATAAAATAAGATATTTATGATTGACATTGTTATTGTAAACTACAACAGCACGGATTTTCTGACAGAATGCCTTGCATCCGTCCGGAACGCACTCAAAGACCGTCCGGCAAAGATTTATGTGCAGGACAATGCATCAAAGGATCGGCCTGAACGCATCCGGGCATTGTTTCATGATGTGGTGCTGAACATAAATTCTTCCAATCTCGGCTTTGCCAAAGCAGTGAATCAGGCACTTCGGCAGGGACATGGGGAATATGTTATTCTCCTGAACCCGGATACCTATATCACAGATGATTTTTTTCAGACCGCACTTGATTATATGGAAAAAAATCCCTCTGTCGGGATACTGGGTCCCAGAATTCTGGACAATGACGGAATGCTGCAGAACTCGGCACGGGCCTTTCCCACGCCCCTGACCGCGTTTTTCGGCAGATCCTCTTTTCTGTCCAGACAGTTCCCCAGAAATCCCATCACATCGCGCAATCTGCTCAGCCTGAAATCTGACGGAAAAACACCCATGACTGTGGACTGGGTCTCAGGCGCATGCATGGTGGTGCGGAGAAAGTCCATTGACGTTGCTGGGCTTATGGATGAAAGATTTTTCATGTACTGGGAGGATGCGGACTGGTGCCGGCGGATGTGGGAAAAGGGATGGAAAGTGGTGTATTATCCCTGTACCACAGTATATCATTATGTGGGCGGAAGCAGCGGAAAAAAAGTGACCCGTTCCCTGATTGAATTTCATAAAAGCGTTTACCGGCTTTTTGACAAATATGCAGATACCTCACAGTCCTTTCTCAGTCCTCTGGTGCTGGCAGGACTGGGGGTTCGCCTGTTTTTTGTTCTTGTTTCAAATTTCTTTGAATATCTGCTGAAAATGCAGTCTCCCATGCCTGGGGCTGCAACTTTGCATTTGCCTGAAAAGAGGATCAGAATTCTGCGCATCATTTCCCGTCTCAATGTGGGGGGGCCTGCCATCCATGTTTATCTGCTGAGCAAAGGTCTGGACAGCCGGCATTTTGAATCCATACTGGTAACAGGCCGGATTTCTCCCCAGGAAGGGGACATGAGTTATCTGTTCAGACCCGGCGATCCGCAGCCTGTGATCATTCCCGAACTGCAGAGGGAAATCAGCATCGGATCAGATACAAAGACATTTTTCAGAATACTGAAAATGCTTTATGAACATCAGCCCGATATTGTTGACACGCATACGGCAAAGGCCGGTTTTGCTGCCCGTTTTTCCGCAGGTATTTATAATCTGCTGAGCAGACAGCATCAGGTTTCCATCATCCACACATTTCATGGACATGTGTTTGAAGGCTATTTCAGCCCTGTCACCACCAGGCTTTTTATCAATATCGAGCGTCTGCTGGGCCGGATTTCCGATGCGATTATTGTCATCAGTGAAACACAGAAACAGGAACTTGCGGAAAAATACCGCATTGCATCTTCTGACAAAATCAGAATCATTCCCCTGGGATTTGATCTGTCCCCTTTTCTGTCCGCATCCGGGCTGCGGGGAAAATTCAGGCAGGATCTGCATATTGGCAGCAGTGTGATTTTAATCGGCATCATCGGCAGACTGGTTCCCATCAAAAACCATAAGATGTTTTTTCAGGCCGCAAAACTTTTCCGGAAAAATCATCCTGACATTGCGGTAAAATACATTGTCATCGGAAACGGTGAACTCAGGGAGGAACTGGAGGAAATATGCAGGGAACTGGGACTGGAGCAGGATACTGTATTCTGCGGATGGATCAGGGAAGTGCCTTATGTGTATGCGGATCTGGACATTCTTGCCCTGACCTCTCTCAATGAGGGAACTCCGGTTTCCATTATTGAATCCATGGCAGCCGGGATTCCTGTGATTGCCACCGATGCCGGGGGAGTAAGGGATCTGCTGGGCATGCACCGCAGCCTTTCAGACAAAGAGTCTTTTGCGATCTGTGAGCGGGGAATTTTATGCCGCAAAAATGATGCGCATGGATTTGCCAAAGGGCTTGGATATTTGGTGCATGAAGATCCGAAAATTAGCGGAAAGCGCATTGAAAATGCCCGGCAGTATGTGCGGGAACATTTTGACAGGGAACGTCTTTTCCGTGAGACAGAGGCTCTGTATATGGAACTGGCCGGAAAAAAAAAAAAATAAAAGATCACAGCATCCTGATGTGCGGCTCGGACATCCCCCCTCTTCTGTATGATGACTTTATCATGTCCCGTCTGAAAAGCAATTTCCTGTTTTCCGCTCTGGCTGTGTGCATCAACGCGGCAGTCAGTCTATCCTCTGTGCCGTATATCACAAGACGGGTTTCCCCTTCAGATTACGGCCATATTTCCCTTTTCATACTTTTTTTTTACCTGTTTGCATTTGTCGATGGCATACGTCCTGTGATTATCAATTCGGTTCATCACAGTTGCCCCCAAAGAGCAGATTTTTTCCGATCCTGCCATATTTTTTCATGGCTGTGCGGAACAGTTCTGTCTGTTCTGAGTTTTATCCTGCTGATGCTGTTTTATTATCACCGTCTTTCAACTGCGGAAATCCTGTTTGTCTCTTTGTGCGCCCTGTTCTGTGTACCCATGAACAATGAGGCAGCGTTTCTGGAGGCAGGGGAAAGAGTCGGTTTTGTCATGATGGTGCGTTCCGCAGGATGGGTGCTGTTTTATGCTTCCTTTATTTTTTATGCCACAATCCGCGCAGATTTTGAATGCTATGCACTGAGTGTATTCGGAATGAACGGATTTCTGCTTATCATTTACCGAATGGCAAATTCCGGAGAATCCCGCTCCGGAACATTCCGCTTTGCCATTATTAAAGAAATGATGACAAAAATCCGGCAGGTGATCCTGTTCAATCTGTATGCAACCCTGATGAGCAGTCTGGACAGACTTTTTATTTCCCGCCTTCTTCCTCTGCAGTTGCTGGCCCATTATTCTGTTCAGTATGAATTCGGCTTTAACTGGAATACACTGGTTCAGACTGCAGGCCGTGTTCTGTATCCGCATCTGAGCCGGCGTATGACAGACGAACCCTTTGCTGAAATACTGGCTTTCTGGGTTCACATGAACAAACTTATTTTTTTTGCCGTATTTTCCATTACCCTGGCCGGTGCAGCTTTTTCAGCGGAAATTATCGGACTGTATGCAGGAGCCTTGTATACGGAACATCATTATATCTTCCGTTTTGTTATGATCGGAGTTGCCATCAGCGCTCTGGGCGTGATGGCTGTTGTATTTCAGAGAGCACATGGGGATTTTGCATCACAGGAAAAGGCATATGGCATCGGTGCGCTGACAGGTATTATTCTGGTATATCCGCTGGTAAAAAACTTCGGTATTCTGGGGGCAGTCTTTGTTTATCTGTCTGTAAAAATTGCTGATATTCTTCTGATTTTAAAAATACGCAGGGATTTTTTCCGCACATCCTCCCGTGCAAAACATCTTATGGTCTGGCCCGGACTTTTTGCATTGTCCTATCTTTCCCTCTGGCATGAATATTATACGGCATTTGGATTTTTCTATGCTGCATTCGGGGCAGTGCTGTTCAATGCGGATGATATCAGATATTATATCAGTGTGATAAAAGATGATATTATCGGTATGATTTGAAATATACCAATTCGCCACTGATTTGATACAATATTGTCAGTTTTTCAGCAGTTCCGCGTGTGCAAAAAAACCGCTCTGCTTAATTTTTGCACTCCTCCGGGGATCAGTCATAGGCGGAAGTGCAAATTGTATCAAGTCAATGGAGAATCGGTATTATACCGGTTTCGCCATTGCTTTTATACAATCCGGAGGAGTGCAAAAACTGGGCGGAGCGGTTTTCTGCAAAGCAATCCGGAGGA
>CAZHPS010000521.1:0-4529 GCA_964534335.1 uncultured Desulfobacterales bacterium
AGACATTAGTGTTTTCGGCAGATAAACCGTCATTCAAACCTTGACAGAACACTACCTCCTCCATAGTTTTCACCTCCTTTCCGGATATTTTTTCAGAATGCTACCTGCATCCGCAGTTTCCGTTTCAGGTAGGCTTTCCGTTCAGATAACGGATAACAACTTCTTCCATAATATTCCCTCCTTTCATGATGACATGTTTTGAGCAAAAGATTCATTTCGCATAATTCTGAAAAAAAAGCTTTTGCTATATTTTACATCCGGGCATGGCGGTTCCCCTTTTTTGATCCGTTCAAGAGGACATGTCTGAGCATGACAGATCGGGGCAACCTTGCAAGAATTACACTTTGCCTTCTCCGTCACTTTCCAATCTGTCCACTTTTCAAAATTATCATTCAACTCAAGAATCCCATCAGATGACAGTGTTCCTACCTGGTTAGACGGTTCATACAATGCTGTCGTGCATTTGACCAGCTTTAAACCGGGCAATACAGCAATAGAGTTGCGTTTAGCAGCATAACAAACTCTGCCGTTGGGGCCGTAAATATCTGTTTTAAGAAAAAGGCCGTACTGTTGAGTCAACTCATTGATATGCTCCAATATTTCAGAACGTTTTTCTTTAGGAACAAAGTCCGAAGAATCGGGAATTCCGCCGAGATCTGAAGCAAAATGATGATACACATTAAAACGCCTGTCTCTGCCAATGTGATTGGAAAGAAATGATAAATAACCCGACAGATATTCCTCTTTTATGCTCCTGAAAGTATGATTCGTCCGAATGGAACAGGAAACGCTTTGTCCGCCGTTATCCCTCAGAGCAAGTATTGCGTTCAGCGTCTCATCAAAAGTGGCTTCCCCGTTGATTCCGGGACGAGTTTTATTATGAATTTCAGGAACTCCGTCAAGTGTTATCTGAAAATTTGTAATTCCAGAATCAACAAATTTTTTCGCAACAGAATCACACGCAAGAAGCCTGCCGTTGCTACTCATTGTTCCGTAGAAAACTGCTCCATGCTTTTCACAAAACTCATGGCAACGCTCAATAAATGGAATCAGATTTCCGCTTTCCAGCGTCGGTTCTCCGCCCATTAAGCTGAGATGGATAACCTTTACGCCTTCAGTGAGTTTATGGCAGATGAGTTTATAAATTGCCTCATATTCATGGATATTCATCTGTGGCTGATGCTGATGTTCCTGATAACAATAGGGACATTTGTTGTTGCAGTTAAGCGTCGGCAGCAGTGTTATATTCAAATTTTCAGGCGCATTAGCGATGTCGGCGATTCCTTTCAGAATCATATTCCGGTCAAAACCGGTGTCCGAAACAAATCCTCTCATGCTAAGCACATCCCTGTCAGTTTTACTCAGAAGATTAAAGCGATCCAGCAGATCCCTTTCTTTTTGAATCCCATACAGGGGATGATTCGGGTTATAAATTCTTATGCAGCGAGAAGGATCAGAACTCAGAAAAATAAAAGACTCTGAACCGTTACTTTGAACGTTCATAAATGGATGCGAATAATATTCCATGACAACTCCTCCCTATCAAACGAATATATCAGACTGTGAGTCCTTCAATGCACAATTCACCACTGACAATGTTACACCGGATTTTATTTTGTCGGGACATTTCTGTAACAAAGTGTCCGCTATGATAAACAGTTTTGTTAATAACGACCTTTCCACCCACAGCATTGACTTCGGTACCGCCCTCAAAATCCTCTGCTGTGATAAATGTTTTACCGTTTACAGATTCAATCTCAGCGGTTTCCGTCTTTTTGCCGATGGGAAATACAGACTCAACATTGACGAGTCGCATTTTGATATTCCGGGCAGTTGATTTTCTGCTGATATTGAGCCTGCCTTCAATGTTTTTCACAGCAAGCCTGTCCGTATGGATCGTGTTTACGGAAATATCGCCGCATACCGATTTGATGAATAATTCCTCAAGATGAATCTGAGGCAGATGAATCGTCAGATTGCAAGATATATGGCGATTATTCCCATGACAGAGATCACGAATTTTGACCATAGCACGCGGGCCGTCTTCATGAATTTTGACATCAATATGCTGAGTCATCTGTGGATTCCAGTCCACCTCTGCAAATGATTCAGTCGTATCGTTTGAAATCATCATGACGCAGGGGATGCCAACTTCCAAAGAAAGGCTTTTGATGTTACTGAAAGAATGTTTGAGCATGTCAGTCCCTATTTGATAATGACATAAGGTTGAGGTTCAGAGAGTGCTGGCTGACGCACTCTCTTCAATAATCGGTTTTAATCCCTTAGTCAGCCGCAACTCCCGCAACCGCAATTGCCGTTGTTATGAGGAATTGGCTGGTTGTTTTCACCAGTAATATATATAAGTTCCATACATGATCTCCTGTTGTCGTGAGTAAAAATTTTCTACCAGCCGCCTCCTCCACAACCGCAGTTGCCGTTTTCCTGAGAACCGGCTGAACTGTTTCCTGAAGGAACAGAAACTATTTCCATATAGGCTTCACCTCCTTTCCTCTGAATTAAAATCTTAAGGGTGCGCCTGAAAAAAAATTTTAAACTCCATAAGGCCGACACACTGCTTTTTACCCGGCTGTTGAAATTTTTCATCTTTAAAGCAAGGACTGTGCCAAATAAATTGATTTTTTGTTATTTATATGTTTTTATTGTTTATTTTGTTTAAATCCATGCTCGGCAATCGAAAATATCAGGAAGGCAATAATAAAATTATTTGTGTTTTCATAAAAAATTTGGTAAGAAGTTAATCATGGAGAATATATTATTCGCATGGATTGGTAAAACAGATCTGGATGCAGCACAGGGAACCCTTAAAGAAGATAATGTTGGCCCCATTGCACAGGCTTTGTCTGTCCGAAAGACGGATAAGATTGTATTGTTGTCAAATTATTCTGATGAGATAAATCTTCATTACAAGGAATGGCTTAAAGGGAAAATACAGCAAAAAACGGACGACGGTATAACCGTTGTAAAGGTGAGTTTGCCCGATCCCAGAGACCACGGTTTAATTTATGAACATTGTGTCAAAGCGGTTCAGGATTTTATAAAGAAGAATGATAAAGCCAGACTGATTTTTCATATAAGTCCGGGGACGCCATCCATGCACGCTGTCTGGATACTGCTTGCCAAGACGCGTTTTCAGGGTGCTGAGTTAATACAGTCCTCTCTGGAAAAGGGTGTCCAAACTGTAAAATTTCCTTTTGATATTTCAGCGGATTATCTTCCCGATTTTTTTAAAAAATCAGATGAGCAACTGATTCGTCTTACTCAGGGCTTGCCCCCCGAAGCACCTGAGTTTAAAGATATTATTCATCGCTCTGTAAAGATGAAAGAGGTTGTCGCACTTGCCCGTCGGCTTGCCCTGACAAAACTGCCGGTACTCATTGAAGGCGAAACAGGAACAGGCAAGGAATTGTTTGCCAAAGCCATCCACAACGCCAGTCCACGTCGTGATAAAAAATTTGTCCCCATCAATTGCGGAGCCCTGCCGATAACACTTGCGGAATCCGAATTTTTCGGATATAAGAAAGGGGCTTTTACCGGAGCGGATAAAGACTGTGACGGAGCGGTTGCCACATCATCAGGCGGTACTCTGTTTTTGGATGAAATAGGGGAACTTTCACCGGAAATTCAGGTCAAGCTGCTCAGAGTGCTGCAAGAGGGCAAAGTCAGGCGGTTGGGAGATAATAAGGAAACAGAGGTTGACTTGCGGATAATTGCGGCAACGAACCGGAATCTTCAAACCGAAGTCGCTCAGGGACGTTTTCGGGAAGATCTGTTTTATCGAATCGCTGCCGGTTATCTGCATTTGCCTGCTCTTCATGAGAGGGAGGGTGATTTAAGTCTGCTGATGGATCATATCCTTGAAAAGATAAACGCTGACGAGGAAAAGACACAGAAAGATTTTCAGCATAAAAAAATTTCTGCATCTGCAAAAAATTTTATGCTGTCCCTTCCGTGGAGGGGCAACTTTCGTGAACTGGAATTTACCATCCGCAGAGCCGCCCTGCTTTGGTCATCCGGTTCGGCAATTGACCAGGAAGATATTGAAAAATCGTTATTAACCTTGCCTCAGAAAGAGGAAACCGATATATTGAACCGTCCTTTGGGGAACGGGTTAAATATTGAAAAAGTGATGGGCGAGGTAGCCCGTCATTATCTTGAGAGGGCTTTCAGAGAAGCGGGCGGGAACAAAACAAAGGCGGCAAATCTTGTGGGGTTAAGCAACTATCAGACCTTTACGAATTGGAGTCAGAGGTATGATATTGAGGATGTGTTGGCATGATAATTGCTCTGCTATAAATATTTATTTGATAAAAGGTTGAAAAAGATGAAACATAAAGAATTCCTGACTTATGACATCAATAATTTTTATTGGATTCAAGATTATTTTAATGAATCGCCTAAAAAATTGGAAAAGATGTTCAGCAAAGTTTTTGAACAGTCTTCTATTTTGGAATTACTAACTGATGTTACGCCGTTGTTTTTTTATTGCTCATTCTTCTTTAATTTGATAT
>CAZHPS010000522.1:0-4482 GCA_964534335.1 uncultured Desulfobacterales bacterium
TGTAAGAAAGGATTGTCCTGTCACTCTGAACAAAATCCTTTCTTATCAGAAATCCTTGTATACTGTTTCAACTTTGGTTTTTTTCGGCATGATTTTTGCAGTAAGGTCAGAACCGGAAAAAATCATCCTTTCTGACCTGAAAAAACCTCCGGACAGACTGAAAAAACATGTTCCTGACGGCAGGCAATTTCTGTGCCACAAAAAACCAAAGTTGAAACAGTATAGTTATCAGACAGCCATGCAATGCGGCAGGCACAAAAAACCGTGCCCACCCTTGTATGTTGGAGTTGAGTTGACCCGTCCCGTGCGTCAGTGTATAATTTAAGAAAATCTGTACCGTTGTGTACCGCCCGGCTGCCGGGCGGTACAGGCGGCGGTGAGATCGTCCCACCCCGGGGGTCCGAACCCGCAGGCAGCCTGATCCGCCGCCGCTTCCTTAAAAACAGCCCGGACAGTCGCATGGGGCATATAAATGACCCCGCATACAGGGAAGGGATTTTACCATGAAAAACTGTATCGGTATAGACATTTCCAAAAAAACCTTTGATTTTCACTGTATGTCTGACGGTTCTGATCATCACATTGATTATCCTGCTGAAAACATCCGGAAAACTGCCGCACGGTTCATTGCGGAGAAACCGGAACTGATCGTCATGGAAGCCACCGGAGGTTATGAACTTCCCCTGGCTGAGGAACTTTACGCAGCCGGGCTTCCGGTCGCGGTTGTCAATCCCGCACGCATCCGGAATTTTGCAAAAGCCGCCGGACAGACCGCCAAAACCGATAAAACTGACGCCCGCATCATCGACAGGTTTGCAGCAGTCATGGAGCCCCCTGTAAGAAACGCACAGGATGACATATCCTCCAGAATCAGGGCATTGGCTGTCAGAAAACGTCAGATGACGGACATCCGCACGGCGGAAAAAAACCGCACGGAGCACCTCAGGGATGAGTTCATTGAACAGAGCATACGGACCGTGATCGGCACCGCTGAAACACAGATCTCCGCTGCTGAGGAGCGGATCCGCTCCCTCATTGCCTCATCCCCGGAACTGAAACAGAAAAGTGAACTGATTCAGTCTGTTCCCGGCATCGGGGAGAACACGGCCGCCGCCCTGGTATCAGGACTGCCGGAGATCGGCACCCTGAACCGGAGGGAAATCGCGGCACTGACCGGCACGGCCCCGGTGAACCGGGACAGCGGGCAGTTCCGCGGCAAACGCATGACCGGCGGGGGCCGGGGTGAAATCAGGAGTCTGATGCACATGCCCGTTTTGGCCGCGATCCGTCACAACCCGGTGATACGCAGATTTTATCAACGTCTCCTTTCTGCCGGTAAAATCAAAATGGTGGCCGTCACGGCCTGCATGAGAAAACTCATTGTCATCGTCAACAGTCTGGTTGCAAAAAATGAGGTCTGGAATCCAGAAACCTCCTGACATTTAACACAGTCGCTACCCGGCTACCATATCAGTTTATTAAGCAAAGTTGGCATATGGATCAATGTATCCAGGCTCATTTGGATATAGCATTGCATCAGGCATACAATTAAAGATTGATTCAATCTCTTTTCTCAGAGATTCGTTTCTTTCTTGCAAATCTCTTAAAAGATTTTTCTGAGCTTCTATTACAAGCCTACCTGCTTCATCACGGCAGTTGTTATCAAGTTCCCATTTATGTTTAGGCTGATTTTTGAATACATTCTCATATGCATTTATAACATATGGATCTAATGAGATCCCTCCAACATGAAGTGCAAAGCCTTTATCTATTGACGCTTGGGCAACTGTTTTATCGACATCTGAATACCATCCTTTCATTTTATCACCTGTATTTCCCCAACTATAAGTATGAATCACCTTGCCTGAGGAATCCGTTATAGCAACATATGTGTGAACCAAAAGATCTTCATGAGGACGCGCATCCTCTTCAATATCTTCACCACCAAACATTCCTAACTGTCTGCTTACCATATATGTATCAAAACCCCATAAATCAATAAAATTTATGGGATTGGATGATACATATCCATACCTATGCAAGCTCATAGGGATATTAATCACTCCCCGGTATAAATCCTGCCCCATCCAACCCCCCACCCCCGGATCATAATGCCGTGCCCCAAACCACAACAGCCCGGTATTCTCATCATACTCTTTCCCTGTCAGCGTATAATGATTATGAGGATCAGTGAAATTCCCGTTGTCCGGTATCATCCCCGTAAGCATCATAGCGGTAATTGTGCGTTGACTGTCCTCTCTGTTTGGTCAGTCCCACCACATCGCCTTTGTGGTTGTAATGATACCAGAACATCTGTCCTTCTGCGCCGGAGTTGAAATGCTGCATGGTGATAATGCGGTTCATATCCCCCCGGTAGAAATTTTCCCGCTGTCCGTTGAGCATACTGTATTCCGCGACCGGATCAGGCCGTCAAACACATATTCCGTGCGTTTGTCCACGCCTTTTGCCGCATTGGATTTGGGATCATAACTCTGCACCATCCGTCTGCCGCCCCCGTCATATTCCAGATCGGTCACAGCCCGGTCTGTGCGCACATTCCGGTCTTTTCCGCCAAGCTGATAATCCAAAGCCTGAATCAGGCGGTTTTCCGGGTCAAAGGAGTAATCCACGCCGTCAATCAGCGCGTTTTTGTCATTTTCATCCACGCGCAGCCGGTTAATCCGGTTGCCGTTTGCGTCATAGGTATAGGTTTCCAGCAGGTTGATATTCGGATTCTTTTTCACCGAATCATCATTGACCGCAAGCAGTTGGTTTGCTGCATTGTAATTGTAGGTTTTGGTGAATCCGTCTGTGAGTGTCTGGCTTGACATGCCGGTAAGGGATGTCCATTCCATGCGGTTGCCCACCGGGTCATACACATAAGACGAGATTTCCTTTTCCCCGTTGTTTTTGATGGGATCAATGACCACGCCCGCGAGTCTGTGCAGGCCGTCATAGGTGTAGGTTTCTGTGGCAACGGACGGATTGCGCCACCCGTATTCGTTCACGGACTGAATCACATGCCCCACTTTGTTGTAGGTATAGGCAAACGCGGAGTTCAGTTTTTCCCCTCCGCCGGTCTGACGGTTGATCAGGCTCAGGGTACGGTACACACGGTCATATTCCAGATCGGTTTCCGTATCATTGGGGTTTTCAATATGCGTAACATTGCCCACTTTGTCACGGGTGTATTCTGTCAGCAGATTTCTCGCGTCCGCCACGCTTTTCATCCGGTTATTGGGAGAATAGGCATAATTCACCTGATTCCCGTCCGGATACGTGACAGCCGTGCGGTTGAAAGCCGCATCATACGCGTAGGCCATCGCACGGGAGAAGGGATCGTTCTGCGCGGTAATGCGGTTCAGGGGATCATATTCCCAGCCGGTATTTCCCAGCCAGTCCTTCATTTCCGTGCGGTTGTTGTTGGCATCATACACATACTGCACAGACTGACCATTGGCATAGCGGATTTCTTCCAGCATATCATCCGGATAATAGGCATATTCGGTTCTGTCGCGTTTGGCATCCGTGCGCACAACCCGGTTGCCCATGCCGTCATACTCATAGGCCCATACATTGCCGATGGGATCGGTTTCATGAATCATATTGCCCACTTTGTCAAAGGCAAAGAATGTGGCTGCATTGTTGGCATTGACAATCTGTGTCAGCAGGCCCCGTGCATCATATGCGTAACGGGTCAGCGCATTCACATCATTTCCCGGATTCACACCTTCCCGGAAATTCTGGGTGACGCTGTTGAGCCGGTAGATGAAATCATATCCGTACAGGGTCACGGTTCCGTCCGCCTCGGTCAGATGGGTTCTGTTGCCCATTTTGTCATACGCATACCGCCGGGTTTCATTTTCCGCATTGGTCATGGAAATCAGCCGGTTCAGCGCATCATACACATACACGGTGGGATTGTTTTCCGCATCAGTCACGGAAAGCAGGTTGTTGACTTTGTCATAGGCAAAGCGGAACAGACCTTTTTCAAAATCAGAGAAATCCGTGCGCCGGTGCGCGGCATCATAGACAAACTCTGCCTGATGGTTCAGGGGATTGGTGAGAAAACGCAGGTTTCCGGCCAAATCATAGGCATATGCTGTTGTCACATTGGTTTCAGAATCTCCCGCATGTCCGGGCAGATAATTCCGCACTTTCTGAACCAGACGGCCCAGATCATCATATTCAAAATGCGTGACCACGTTCATGGCATCGCTTTTGTCTGTCAGCCGTCCGTCCAGATCGTATTCATAAGACACAGCATGACCTTCGGGATTGACCGCTTTTTCAAGCTGATACACACGCGTATAGGCATACAGGGAATCAAACCCGCGCGGATTCAGCACTTTGGTCAGATTGCCCATCGGATTATAACGTGAATTCGATGAGTTTATTCATATTATTAACTGATGTTACGCCGTTGTTTTTTTTATTGCTGTTTTTTTCTTTCAATGATATAATGTTTCCATGAAAAAAGAA
>CAZHPS010000523.1:0-4481 GCA_964534335.1 uncultured Desulfobacterales bacterium
AACCAGATTTTCTGAAAACTTTATACCCGAATATTTATGGAACTCTACTTAAGAGTCAGATTCGGATAACGATTTGACAACTTTTTAAAAGTTGTCAAATCCTGTATCACCCACAGATATTCAATCCGCATGAATACGGACAAAAAAGGAAAATAAGCCATGAAAACAATAAGCATTCCTTACACGGAAGACCTGCTGCCTGTTTCCGGAATATCCCAAAGAGAACTGGAACAGGAACTTCGGTTTTTACTGGCAGTGAAACTGTTTGAACTTCGTCGTATCTCACTGGGCAAGGCAGCAGAATTCTGCGAAATCGGAAAGTTATTTTTTATGAAGAAACTGGGCTATATGGGAATTCCGATAATCAACCTTGATGATGAACAGATTCAGGATGAACTTTCTGATGAATAAAAAAGTGATTATTGCTGACAGCAGCCCTCTGATCGGACTTGCACTGATCGGACAATCGGACAATGGGATATTTATTTTCAGAAATCATCTTAAATCTCCTGCTTGGAACATAATCTCCGGAGAATCTGAAATTTCCTTACATTCAGCATTATGAAGCGGTAACTTTACAACAAAAAAATTTTCCGGAACCCATTGAAGAAAAAAGAGAATTATACATTATACAGACTCATTTCAAAAAAAATATCAGGAAAACAGGTGCAATTATGATTGAAGTATGCGTAAAAATCCCAAAGGATCTGAATGATATTCTCAGCGAAACCGGTGCCGGGCTTTATGTTGAGGCATTGAAGGAAGTCGCGGGAAGACGTCTGGGGCATACGGAAAAAAGGCTCAATGATCTCAGACAGAAATCATCCGTATTTGAAAGGAAATACGGAAAAACATGGCACCAGTTTCAGAAAGAAATGCCGGACACTCCCGAAGCCCATGAGGACTGGATTGAATGGACCTGGCTGAATGAAGTCATCACACAATTATCAGGAAAAGAAAAGATGAATCTTGCAAAAATTTTTGAATTTATATCTGATTTTTTTGGATAAAACGCATCCTTCCTCCTCTGCATACCCGCCCCTGATTCCCAAAGCGGAAAATCACATGCACAGCATATCATAAAATATTATATCTTACTGTTTTAAATCGTTTTCCATCAATATATAACTGCCTGTGTCTTTTTCCCTTCCATATTTCCTGTCCGCTTTGTGTCCGGTTTATGTCTCATTCATGCCCCTTGTTTTCCGCAAAGACTTTTTGTATGTTCAGTCTTTACAGCTTTTCTGCCAAAGTCCGGCAGATTCTGAAATCCTGCAATGATACAGCATACAGGGATTCAGGGCAGGAAAAAACAGGGTTCCCCTTTTTCTTCCCCCAACAAACAAGGGGATTTCTGAAAATGAATGTGGCTGTTCATCCGTCTGAAAGATTTGGTTCTTTTTATAACATCATGAATTATCTCGTTATCTATAGGCTTTAAGAAAATAATTTTGGGGTTTCCTGCAGGTTGGGGTGAACTCAGTGAACCCCAAAATACTGAAATTGTTGGTGTTAACTGAGTTCACCCCAACCTGCTCCAAAATAATTATCTTAAAAGCTATAGTTTATCTCGTTCCCACGCTTTGCGTGGGAATGCCTTCCGGACGCTTTGCGTCCCGTGACCGGGCAACAGCACAGACGGGACGTGAAACGTCCGGTCTGCATTCCCACGCAAAGCGTGGGAACGAGAGGAAGCGTGGAACGAGAGGAAGCGTGGGAATGAGAGGAAGCGTGGGAACGAGAGGAAGCGTGGGAACGAGAGGAAGCGTGGGAACGAGAGGAACCTTTACAGGAACTTTACAGAAAAAGGAGCAAAAAAATGAAAATACAGAAAATTTCTGCCCTGTTTCTGCTCATTATGTTTTTGAACCATACGAGTTATGCGGCTTATACCTTTGAAGAATGTGGGAGCATTCAAAAAGAGAATCTGCGGGATGAACTCAACAGCATTGCCCAGCAGTCTTTTTCAACTGAACTCAGCGCGATAGATATGGAAAGACTTATCAGTGAAAAATGGGCAGACGCGGGAATGGATGAAACACTCAGCCGTGAAGTTGACAGAGCAGTGGAACGGGTAAAAAAAGACAGCGGTTTTTGGGAAAGAACATGGTCTTCCTGGTCAGCGGAAAAATCAAAAAAGTTTGCGGAAAAAGTTGCCGGTTACGCATTCAGTTCAGAAGGATTCCATTCCGGTCTTGACAAGGTATCCAAAGAGACAGGAGAAAAACTGGCCCGGCATATGGAAACAGTTTCTGCCAAGTCTGCCTCTTCAGCCATGCTGTGTCTACAGGAATTCATCGGAAAGGAATATTCTGAATCTGTATCCGGTGTTTTTGAGGAAGAATTAAAAAAGCAGACACAGGAGATCAACTGGGATGAAAAGATTGATCCGAATCAGCCTTCTGTCACCAGTATGCACAAAAAAGCACTGGGCGGTTTGGGGGTTATCATTGCTGCCCAGATAGGAAAGAAAATTGCCCAGAAAATTGGGCAAAGCATTGCCAAAAGAATTGCAGGAAGAATTGCTTCAAGAATAGCCGGAAGGATTGCCGGAAGAGCAGCCACTTCAACCATCCCCATTGTCGGATGGATAGTGGGAGGCGGTATGATTGTATGGGATTTGTGGGACAGCAGAGACGGGGCATTGCCCCAGATTCAGAAAGATTTGAAAGGGGAAGAGGTCAGTGAAAAAATACAGGAGGAAATTCTGTATGCTGTCAGAGAACAGGTGAGTGCGGAAGCCCCGCTCATGGCAAGGGAAATTGCAGATGAAACCTTCAGTCTGTGGTCTGATTTCAGAAACAAATACAGACAGGTAATGGAACTGGCTGAAGAACTTCCTGAATTCAAATCGGTTCTCAATGCCACATCCAAACAGGAACTTTACAAACTGTCCAATCTGGTCACACTTGTTTCCCGGAAAGTGGGCAAAGAGGAACTCACAGATTCTGTCAAAAGCGGCTCTTTTCAGGAAGTGATGAATCTGCCGGAAATCTCCTTTCAGATTTTTGAAGTGACAAAATCACTGAAAACCCTGACAGAATGGGCGGAACTGGCTGGCAGACGGATTGACAGGGTGGTGGAATTTGAGGTTTACAAACAGAAAACACCGGCTGATTTTGACAAAACTCTTTTGGAAAGACTTCTGGATGTCAATGACAAAAATGCCATAAACAAGCTGAGTATGCTGGAAAAAACTTACATGGAAGCCATGCTCACCGTGTCAGGTGTGAATCTGAAAATCATATCAGTCACTCTTACTCTGGAGGATATGCGCTGTGTTTCAGCTTATCTTCCTGATGCAGATGAAAACAGCAGAAATCTTATTGTATCCTATGCCGCAGACAGCCCGTCTGCCATAAAAAGACTGTGTGATGAATCCGTAAAAAAGGAGATTATGCAGCATTCCAATAAAGCAGAACTTATTTCTTTTCTTCTGGCTCCCAATGATTACGGATCATTGCTCAAAGACAGTCCCAAAATGCTTGACAGCAGCATTCCTCTGAATATTTTTTTTCATAAATACAGTGTGATGCAGGTCATACTCCTGACTGCTGCCCTGTCTGTCTTCGGGCTTGTCCTCTTTTTTCTTGCATTGCAGTTTGTCAGACGCGGTCGGCCCCAAATCATTGTCAATGTTCCTGAAAGCAGAAATGGAGGGGGAGAGAAAAAGTAAATGCTGACCACATTGGACTGTATTCAGAACAAAGAGATTGAAACCGGTGAAATTCTTATCTCCGTGGCCGTGAGTGCTGCGCATATTGTCAATGACATCAGAGAAAATATCCGAAATCTGGTGGGAGGAAGAATGTCCCACTACGAGAATCTGATTGAATCTGCAAGTGCCAGAGCATTAAAACAGCTTGGGGAAAAAGCAAAAGAAAAAGGATATGACGGAGTGCTGGGTGTGAGACTGTCCCATCCCTATGTCGCGGATGGGGCAGTGGAGGTTATTGCTTACGGAACCGGTTTTACATACAGCAAAAAAAAGACTGATGAAATCTCAGATGCAGGAAACAGCGGTATGAACAGGGAATTTTTGAAGACAGATTCAGGCATAACAACCGGAGATGAGAAATGAAAATCACATGTGCAGACTGCAAGGCAGTTTACAATATCAGTGATGACAGAATCCCGGAGCAGGGAATTGACACGGTAAGTAACCTTCCATAAATTTTCGGGTATAAAATTTATGGAACCGTCCTTATAATACCAAACCGCTTTCAGAGATTGAGGAATGCCTGTGTTTTTTCAGCCACGAAACACACGAAAATACACGAATAAAAAAATTGTCTGAAAGCGGAGCCGTATAAACATAATTTTTTCCTCTGTGTCCTCTGTGGTTTTTTTTCTCTGTGTTCTCTGTGGGAAACCCCGATCCGGACATCCTGAAAACTTTATACACAAAAATTTATGGAACCCTACTTATGCAAAAAATGCGGCAAAGCCCTGCATATTGCCAAAAACAGTCAGAATGCGGA
>CAZHPS010000524.1:0-4479 GCA_964534335.1 uncultured Desulfobacterales bacterium
TGAATCTGGACGGCCTGACAGCCACATGGGAAACGGTTTACAATTATGATGATGCGCCCCTGCGCCGCATACGCAGAAAATTTGATTTTCCGGATCTGAACCGGCCCGGTGTGTTTGTGCTGGAATTCATCGGGGGAGGCAAAAGCTCCCGTGCTGTTATCCGCAAGGGAAAACTGCATTTTGTTTCACAGATTACAGCCGCAGGTCATGCGTTCCGGGTGCTGAATGAAAAAAATGAATTCCGTCCCCATGCTTCCCTCTGGATTTCCGGTCATGAATACAAAGCCGGAGATGACGGCATCATCACAGTTCCATTTTCCACCAGTCCGGGTATGCAGACTGTGATTCTGCGGGATACGAATCACTGTTCTTTGGCAGCATTTCAGCATGTGGCAGAGCAGTGGCATCTGTCCGCAGGTTTTTTTGCAGATCGGGAATCCCTGATAAAACGCCAGAAATCCAAAGTCCTGCTTCGGCCCTTTCTCACTGTTGCCGGTTATCCTGCCAGTCCGGAAATTCTGGAAGATGTGCGTTTAAGCATTGAAACAAAGGATATGGAAGGCGTGGCTTCTTCCAAAGAGTTCACGGGCATCACTCTTTCTGAGGAAAAGGAATCGGTATATGAATTTCAGGTTCCGGAAAATCTCAGTTCCATTGGGTTCAGCCTCAGCGCGAAGGTGAAAAATATCAGCCAAAACCGCAAAGATACACTGGAAACTTCTGCGGCATACACCATTAACAGCATTGATGAAACAGCAGCCGTGCGGGATATGTATTTGAGCCGCACAGACAAAGGCTATTTTCTGGAAATTCTGGGAAAAAACGGGGAACATGTTCCTGACCGTCCTGTGCAAATTGAATGTCAGCACCGATTTTTCCGGGACAGTGTGCATACAGTTCTGCAAAGCGATGCCAATGGACGCATTCAACTGGGGGATCTGAAAGACATTGCATGGATAAAGACTGAGAATACGGAAAACCTTTCACATACATGGCAATTGTATGGGGATCGATGCCGGTATCCGGACTATATTCATCAGGCAGAAGGGCAGAGTATCCGCATTCCGTATATGGGAAATCCCGCGCAGGAAATGCGCAAGATATGTTCTCTGCTGGAAAAACGGGGAGAAATGTTTGAAGCAGACCGTACAGATTCCATCCGTATGACAGACGGATTTCTGGAAATCACAGGGCTGGCTCCGGGAAATTATGATCTTGTCCTTAAAGAAAGCGGCGCGAGCATCAGTCTGAAAATCAGCAAAGGGGCAGTGAAAGAGGATTTCATTGTTTCTCAGCACCGGATTCTGGAAACCGGGGAAAATGCGGGACTGCAAATCAGCAAAGTGGAAAGCAGTGAAAAACAGGTGAATCTCACTTTGGACGGTATAAGCGAAGAAACCCGTGTCCATGTGCTGGGACTGCGTTTTGTGCCGGATTTTCATGCCTTTCCCCTGCTCGTGCGCACCGGCATTCCCGAACCCTGGGAAAAACGCCTGTCACAGCCCATTTCCCAATATCAGGCCGGACGCAGCATTGGAGATGAATACCGTTATATTCTGGATCGCAAATACGCGCACCAGTTTCCCGGCAATATGCTGCCCCGTCCCGAACTGCTGCTCAATCCCCGCAGTGTTCGCAAAACCGGAACAGCAGTGGATTCTGCACAGGCAGGTGAGGCTCTGCGAAGTGAAAAACCCGCGACCGACGCGTTTGCCGCGCCTGCGCCGGAAAGCAGTGTGACACAGACAGAAATGCAGAGTTTTCACAATCCGGATTTTCTCGCGCAGCCATCTGCTGTTCTGTGCAATCTCCGTCCTGATGAAAAAGGCCGTATCAGCATCAGACGGGAGGAACTGGGAGCGCATTCCCATATCTGCATTGTAGCGGCAGACAGCCTGAACACGGTTTTCAGGGAGATTTTTCTGCCGGAAAAGGAAATGCAGACAAGGGATCTGCGCATGGCAAAAAGTCCTGATTCTGCAAAACATCTGACGGAGCAGAAAGAAATTTCCCTGTTTGCACAAAAGCAGACCTTCCGTTTGCAGGACATCAGCACGTCTTCCTTTGAAATTTATGATTCTTTGGAAAAGGTTTACAATCTGCTGCTGACGCTGAGCAATGACGGCAAGCTGCGGGAATTCCGTTTCATTCTCAACTGGCCGGAAATGACAAAGGAAGAGAAAGAGGAGAAATATGCGCAGTACGCGTGCCATGAACTGAATTTCTTCCTTTTCCAAAAGGATCGGGCTTTTTTTGATGCCGTGATTCTGCCGTATCTGGCAAACAAAAAGGAAAAGACCTTTGCGGATCTTTGGCTTACGGACGGGGATACTCGCGCATACACGGAACCCAGGGCTTTTTCCCGTCTCAACATTGCAGAAAAGATTCTGCTGCTGCGCGGTATGCCCGGAGATGCACAAAATCCTGATCCGGTCAAACGCTATGTCAAAGATTTGTTTGACATGATTCCGCCGGATACCGACAATTTCAACCGGGTGTTTGACACAGCAGTAAAATGCAGTGCGCTGGATGACAGCGGGACGGTTGCGCAGATGATTGGTGCAGTACTTGATGACAGCGAAGCAGACAATCTGGCTGAACCCATGCCTGCCGAGGAATCAATTTCTTATAAACGGGAAGCCGTGAGCAAGGATATGGCGGCAGGAATGGCCATGCCCGCGCCTGCTCCTGCAATGGAGGGAATGAAAATGCGCATGGCTGCTCCGTCTGCTCCCAAAACTGCTGCAATGGAGAAAAAAGGCGCGGGCCGGCGCAGGCAGGATATGGCAAAACGTGAGGCTCCCAAGCCCTTTTTCCGCAAACTGGACAAAACAGAGGAATGGGCTGAAAACAACTGGCATGGTCTGTCCAAAGAGGAGCAGAATGCGGATTTGATTACGGTCAACGCGTTTTGGAATGACTATGCCCAGAGTGATCCGTCCAAGCCTTTTATTTCCGGCAATTTCCCCTGGGCTGCCAAAAATTTCAGTGAAATGATGCTTGTGCTTTCTTTTATGGATCTGCCCTTTGCTTCAGGAAAACAGGAAATGGAAATAAAGGAACTTTCCCTTTCCCTACAGGCCGCGAGTCCCCTGATTGTTTTCCATAAGGAAATCAAAGAGGCAGAATCGTCTGATGAGCAGATTCCCCCGGTTCCCATGATGATCAGCCAGAATTTTTTCCGGCCTGATGATCGGTACCGGTATGAAAACAATGAAAAATCCGACAAGTTTGTCCGCGATGAATTCCTGTTCCGCACACCTTACGGCTGTCAGGTGGTGCTGAGCAATCCCAGTTCGGCACGGCAGAAACTCCGTGTCCTGCTTCGCATACCTGACGGGGCAATGCCTTTGCAAAAGGGATTTTACACACGCGGGATTTCTTTGAATTTGGAGCCGTTCAGCACACGGCAGATGGAATATTATTTCTATTTTCCTGAAACCGGCGAATTTCCCCTGTATCCTGCGCAGGTTGCGGAAAATGAAAAATTCATCACCGGTGCAGATGCCTTTTCCTTTCATGTGGTAAAGGAACTGACCAGTCTGGATACGCAGTCATGGGATTATATTTCCCAGAACGGAGACAATGCGCAGGTGCTGGATTTTATCCGTCAGAACAACCCCAACCGTATCAGTCTGGAGAAAATTGCATTCCGCATGAAGGACAAAAAATTCTTCACACAAAGCATTGCGCTGCTCCAATCTCTGCATTTGTGGAATGACACGCTCTGGTCATACGGTATTTTTCACAATCTGCCTGAAATTGCTTGGGAATACCTCAACCGCTCGGCGTTTGCGGATCAGTGCGGATTTGCGCTGGATTCACCTCTGCTGAAAATCAGACCCGCAGATCGGGACTGGTATGAACATCTGGAATACCGGCCTTTGGTCAATGCCCGTGCGCATCAGCTTGGCAAAGAACGCAAGATTCTCAATGACCGCTTTTTTGAACAGTATCAGCGGTTCATGAAAAAACTGATTTACCAGCCAGGGCCTGAACCGGATGATCTGATGAGCATAACGTATTATCTGCTGCTGCAGGATCGCACTGCTGAGGCAATGGATTTCTTTGCACAGGCTGATCCTGCCAAACTCAGCACCCGTCTGCAGTATGATTATCTGCACGCTTATCTGGATTTTTGCAAAGCAGACACAGCGTCTGCCCGGGGTATTGCGGAGAAATACAGCACATATCCGGTACCGCGCTGGCGCAAATTCTTTGCAGCCGCACTTGTTCAGTTGGATGAACTGCAGGGGAAAAATCTGGAACTTGCAGATGAGAAAGATCGGGATCAGGTGCAGGCGGTTCTTGCTGATGCGGAAAAGGCTTTTGAATTCAAAGTGGAAGCAGGCCGGATTCATATCAGTTACCGCAATATAAAGGAGTGCCGGATCAGTTATTATCCAATGGATATTGAACTGCTTTTTTCCCGCTCTCCCTTTGTGCGTCAGGATACGGAATACTTTACCTTTATCCGTC
>CAZHPS010000525.1:0-4474 GCA_964534335.1 uncultured Desulfobacterales bacterium
TTTATTATTACTTAATATGTCATTGTAACATATATTTTTTGTCCTGTACTATGAGAACCGATAAAGAATTTTTTATTATTGAACTTGCATGGCAAATGCTGATGACGGATAATTTAAATCCTGAAATACATTTTAGCAGTTTGTCTGAAACCATACGGAATTATTTCAAACTCGAAAAAGCATCACAAATTGAATACTTTTCAAGCGATATTAGGAGCTGGTCTTTTTTGATACATTCTGAAACTGACGGAAAATATAAATTTATACATAAATCATTTATGGAATATTTTTCTGCATGTTATATCTGTAAAGCATTATTTGAAGAACATAATCCGTCTAAAATTATCACGGATAAACCTATCACAGATGAGGTGTTCTTCTTTTTGTGCCAAATGATAACGATTGATAAAACAGATTTATTAATAAAATTTACAAAAGGGGAAAAAAACACAGGGAAAAAACAATTCATTGTCAGCTTTTCAGAGCGGTTGTTTACAAAAATCGCAGATATGTCTGAATATCGGGGAAATATACAGGAAAGTGAGAAATGTATAGATAAATTTCTGCAATATAGTAAAGTAATTGAATCAACAAATGGTATAATTAAGGCTTTGTATTATAAAGGAAACTTAAAAGCACGACTTGGGCAGGTTAATAATGCTCTCTCACATCTTGAGAAAGCTTATAAACTTTCTTTAGAGATTGAAGATAAACGTAGTCAATGTAAAATTCTTATACAAATGGGTAAAGCATATCAACTTCTTGCTAAAAATAATAATGTAATTGAATGCTGTGAAAAAGCTCTTCATATTTCCTCAGAACTTAATGAAAGATATGATGAGAGTATGGTATTAATGCAACTTGGAATAGCGCACAGTTCAATGGGTGATTATGAGCAAGCTCTAAAATTTCATGAAAAAAGTTTAAGAATCTCAGAAGAACTTGGAAATAAGTTATATGAAGGGTTGATAATAGCTGAGATTGGCAAAATATTCCAATATAGCGGCGAGTATGATAATACTTTGAATTGTTATCAAAAAGGATTGGCTATTTTTAGAGAACTCGGCGATAAATCTAATGAATCTAAAATAATCTCCAGTATGGGTGATGTTTATAAAATAACTGGTGAATTGGATAGAGCAAAGGAAACCTATCAATATGCCTTAACAATGTCTGAAGAATTAGGCGATAAGCAAGGGTTGATTCATGCCGTATCTCAGATAGGAAGTATTTTTTTATATAAAGGAGAATACGATAAGGCAGAAGATCATTATCAACATGCCTTAGTAATGTCTCAGGAATTAGGCGATAAGCAAGGATTGATTCATGCTTTATCTCAAATAGGAAGTATTTCTCTACAAGAGGGAGATTACGATAGAGCAGAGCAATATTATCAACATGCCTTAAAAATCTCTGAAGAAATTGGCGATATGAGAAATATTGCTATTATTTTTATGCATATTGCAAAAATTCAGAGGGATTTTGAAAAATCAGAAAAATATTATAGAAAATCTCTTAAAATTTTTGAAGAAATTGCGGATAGATTAAATATAAGTATTATTGTTCATGAACTTGGTATTCTATCACAAAAGGCCATGGATTTTAACAAAGCAGAAGTATATTACAACAAAGCTTTGGAACTGAAAAAATATTTGGGAGATAAGAAAGGTGAAAGTGATATATTGGAATCATTTGGACATTTGGAAAAAACTCGAAATAATTTTATCAACGCTAAGGAATATTATAAATCAGCCCTTGAAATTTCGGTGCAAATTGGAGACCGTATAAATGAATGTCAACAATATGTCAACATTGGAAAATTAGCCCAAGAAGAAGGAGACAAAAAAAGTGTTATTGAATATTATGGCAAATACATTTCACGAGCAAAAGAGATCGGATTAAATCTTCTTGGTGATGTTGTAATGGAATATGATAAACTGATTTCAGAAAAGAGATATAATCCGTATATTACTGGATCGCCAATTCATAATGAATCAGCTTTTTGGGGGCACAAAAAAGAATTAGAAAGAATATATAATCTTATTCAAAACGGTAATTATGTAATGCTAATCGGCGAGAGAAGAATGGGCAAAACTTCTATTCTATTGCAATTAAAACAACATCTAAAAATACCTATGATTTCTGTTTTTATTGATTTACAAGGAATTTTTTCTAAACAAACCGAAGCAATGTTAAATGAATTTCTTCAAATAATTGTCCAAAATTTATCAGAACTGGATTTAATATCATCTGAACGATGGAAAAATTACTCTATTTCTTATGCGAGTGATTTTATCAAAGCATTAGATTCCTTAACGGCAGAAGTAAATTTAAAATATACTAATGCAAAAATTGTTTTATTAATAGATGAAGCCGATATTGTAGTTGGACATGAGTTTGAGGCGATACAACAAATACTCAGAGCTATTTTTACAATTAACCAAAAAATAATAGTAATATTAGCTGGAACAAGTAGAATAAGAATGATTGGAAATACCGGGATAACTTCACCACTTTATAACATTTTTAATGTTTATGTTTTGGAGCCATTAAGTAAAGTTGATACAACGGAGCTAATAATAAAGCCATCCAAACAAGTCGGCATCAGTTATGATCCTGAAGCTATAGAACATATTTATGAGCTATGCGGCGGAATTCCTTATGTATGCCAATTAATTTGTAGAGAACTTATTGAATTAGCAAATGAAGAAGTAAAAAATAGAATAACCTTAAATGATGTTAATAATATTATCCCTGAAATTTTATCAAGAGAGCATTTTTTTATGTATTCTTGGGATGGATTAACTGATAAAGAACAAAATATATTGATAGCTTTAGCAGACAGCAAACCTTATACTTTATCAAAAAAAGTTACCGAAAATTTAAAAATTAAGCAAATCTTACGAGAAGATAATGGTAAGTTACGATTTGTGGCAAAATTATTTGAAGACTGGTGTAAAAAATATAAAGTTGAAACAGCATAATCTATTGAAATGAAAATATAACCAAGCGGTCAAGCGGACAGCGGGATAAGCCCGCCAGCCCGCCGCCGGTTAGCTTAACATTAGGCAACTATAAAAAGGAGAGATACAAATTGCATTATATAAGACATCCACAGCACAAGATTTTTGGAAAGGTGGAATTGCATTTCAAATCCAAATATCAGCAGAGAGTACGATATTTCTCCCAAAATTCTGAATATAAGGTACAGATCCACCAAATTTTGGTGAAATTGCAGAAGAGATAAACAGTCTCACTAAAATAAAAAAAATCATAAGTGACTGTCCAGCAAGACAAAGATTGAGAGGATATTATTATGAATACAGTAAGTTTTGAAAGTAAATTGTTATCAGACGGTCATCTGGAATTTGTCCAAAGAGAAAATGCTGTGTTTAAAGTAATTGCCATATTTTAAAGTAATTGTCATATTTCAAGATACTGACCCAGAAGTATCCGAACACGATATTGAACTTTCATCTGTCAATAATAATTCAACGGATTTTCTTACAGATGAAGAACTCAGTTATTATTTTGGACTGGAAGAATTATGAAAGCATTTCAGCGCGGTCAGATAATGAAAGGATTTTAATATGGAACAATTTCAAATTTTTAACAGCTTAAGAGTATACAGCAGAGTTTTCGGAAACAAAATTTCAATCGAACTGCCGAAAAATTTTAATTTTCAGGAGGTTGAAGTTATTATCATACCGAAAAAAACAGAATTCTTTTCACATGATACAACAGACAGCCATGAATGGGAAAAAGATTTTCTTTCAGTTTCCAAATGGGACATTTCAGAAGATGAAATAAAGGTTAAGTCATGGACACTTACCGAGTTTTAACAGATACTTCTGTCATAATTGAAACAACGAAAAAAACATAACAAAATGTTTCACCGGACAGGGCGGAACTGTTTACATACGAATCGTGGGAACGGGAAACAGAAAACAAACCCTGAGGGTTTTCAAAACCCTCAGGGTTTTTGTTTTTTTTATGCAGCCACTCACTGCTTAGGCACACCCGCTTCCTTTATCACTGCTCCGTTTTTCTCTGTCAGGACAAGGATTGCATAGCGTTCTGCATTGTCACTTTCATCGGTGCTGAGGGACACATAATCAAATTTGCCCCGCAGGTCTGTGTATCCGTCTTTGTAAAACTGCACACTGCCGTCTTTCATTCTCGCGAACACCTTCACATACGCTCCTGCAATAGCTTTTCCGGATTTCTGCTCCCGCAGACTGAGAATGCCGTAATTCTCTGCAATCTGCGCATCCAAAGAATTGGCATACACGACCTGGGATTTTTTCACAGGGCCGGATTCCATCTGTATCATCAGATTGCCTGTGCCAAATTCCTGCGGAAGTTCCATTGTGTATTGCGTTTCCTTTTCCGGCAGACTGATGTCATCTGCACGGTTGGGACGGATAAAGGTAAAGTATTCCGTATCCTGACGCACAAAGGGAGAGCGGGAAAA
>CAZHPS010000526.1:0-4467 GCA_964534335.1 uncultured Desulfobacterales bacterium
AGATCGCAGGCATCATCTCCGGGAACCGGTTCTCCGTGAAATTCTGTCACCAGAAAACAGATCAGTGTGACTGTGCCGTAAGACGCGCTGGAATGGGAATCGGTTCCGATAATCCGGGCAATTTTCCCGCTCAGCCAGGTTTCCTCCCGCAGTTCCCTGATCGCGGCTTCTTCGGGTGTCTCCCCGATTTCCATAAATCCACCGGGAAGACACCAGAGACCTTTTTTCGGGTCAGCACTCCGTTTTACCAGCAGAATACGTCTGTTTTCATCTGCCACAATCACACACGCGGCAGGAATGGGATTTTCATAAAGCGGCTCTTTGCAGTTTTCGCAAAAAAGCCGCTTCCGTCCCTCCACATGCTTTGTCACCAAAGGATGCGCGCAGAAATGGCAGTATTTTTTTATGCGCATCAGTCGTCAAAATTCCCTTTTTCCCCTTTGTCCCCGGAAATGGATTTGGCTCTTTCCATGATCTTTTCCTTTGTCCAATGAGCAGGATCCTCAATGCGCTCTGCTTTGGGACCCGGATCATAAGAACCGGTCTTCAGGATCAGGTCAGTCACAATGGGCGCTGTATCACTGGAATTGAGCACATCTGTCATCATGTGAAAAACAAAATCCTCCACCCGTTTCACCATGCGCTCCCGAATTTCGGCAGGCTGGCCCAGCAGCCGGTTTTCAAAAGGCAGATTCAGTTTTTTGTAATCGCCTTTGCTCCATCCTTTTTCCGCAGCATATTTGGTCATGGCAGCCCACATATCTTCGGTCACGCCCTCGCCTTTGACCTTTATGAAATTCCCTGCCTCATCCAAAAGTGCATTGCCGTAATCATTGACTTCCAGTCCCCAGGAAATCATCTGCAAAGCAGTTGCCACATTGGCTTTGGTTGTCCGGGTTTTGCGTGCAATTTCCCGGAGCCGGTCTGAACTGTTGCCGGAAGTGCCATGCTGCGCGCCGGAAACTTTGTATTTTCCCAAAGCAGCATGAATATCTGCGGTCAAATCCACCTGAATGCCCTGATCACTGGCCTCAATGCCGTGTGTGGTCCCGTTGTTGAGCGCTATCCAGTTTGGGAAAATGTCATGTGCGTTGAGTCCCTGAATGAGAAATCTGGCCTCTTCCACAGTGGAAAGCCCTGTTTTTCCCTTGATTTCTCCAACTTCGGTTTCCAGTCCCGCCCATTTTGGCACAAGGCTTTTGGCAAGCTCAATGCTGGCAAGCAGATTTTTGTCATCCGTCATATGGGATGCGTCAATGGCTATGGAAGTTATGCCCGCGTCAAAAAGACTGGGTATCTCGGTTTTGGCCGGTTCCACATCGCTTTCTTTTTTTATGCCGTAATGATCCGCATGAATGGCAACCGGAATGGTGATGCCCAGTTCATTGCAGACTGCATCCACCTGCCGGGCCATATTCCACAGACTGACCGCACAGTATGCCGCAGCACCGCCCTCAGATCTGGCAATTTCGATAATCAGGGCCGACTTTGCCCGCTGCGCTGCCCGGAGCGCGCCCCGGATGACAAAATTGCTTCTGCCGTTGGCGGCCATGCAGATGGCACTTCCTTTCTTCAGCATGGCCAGGTCAATAAATTTTCCGCTCACGATCAGGGCTTTGGAATTGGGAAAAAGTTTCACAATATTGGGGGTTCTGCCGATCTGTAACGCTTTCTGAAAATCTGTCATGGCTTGCATCTCCTGTTGAAAGTGTTGAATGTTGGGTGTCATACCTGCCGCTCTGTCAATGCGTACAGTATATGCAAAAGAATGAATTATATCAACCTGTGTTTGACTTTTTTTTCAGACTGATCTAAATAAAGAGATATATCATGTTTTATGAATTTTCTGAAATCTTTTTCCGGTCAGAAAAAGAAATCCGTAATTCATCTTTGGTTGACTGTTTTATATAATATGGTGTACATTGTATACTTTGAAGAAAAAAATATTCCAAACCATTCACTGCCTGCCTTAGACAGCATATTTTCCGGAACAGGCAAAATCATGGAAAAAATATGAAAGGAAAATTTATGGCCTTAGATCTTGGAATGAAAATACTGATAGCCGAGGATTTCAATGTCACCCGGAAACTGGAAATCAAGGCTCTGGGCAAAATCGGGTTTCACAATATTGTGGAAGCGGAAAACGGGGAAACCGCCATACGGAAACTCCGGGAGGAACCGGATATTTCCCTGATTATCAGCGACTGGAACATGCCGGTTGTCAACGGTTACGAGTTTCTGAAATGGGTACGCTCAGAAAAAGCGTACCGGAATGTCCCTTTCATCATGGTAACAGCCCAGGCTGAAAAAAAGGATGCCTCAAAAATCATCGAGGCCGGAGCTGACCATTTTATCACCAAACCCTTTACGTATGAGGAACTCAAACGCATTCTGGAAAAGGTTTTTGCCATAGAAAGAAAAGATCAGCGGGATATTCCCCAGAAAACACCGTCCGGTAAAATCCGGCTCAAGGTGGGGCATATCCAGATTACCGATCATCTGGTTCTGGGTGTTCTGGAGCATCTGATCAGAAAAGGGGAATTTGCCCCCAGATATTTTGAACTGGAAACCGTGTGCATGTCCGGGTGGAATCCGGTGCAGAAATCCCTGGAAAAAGCAGATGTGGATGCTGCCTTTATCATGGCTCCCATTGCCATGGATCTGTTTGGTTTCGGAGTTCCCATAAAACTGGTTCTGCTGGCCCACAAAAACGGCAGCATCTGCGTCAGAAACAAAAGGGGAAGCGGAGGTGTTTCCTTTCAGGAATACTGCCGGAACAAAATGTTCTATATTCCCCATGTGCTTTCCGTGCATCATATGCTGTCAGACATGCTGTTTAGGGAAATCGGTCTTAAAGCCGGTCTGGTGGGCACCAGGGGGCTGGATGTGATATTTGAGGTTATTCCTCCGGTGATGATGCCTGAATTTCTGGGGGAAAGTGAGGACGCGTGCGGTTTCATGGTGGCCCAGCCCATCGGAACCAAAACCGTTTTTGACGGAAACGCGCAACTGCTCTTTCTTTCCGGAGAAATGTGGGAGCATCATCCCTGCTGTATTGTTGCCATGCAGGAAAAAATCATCAATGCGCACCCGGATGCTGTGCATGAGTTTACGGATCTGCTTGTGCAGTCCGGTCAGTTTATTGAAAAAAATCCGGAAAAAGCCGCAGAGATTGCCTTGGATTTTCTGGATCCGGAAGAGGAACTGCAACTGACCATCCCTGTGCTGAAAAGTGTACTCAGCGAACATCACGGCATCCGTACCCATGATCTGTATCCATCGCTTGATGATTTGGAAAAAATTCAGCGGTATATGTCGGAAAAAATGGGAATCGGAACCATGATTGATCTGGAGAAATTTGTGGATCTCCGTTTTGCAGATCTTGTATGTCCCAAACCCGAAGGCGGCAGAAATCCGTCTTTTTTCCATGATCCAAAGCAGATTGTGAACAGACTGTAAAGGCAAATCAGAGATTGAAATAATAAAAGCAGAATATAAAAATGATGACCTGCACCTGACAGTCAGGCTGTCAGATACCATCAGCATTATTATTCTGCTTCCGGACAGGCGGGGCTGGGGGAAGGATTACTGTGAACGTACTTCCCTTTCCGGCAGAACTTTGGACGCTGATATTGCCGCAATGGGATTTCACAATAGCTCTGACCAGGCTGACTCCCAGGCCGTTGCCGGTTCTGGAACGGCTCCGGTCGCACCGGTAGAAGCGTTCAAAGATGTGGGGCAGATCTTCTTCGGAAATCCAGATGCCGGTGTCTCTGACGGAAATAATACAGTTTCCCTTTTTATCTTCAGAAAGTGTAACTGAAATCTGCCCGGTTTCCGGAGTGTATTTTACGGCATTATCCAGCATATTTCCCAGTAACCGCTGGAGTTTTCTTCTGTCTGCATACAGATACAAGACCGGGGGAGCCTCTACGGAGAGTCCGGTCAGTATCTGTACCGCTGCTCCAGGTGGACATATCCGTTGCCGCTATTTCTGTTCCGTCTGCTGTGAGCAGGCGGAAAAATATTTTCTCTGTATCTTCGGAAGCGGATTCATGGATGATTTCCCCGCGAAGTCCTGCCATACCTCCGATGGTATAAATTTCTTCCAATTCCTGAACTTCCTCGGTCAGTTCCCTGTCTGTACGGCTCTGCACATAGGACTCCGCAGAAAGATAAAAAATCAGAAACGCTGCAAAGGCGGATAAATTGAAAATACAGGCATACCAGAAGGTCAGCCGGAAAACCAGTGTGGTGAGCCGCCTAATCGCTTTGTTTAAGAACATACCCCACTCCGAAAACCGTATGAATCAGCTTTCTGTCAAATCCTTTATCCACTTTTTCCCTCAGTCTGCACATCCGGGCTTCCACCACATTGGTTTTGGGATCAAAATTGGGTAGTGGGACTTTTTATGCTGATAAAATTATGCTGTACTGCTCCCGTTTTTTCTCAGCATGCCATTCCCG
>CAZHPS010000527.1:0-4450 GCA_964534335.1 uncultured Desulfobacterales bacterium
ACACCCCTGCCCCTCTCAAGAGGGGAATTGATACCATAAAATCTAAATTGGTCATATACTAGTCGCAATTTGGGGGGACTTTCAGTGGCCCGTCAGGGCAGGTCTGCAGATCCGGCATGGTCAGGCAGTTTGTGAACTATAGCTCTCAACAATGGCCTGCAGCATACCCAGTATTCTTTCAACACGGTCAATATAATACCGCCCACTGTCAATGTACAGTGTGTTATCCGCAAGTTTCAAAAACTGCCATGTCTCACCTGTAGTTACACAGCCGTAAACCGTGCTGATGTCAGTGCCTTCCTGCTGGTTGAATAATCTCGCTCCCACCATCTGAGCCCCGCACTGCCCCAGACCGCTGTCAATATCATTTTTTTTTGCTTCCACAATTATCACAATAGGAGCCTGTATCACAGGAATCGGCGGTGTTTTCGCCAAAATAAAATCACACTCGCCTGTCAGTCCTTTGTCAGGATCAATGTCCAGACGCTGCCCCGAATATATACTGAACGCATTAAGGCTCAATTCCCGACTGGTCAGCAATACCGGAACAACAATCAGCTCTGAGCGTGCCTTTTCGCTGATCAGAGCGAGCTGAAGCCCTTTGTCCATAGCTTCCCGCAGCCAGGGCGTGACAGTCACAGATTCAGCCTTTTCAAACAAAGCTGCACCGGCAATTGTCAGACCGAATGACTTTCGCACTTTGTCCAAACTGAAATCGCTGTAAGTCATGGAGAATATCCTTTGCTTAAATTATCTGTCCGTCCACTTGCAGGAACGCACAGGCTGGAAGCTTATGCTGCTTTGGTGGGATGTTTTTTCTGGAAATCACCTTAACACAAAGTCATGTGCAACTTTTTAACCGTGAAAAATACAAACAGCACAATGTTAATCCACCCGCGCGAAGCCCGGAGATCAGAATGCTTTTTTCCAAAGATTTTCAATTTTGTGCATACACTTGTAAGTGAAATCCAAAATGTTGACAATTTTTTTGAAATATTCCTTTTCCTGATAAGTCAGAATTCTGTCTTTACGTGATTTCAGCCATTTATCCAAAACCTGATATCCGCCTATGCAAAATTCCCATACATGAATGGGAATATCCCCGAAATATTGATTCTTATTGATAAAAATATTTCCTTTTTGTGTATTCTTATCATAAACAAAGCTGACCTGTTCCACTATATCATCTCCTTCCCTGGGAAATGAAATCTGATTATCAGGATAGGATTTTTTCATAAGATGATGTTCAATAAGCCCGGTTCCAAGCTGAGAAAGTGCTGTGAATGTATCATAATTATCGGCAAAGGGGATACGGGGAAAATCTATTTTTAAAAATTCAAGATAGATTCGACGATAAACAGGGCAATACACAACAGCATAAATATAGCCCAGAATCTGTTCGGGTGTCGGTGTGTGCGGATGATATTCTGTTTTTATGAAATTCTGAAATTCAGTTGTGAAATTGGCTATTTTATTTATCCCCTGAACAGTGATCTGCTCTGCTTCCGGCAAAGGCTGTATCAGATAAAGAGGAGCAGCAGAGGCCATGCCCTGTGAACTGTACAGAATTCTGCTGTCTGCAATTCTGTCTGTCACAAAGAAATGCAAATAGGGAGTATTCAGCACAACCTGCCGCATAAACAGCAGTCCCAGATTTCCGGCATTCAATAAATGCGAACTGAATTCGGAAGCAGGTCTGCTTGTAAAGCCTGTTTTATAATAAATATATCTGACATCAAACGGTCTGTAATGATATTCAAAAATATTTCTTTCATTAAAACTTTGCTCTCCCAGTTTGTCTGCAAATTTATAGCTGCTTGAATTTTCTATATTATATTTTTTTGCAAAATCATTGTCATAATTTCCGCTGAATGCTTTTTCCATTTTTTCCGACAAAATATCTTTGTCAAAATCAGTCACAAGTCCGTCTCTGTCTGTCTTCACCCCGCTTCCGAAGGTTTCAAATATTTCAGGCAGTCCCCAAAATTTGCCATAATCTTTCATTACTCCGATATTTCCACCCGGCACAAAAAAACTGAGATTTTCTTTGAATCTGTTTTTTCCCCATTTTGTTTTCCTGAAACTTTTGTCAAATTCTTCAATTCCGAGTTCTTCCCAGCTTACTGTTCTCAGATCGTTTGAAGACAGAAAATCGTATTTATGCTCTCTTTGACCATACAAATCATGATAAAAAACCCGGCATTTACCATGCTTTTCTTTCTTCACAAAAATACTGATCGAAACCCCCTGCTTAATATCAAACACATTTTGATCAATAGTTCCGTCCGGGCATGTTTCTCCGATTCTTGCGTTTCCGTGCAGATTCAGAATGTAAATTTCATCAAAATCTTCAAGCAGTTTTCCGCGCATTCTCCTGTGGGTAAGTCCGTTCAGAAATGAATTGTTGGTTATGATTCCGATTACACCCTGCTGAACTTTTTCCATTTTATTATGGGCAAAGCGGATAAATTTGATATAATCATCATTGAGATTGAGCTTTTTCTCACCTTCCGGTTTGTAATCTTTTATCAAATCTTCAATTTTTTTGCCGGTTGAACGGTTACTGTACGGTGGATTTCCTGTAATGACAAGAATCTGCTTTTCAATTTTAACCCTGTTTGCCTCTTTTCCCTCAGCAGATACAACAGGAAACAGAGTGTTTGTTTCATGGTTGGAATCATCAAGTGTATCCGTAAGATAAATCTGCAACCGCTCCTGATCTTTTAATTGATAACCATTGTCTTTCAAAAGCTGTGAGAGTTTGAGATGCGCCACAGCGTAAGGTGCAACCATATATTCAAATCCATAGAAATTTTTCAGGATATGATCATGCACAACACCTTTCAGACTGCCCGAATCCTTCTCACGGATTCTGTTCAGAATCAGTTCAAAGACAGCAACCAGAAAAGTTCCTGTTCCTGTTGCAAAGTCAAGAACAGTAACAGAGGAATCGGCAAAACCGGCTGACATGGAAAATTCGTCAGTCAGAATTTTATCAACAGAACGGGTAATAAAACTCACAATCTGGGGGGGTGTATAATAGACACCTTTTGATTTTCTTTTCTGCGGATCAAATGCACCCAAAAATGTTTCATAAAAATAAAGATACGGATCAGTAATCTGGGGTTTGTCCCTTTTCTCAAATGAAAGTGACTGAGAAATTTTTTTCAGATCAATATTGTTTATGAGATCGGTAATTTCTTTGAAAATCCATGAGATATAATTCGGGAGAGTGTAATCATAACTGATAAAGCTGAAAAATTCCCTGATTACACTGAATGAGACAGGAATAAAACGGCTTGCGTCACTCAGGGTTATGTTCTTGGCGGATTGAAGACGTGCAAGAAAAAGACCGTAAATAAAGGTTTGTGCATAGGCATCAGCGAATTCATCTTCTTTCAAATCTTTGACCAGAGTTTCCCGGAATATTTTATAAAGTCCCTGCATTTTTTGGGAAAAATTATCATCTTCATTCTCTTTTAATATCTCAGAAATATATTCTTTCAGAATTTTTCCCCTCTCTGCAAGATAAACAGCCAAATCTTTTGAATCGCTTATCATCGCAGGCGTGGACATGAAAAATTTTGAAAGAAGTTTGTCTGTTGTCCTGATACTGCTTTCGGAAAGCCCGGATTTTCTGTTTTCCAGATCAACCGCATCAAAAAGATCACAATAATCTGTCGGGATCTGTTCACCATTTTTGAAAAGCATAAATTTTCTGTAATTTGTAAGAACAAGATTGTCAGACAGATTTAAATATTTTTTTATCTGTTCCGACTTGCGGATTTTGTCCAAATTCTCATCCGGCTTTTTGGTTTCAATATATCCCGTGACTGCCCCATATTTTTCAATTCGGAAATCAGGCGCGCCAAAGCCTTTTTTGCGTTTCGGCTCATGAATTACAGTGATGTCTTTGTCGGATTTTATCTGATTGAGCAGATTTTCAAAAAGGGTTCGATACGTGTGTTCCGTTCCATCTGACCCTATTTTTTTGATTTGCTTAAAATAATTGTTATAATATTCTATCATCGTTATCTTTTTTTAGTAAGTCAGCATAAATTTCCGGGTATAAGGTTTTCCGAAAAATCCGGTTTTTCAAAAAAACCGGATTTTTGAATACACGAAAAATTTTTTTGCCTACTTATATATTCTCTGATCAGTTGCCAATATGGACTGAAATTTTCAGGTGAACTGTCATTTTTCATCGGGTATATGAACTGATGATTAGGCAGAGCTGCCCTGAAAAGATCCTGAATTTCATATACACCACCCGCACTGAAATGGCAAGCAAAAACATTTCCGGGAACAGTGGGCAGTTATGCCCCCCGGATGCCACATACGTAAGTCAGCATAAATTTTCGTGTATTCAAAAAATTTTTTTTGCCTGCTTATTATTGTTAACACGTTTTTAGGATTTTGATATAACTATATTAAATTTATTATATAATTT
>CAZHPS010000528.1:0-4404 GCA_964534335.1 uncultured Desulfobacterales bacterium
AGGAGTGCAAAAATTAAGCGGAGCGGTTTTTTGCAATGGAGGAGTGCAAAAATTAAGCGGAGCGGTTTTTTGCATACAGACCGGAGTGCAAAAATTAAGCGGAGCGGTTTTTTGCACACGCTGAACAGCGGAAAAACTGACAATATCGGATCAAATCAATGGCGAAACGGGTATAATACCAAATCGCTATTGAATTTATACAATAAAAAAATTTTTTTCTGTTTAATTACAGAAAATTGCTATTTTTAAAAGCATGTCTTCATTGGCGATTCGGTATAAAATTTTCAGAAAAATACGGTTTTTCCGAAAAACCGTATTTTTTGAATACACGAAAGATTTTGTTTGCCTGCTTAATAATCTTGACATTTTCCGGAAAGCATTATAAACAAATTTATGCTGTTAGTATATTGAGATTTGTTTTTTTGCTCTGCCGAAGATGAAAAAATATAATACCGATTCTCCATTGACTTGATGCAGTCTGCACCTGTGCGGGATTTGCCAACTTTTCAGAAGTTGTCAAATCTGACCGGATCAAACCAATGGCAAACCGGTATTATAACAGAAAAGGAGAAACAAATGCAAAGAAAAGAGAAAAGATTCATGTATTGGCTGGCGGTTCTGGTTTTCGGAACAGCCGTTTTGGCAGGGACGAATGTTTTCGGCGCAGTCGGAAATGTTGACGGACTGGGAGAGGTTGATCTCAAGGATGTGATAACCTCGCTTCAGGTGGACGCGGGGCTTGCCCCTGCCAATGTCACAACTGCCGGAGATGTGAATGCTGACGGCAAAATCGGATTGGCAGAGGCGGTTTACGGGCTTCAGGTGGTGGCTAAAATCCGTGAGGCTGTGAAAGTCTGGTATAAAGATGCTGACGGAGACGGTTATTCTGACGGAACAACCCTTACCGCATCTGCACAGCCTTCCTCTCAATATTATCAGGCTGCGGATCTTATTACCACATCAGGAGATAAGGATGACTATGCTCCGCTTGTTCATCCCGAAGTCATAGAAATCTCCTACCCTGTTTCCGGTCTGCAACTTACCACAACAATCGGTTATAATGGAGAACAGCAGACTGTAATTGGCAGCAGTACACCCCGATCTGTTTATACAGGGAAACCGATTCTGCCGGTTATTTCGTCAATGATTGTTCTGCCAAACGGTCATGAACTGGATCATATTGAAGTGCAGCCAGGTGAAAAAACAGTTCTTTCCGGTTCGCATACTGTTGAATTCGGTCAGCAGCCATATCCGCTTTTGCCGGATGTGCAGCCTCTTCCTACACCGATGGATATGTCTGTTTACGGCTCTGATGCCCCATATCCCGGCAAACTGCATGATACAACCGGAATTCAAAAGCTGGCCGGAATTCCGATCCTGATGGCGACTTTGAATCCTGTTGAGTACAAACCCTTAAGCGGACAGCTTTCATATTACAAAAAAATGACCATAAGGGTTGTGACAAATCCGGCTCCCCAAAGCAGAACCTCTTATCCGCTTCGGTGCAATCCGGATGCGGTATTGGAAAAGATGAAAGTGGACAACCCCGAAACTCTTGAAACCTATGCAGGTCAGACTGCTGACACCGGAACAGCCAGATCATCCGCCATCTGCAATCCGGCAGACAGTTACCGGTATGTGCTGATAACATCCAAAGCCATAAAAGATGCAGCAGCAACTCCCAATGTCAATGATTTGATTGCCCACAGACAGGCACAGGGAATGTCCGCGACAATTGTTACAACTGAGGATATTTATGCCAATTACAGCGGCAGTGACAATGCGGAAAAAGTAAGGAATTTCATCATTGATGCTTACAACAACTGGGAAACCGAATTTATCCTGCTGGGAGGAGACACCAATATTATTCCCATGCGTAAGCTGTGGTGCGAGCCTTATCCTAATTCTTCCTGTCGTGATCCGGCTTATCCATGTCCTGATTATATCCCCAGTGACCTTTATTATCAATGTCTTGACGGCAGTTACAATTCAGACGGTGACAGCAAATGGGGTGAACCCAATGATGGAATCAACGGAGGTGATGTTGATTTACTGGCAGAGGTGTATGTGGGCAGGGCATCGGCTGAAAATGCAACTGAAATGTCCAATTTTATTTATAAGACGATCAGTTTTGAAAATGATTCCTCTCCATTCAAAAAATCGGCACTGATGTGCGGAGAATATCTTTTTAAAGATGGAGGGGTTTCGGAATATGCCAAAAATTCAATGGAGGAAATCCGTCTGGGAAGCACTCAGCACGGAATCTCAACAGCCGGTTTTACCAGTGATGTCTCCTTTACTGTCGGCACATTGTACGATAAGGATGGGATATGGCCAAAAAGTACGCTGATTTCCAAAATCAACGCCAATACATATGGTATGATCAATCATCTTGGTCATGCATACAGCAATTATGCAATGAAAATGTTGAACGCTGATGCTGATGCGCTGACCAACACCAAATTCATATTTGCCTATTCGCAGGGATGTATTCCGGGTAATTTTGAAGCAGACTGCATGGCAGAACATCTGACAACATCCACCCGGAAAGGGATGTTTGCCGTCGTGTTCAATTCAAGGTATGGATGGGGAAAATCGAATTCGACAGACGGGGCAAGCCATAGATATAACCGGGAATTCTGGGATGCCATGTTCCGTGAAGGCAAAAATATGCTGGGAATGATGAATGCGGACAGTCATGAAGACAATGCCTGGCGCATCAATGAAGCATGTATGAGATGGTGCTATTATGAAAGCAATCTGCTGGGAGATCCGGCCACGTCCCTTGTTACATCTTCCTGCACCTACAGCATTTCACCGGTCAGCAAATCCTTCACGGCATCTGCGGGTACAGGCAGTGTGAGAGTGACAGCAGGAAGCGGATGTGCGTGGACGGCTGCAAGCAACAATACGTCATGGCTTACTGTGACATCCGGTGCAAGTGTGACAGGAAATGGCACGGTTGCCTATTCCGTTGCTGCAAACACAGGTGCAGCCAGAACAGGAACCATAACCATTGCGGGGAAAACCTTCACGGTTACACAGGATGCTCCTGTTCCCTGCACCTACAGCATTTCACCGGTCAGCAAGTCCTTCACATCATCTGCGGGTACGGGCAGTATTAGTGTGACAGCGGGCAGCGGATGTGCGTGGACGGCTGTCAGCAACAACACATCATGGCTCACCGTCACATCCGGAGCCAGTGTGACAGGAAACGGCACGGTTGGGTATTCAGTTGCTGCAAACACAGGCACAGCCAGAACCGGAACCATAACCATTGCCGGGAAAACCTTCACGGTTACACAGTCTGCCCCCTGCACTTACAGCATTTCACCGGTCAGCAATTCCTTCACATCATCTGCGGGTACGGGCAGTGTAAGTGTGACAGCAGGAACCGGATGTGCGTGGACGGCTGTAAGCAACAACACATCATGGCTGACTGTCACATCCGGAGCCGGTTTAACCGGAAACGGCACGGTTGCCTATTCGGTTGCGGCAAACACAGGCACATCATCCAGAACCGGAACCATAACCATTGCCGGGAAAACCTTCACGGTTACACAGTCTGCCCCCTGCACTTACAGCATTTCACCGGTCAGCAACTCCTTCACATCATCTGCGGGTACAGGCAGTGTGACTGTAATAGCAGGAACCGGATGTGCGTGGACGGCTGTCAGCAACAACACATCATGGCTGACTGTCACATCCGGGACCAGTGTGACAGGAAACGGCACTGTGGGCTATTCCGTTACCGCAAACACAGGTGCAGCCAGAACCGGAACCATCTCCATTGCGGGGAAAACCTTCACGGTCACACAGCCTGCGCCCTGCACTTACAGCATTTCACCAATCAGCAACTCCTTCACATCATCTGCGGGTACGGGCAGTGTGAGCGTTACAGCGGGAAGCGGATGTGCGTGGACTGCTGTAAGCAATGCTACATGGATAACTGTCACATCCGGAGGCAGCGGAACCGGGAACGGGACAGTCGGGTATTCTGTGGCCGACAGCACCTTATGTTCCGCCAGAACCGGAACCATAACCGTTGCGGGTAAGACATTCACGGTTACACAGGAAGCCATTGTATGCAGTTACGGCATTAATCCTGCAGGCGGCAGTATCGGATCAGCCGGAGGAACCGGCAGTTTCAGTGTGAATACCCAGTCATGCTGTGCATGGACGGCCGTAAGCAATGCCTCATGGATAACCGTCTCATCCGGCAGCAGCGGAACCGGTAACGGGACAGTCGGGTATTCTGTGGCCGCCAGCACCTTATGCACCCCCAGAACAGGCACAGTCACTGTCGCGGACAAAACATTTACGGTTACACAGGAGGCTATTGCATGCAGTCATAGTACAGGACAAAAAATATATGTTACAATGACATATTAAGTAATAATAAAT
>CAZHPS010000529.1:0-4396 GCA_964534335.1 uncultured Desulfobacterales bacterium
TCTGATTTGTTTTTCAGATTTTTTTATGTAATAATATCAATTCGTACGGATTTTTACCGTCCGTGTGTCAGACCCGGATCAACGGATTTGAACCAGTACCCAAACAGGAAGCCGGTTCTGCTTATTATACCCATTTTTGCATCTTCTGCAGCAATTCATTGACTTTGTAAAAAAACTGTGCGATAAAACACAGTTTTTTTATTTCAGGAGAAAATTTTGCCACATTCTTTCACTCTTGTCACAAAATCGGAAACCGTAAAGGCCCGTGCAGGTCATCTGGAACTGCTTCACGGTACGGTGAATACGCCCATATTTATGCCTGTGGGAACTCTGGGAACTGTCAAGGCACTGTCTCCGGAGGAACTCAAAGACGCGGGCGCTCAGATTATCCTGGGCAATACCTATCATCTGTATCTGCGGCCCGGAACCGGGGTTATTGATCTCTTTTCCGGCCTTCACCGTTTTATGAACTGGGACAAACCCATTCTGACTGACAGCGGAGGATTTCAGGTTTTTTCCCTTGCCAAACTCACCAAAATCACAGAAGAGGGTGCAAATTTCCAGTCCCATATTGACGGTTCACGGCATCTGCTCACACCGGAAAAATCCATTGAGGTGCAGAGCAGTCTGGATTCTGACATTCTCATGTGTCTGGATCAGTGCATTCCTTATCCGGCAGAGGAAAAACAGGCAAAAGAGGCTCTGGAACTGACCACCCGATGGGCTTTGCGCTGCAAAAAGACCTGGAAGGAAAAAACCGGAAGAAAAAATATGCTCTTTGGCATTGTGCAGGGCGGAATGTATGAAAACCTGCGCAGGCAGTCCGCAGATCAGTTGGCGGAGATGGATTTCCCCGGATATGCGCTGGGCGGTCTGAGTGTGGGCGAACCCAAAGAAATGATGTATGATGTGGCTGAATATGCACTGCCCCTGCTGCCGGATGACAAACCCAAATACATTATGGGTGTGGGAACTCCTGAAGATTTGGTTGAACTGACCGCACGGGGCGCAGATATGTTTGACTGTGTAATGCCAAGCCGCAATGCACGCAATGCGCAGCTTTTCACCCCTTACGGAACCCTGAATATCACCAATGCCCGTTTCCGCAATGATACAGGCCCGGTGGACAGAAGATGCGGATGTTACACCTGCAGGAATTATTCCAGAGCCTATCTGCGGCATCTGTACATGTCCAGAGAACTGCTCTCCTACCGGCTCAACACCATTCACAATATCCATTATTATCTGAATCTTATGAAAGAGATGCGGGAGGCTGTCTGTGCCGGTACATTTGAGAATTTCCGGAAAAAATTTCATGCAGATCTGAAAGAGGGGGAAAACAATGAATACTGAAACGATCCAGCCTGTTTTTTTCCGGCAATGAAACTGCTTTAACCGTCCGCTTCCAAAAGATAATTGCAGAAATGCTGTTTTCTTTCAGATTTTTTCCGTGTATTCAGCGGTTAAAAACACAGGGATTTTCAGTATAAAAAGTCCCTCTATCGAGAAAAGACTTGACTTTTGCCACGTGAAATCTTTATATCAGATCTATGCTTACAGAACTTGAGAAAAAAATTATTGCCTCGGTTCAGGGTGATATTCCCGTCACCCCACGTCCTTTTCTGGAAATTGCCCGGAGTCTGGGCATAAGCGAGGATCAGGTGCTGGAAATCCTGGGGGATTTATGCACCCGTGGCATTATCCGCCGCTTCGGGGCCACGCTCCGTCATCAGAAATCCGGTTTCAGTGCCAACGCAATGGTGGCCTGGAACGTGGATGAGGAACGGATTGAGGAGGTGGGAAGGAAAATGGCGGGGTTCCGGGAAGTGAGTCATTGTTACCGCCGGAATCCCAACCCTGACTGGCCTTATAATCTCTATACCATGATTCATGCAAAAGACGAGGAATCCTGCCGGGAGATTGCCCGCAGGATGGCTTTGGCAAGCGGAGAGAACGACTATAACCTGCTTTTCAGCCGCACTGAACTGAAAAAAACCTCCATGCAGTATTTCACGGATCTTCTGTGATACTGATGAGTTGCACCCCATAAACCCAACGCTGTTTCCTTAAGGCGGAATCCCGGACTGAAAGTTTGGGAAATTGAAATGATTCCGGAATAACCGACAAATTTTACGTCCGGCACTCCTTGAATTTTCTTAAGGAAACGGCATTGGATATAAATTATGAAGGAGTTGCAAATCCTTGGGATTTTTCTTCGGCAGATCATTTGGTCAGGTTTTCCTGACAATTGTTTCTGGTTTAAGGTGAATACATGATGAATGCTGTTTCATACAATAGACCTCTTGCAAAACTGGAAGTTGCACCTTTGATTTTACTGGATTAAAATTGACTTTTGCAAGAGGTCTAATGAACTGCGCAATAACCTGAAAAGTGTTATGGATATGGTATGTGATACGCATGAACCTGTCATCGTTGTCCGTAAGAACGGTGAAAAAACAGTGCTGCTGTCATATGCTGATTATTCTTCCATACAGGAAACTTTATATTTACTGAGCAGTCCGAAAATGGCGGAACGTCTGCGTGAAAGCATTGACAGTTTTAATAAAGGCACAGGAACAGAACGCTCACTTGCTGAGGATGAATGAAGATAATTTTCCATCCGCGCTGGGAAGACTACTGCTGGTGGCAGCAGCATGACCGCAAACAGCTTAAACGGGTTAATCAGAGATATTCAGCGTTCACCCTGCGAAGGTATAGGCAAGCCTGAACCGTTGCGTTTTGAATTATCCGGATGCTGGAGTCGGCGTATAGACCATGAACACCGTCTGATTTACAGAATAAAAAATGATGATGAACTTCACCTGTTTGCATGTCGCTTTCATTACTGACAGGTGTTCAGTGAAATTAAAGAGAGAAAACCTGACCAATCATTGCAGTGGACAGGCTAACGCCCGCCACTGAATTTGATGTTATGCTCCCCCGCAAAGATTTTCCCTTATGAAATCCAATTCTCCCCATATCCTGCTGGTAAATCCCTGGATACATGATTTTGCGGCCTATGATTACTGGGCGCGTCCTATGGGACTGGCCCTTCTTGCGGCCATACTCAGAAATCACGGATTTGCAGTAAATTATATTGACTGCCTGGATAGATTTCATCCGGACGCGGGACATTCAGAGCTTTCCCTCAGATGCGGACGCGGCCCGTATCTGAAAACACGGATTCCCAAACCCGAAGGACTGCGGCATATTCCCCGGCATTTCTGCCGCTATGGTATTTTGCCGGAATGGTTTGCAAAGGATTTGCAGGCAGTTGACAAACCTGATCTGATTCTGCTAACTTCTCTGATGACCTACTGGTATCCGGGTGTTCAGGAAACCATTGCACATATTCGGAAAATTTTTCCGGATGTGCCTGTTGTTCTGGGTGGGATATATGCGACACTCTGCCATGAACATGCCCGGAAGCATTCCGGCGCGGATGTTGTAATCAGCGGTGACGGCATAAAGGAAATCCTTTCCATTGCGGAAAAATACACCGGTTTTTCCGCATCTGCCAAATTTGATCCGTCTGATATGAATACCTGGCCTTTTCCCGCGTGGGACTTGCAGAGGCAGATTCCCTTTGTACCCCTTCTCACCTCTATGGGATGCCCTTTTTCCTGCGCGTACTGTGCATCCAGTTTTCTGGAACCTGTGCGCATGGTGCGCAGTCCCGAACATGTGGCAGCGGAAATTCTGCACTGGCACAGTGCTTATGGCGTGCGGGATTTTGCATTTTATGATGACGCGCTGCTGGTAAATGCCAAAAACCATGCCATTCCGATTTTTGAGGGCATTATCCGTTCCGGGCTGCCGTTGAGATTTCATACCCCAAACGCGGTTCACATCCGGGAAATCACGCCGGAGACTGCACAACTGATGTTTCAGGCCGGTTTCACAACCCTGCGCCTGGGACTGGAAACTACTGCGTTTGAGGAGCGGAATACAATGGATCGCAAAGTGACGGAAGAGGAGTTTTGCCGTGCAGCCGCGTATCTTCGGGAAGCAGGATTTGATCGGAAACAGGTGGGAGCCTATCTGCTGGCCGGACTTCCGCATCAGAGTCCGGAGGCAGTGGAAGCATCCATTCTGACAGTAAAGCAGAACCGCATCACACCGGTTCCCACTTATTACACACCCATTCCCCACACTGCCATGTGGAAAGAGGCAGTTGCCGTGTCTCCCTATGATCTGGAGGCAGATCCGGTATTTTCCAACAACGCACTTTTCCCCTGTATGCCGGAGGGATTTTCATGGAAAATCATCACCCGGTTCAAAGATATGGTCACAAATCAGTGAACAGTGTCAGGTTCAGAATATTGGCGGGTCAACACGCTGTTATACCAATTCTCCATTGAAAATATACTTATGATTCGGTTTCCCACAGAGGACA